>JBAYQE010000016.1:0-37166 GCA_041677345.1 Thiohalomonadaceae bacterium
AGAATATGGCGCACATTTGATCATGGCTCGATCAACGGATAAACAGAATTGATCGCCGCCACGGCAAAAGGGGGGCGAGTAGTTACAAAAAACCTGCTGGCAAAAAAACCAGCAGGTTCTAGCAGATTCGCCCTTGACTCCGGGCCGGCTAATGCGCGACCCCCATTAACACGCTACTGGCTGACGCACTTTGGCATACCAATCTGCCCACCGTTCACCGGCACATGGCATTCGAAGATACTGGATCCGCCTCGAGAGTAAAAATATTCGACCGCGAAATCTACCCCGTCTCTTACGATCTGCGCCGCCTCGACAAACGTGCCGTCGGAATCACCGAAATCCAAGTGCTCTCCATCGGCGTCAATACCCCTGATCGTCATCTTATTGACGACTCTCACGCTGGGCGTCGTGAGTACCTCGATCTCAATTATTGGCTCAAGTTCCATGTTGTAGCGGATCAGCCGAATGAGGTGGTCGCCAACCCGCTTCGTTTCTACGTTGTTGATAGAAGGTGGTAGTTCGGCCGCATTGGATTGAAAGGAAATCGCGATACAGCCGATAAGAAGGACTACCCAAGAAAATATTGAATGTTTCACGTACGGGCCCTCAACGATCATTTGGCGTTGTCAAGAAACGCAGCGCGCCGCTCGAAGCGATTAGGGGGAACGTGAGGCCACTTGCTGAGGTCCTTTAGTTGACGCGTAAACGCAACGAGATCGTTTCCAGCAATACACGTTTGTATAAACTTACGCGAGGATCTCGTGTAATCACCACGAAACTTCAAATCGATTGTTATCTCTCGAATTGCGTGATGGAGCTTTCCCCAATCGGTCTCGCCGTACAACTCCTTCACATCCGGTTTCTCGCATATTCGGCGTGCTTCTGTGGCTTGCTCATCGTAGCTCACCTTGAATAGCGCTTTCTGTTGAGAGGGAGAAATCTGGAAGTCCAACAAATCATTATTAATTATAAATTAGGCCGCAGCAGTACCAGAGAGTCCAGATGCCCTACCGAGTAGTTCCGCCTCACGAGCTCCTAGACCGCATAGCATGAGATCGCTCTTGATCTTCGAGGGGCTTTTTCGGTAGCAATCATATCCACGCCCAAGGGTTAAACCTGACAAAGGAGAGGGAACGTGCAATTTCCGACTGTGGTAACGACCACCTTCCTGACCTTCTGAAGCCCACGTGACGACACCATAGTTCGGCGCCGTAATCGCTTCCGCCACGAACACGCTAGACAACACTGATTTCAGCAGCCTGAAAGTTTTGCCAGCTGAATCGACTCGGCCATCCGCCGTTCTCGCCAGCTTCATGTGTTCAGTTTGGAACCGTTTAATTGCGGCTTCGAGGGAAGGTGAATTGACACCATCAATGATCAGGAAGGGCGATTTTGTTGTGCGCAGGTATACATTTAGCAGCGCCTGCACACATTTGACGTCCTGGGGAAAGTTTTTTGCGCCCTTGTCATATCCTCCTCCTTGAGTGTGGTATCCAACAATTTTGGATTTCGGCAGTCCACCACAAAAGCGCGGATCTACCTGCTGCTTTCTGCTTATTAACCCAACCTCTTTTGCTTCTATCAATATTGGGTTTACTTATTCGTTCCTGATGTGATTCAAAATGCCGTCCAGCTCGTCCAGGCTGTTGTAGTGGATCACCAGCTTGCCTTTGCCCTTGCTGTCCTGGATGGCCACCTTGGCGCCGAGGCGCTCGGAGAGGTCCTGTTCCAGGCGGCGCACGTCCGGGTCGACCTTCGGCGTGGCCGCGGGTTTGGGGCCGGCCTGAAGCTGGCGCACCAGGCGTTCGGTCTCACGCACCGACAGGCCCTTGGCCACCACCGTGCGCGCTGCCTGATCCTGTAACCCGCCCTCCAGGCCCAGCAGGGCGCGGGCGTGGCCCATTTCCAGGTCGCCGTTTTCCAGCAGGCGCTTCACGTCCTCGTTGAGGCTGAGCAGGCGCAGCAGGTTGGACACGGCGGCACGCGAGCGGCCCACGGCGTCGGACACGGCCTGGTGGGTCATCTGGAATTCCTCGATGAGCCGGTGCAGGGCGTGGGCCTCTTCCATGGGGTTGAGGGCCTCGCGCTGGATGTTCTCGATGAGGGCCATGGCCATGGCGGCATGGTCGGGCACGTCGCGCACCACCGCGGGGATCTCGTGCAGCCCGGCCATCTGGGTGGCGCGCCAGCGGCGCTCACCGGCGATGATCTCGTAGCGCCCGGCGGCGATGGGACGCACCACGATGGGCTGGACCACACCCTGGGCACGGATCGAGGCCGCCAGGTCTTCCAGGCTTTCCGGGTGCATGTCCACGCGCGGCTGGTAACGCCCACGCTGGATGACGTCCACCGGCAGGTTGCGCAGGTCGCCCTCGTCGCTCAGAGCGGGGGAGACCCCAGCGCCGGGACCGAGCAAGGCATCGAGTCCGCGACCGAGACCACGTTTCTTTGCTGCAGCCATGATGTTCCTCAGACGGCCACGGCCGCACGTTCGTCACTACGCCGCAGGATCTCGCCGGCCAGGGCGAGATAGCTGATGGCGCCGCGCGAGGTGCGGTCGTAGGTGATGACGGGCAGGCCGTGACTGGGCGCCTCGGCGAGACGCACGTTGCGCGGCACGATGGTGCGGTACACCTTGTCGCCGAAGTGGTTGAGCAGCTGCGCGGACACGTCGTTGGCCAGGTTGTTGCGCGGGTCGAACATGGTGCGCAACAGACCTTCCAGTTCCAGGCGCGGATTTACCGAACTACGGATCTGGTTGATGGTGTCGAGCAGCGCGCTCAGGCCCTCCAGGGCGTAGTACTCGCACTGCATGGGGATGAGCACCGAATCCGCCGCCACCAGCGCATTCACGGTGAGCATGTTCAGGGACGGCGGGCAATCGATGAGGATGAAGTCGTAATCGGCGCGCACCGGATGCAGGGCCTCGCGCAAACGGCGTTCACGCTGAGGCAACTGCAACATCTCCACCTCGGCCGCGGTGAGGTCGGAGGTGGTGGGGACCATGTCGTAGCCGGCCTTATCGGCGTGCACGATCACCTCGGACGCGTCGGCGTGGCCGAGCAACAGGTCATAGCTGGAGCGCTCCAGGGCACTGCGATCGATTCCACTGCCGGCGGTGGCGTTGGCCTGCGGGTCCATGTCCACCACCAGCACGCGCGACTTGGTGGCGGCCAGGGAGGCGCCGAGATTGATGCAGGTGGTCGTCTTGCCGACGCCGCCCTTCTGATTGGTTACCGCAATGACCTTGCCCATGGCATTCACCCCTCTTGACCCGCAGGCGCGATGCGCACCAGGTGGCGGGTGCCTTCCAGTCCGGGTACGTGCAGTTCCAGGACGTCTTGCACGTGAAACGTCGGCGGCACCGCCGCCAGTTCCTCCTGCGGGTATACGCCCTTCATGGCGAGAAACACACCGTCGGGGGCGAGCAGGTGCCCGGAGGCGGCGAGCATATCAGCTAGCGTGGCGAACGCGCGAGTGACGACGGTGGTGCACGGCACCGCCGGCCGGTGCTGTTCGGCGCGGGCGTGGACCACGGTCACGTTTTGCAGTTGCAGTTCCGCCACGGCTTGCACCAGGAAACGCGTCTTCTTGCCGTTGCTGTCGAGCAGGGTGAAACGACGTCCGGGATGGACGATGGCCAGCGGAATACCCGGCAGGCCGCCGCCGGTGCCCACGTCGCAGATGCGATCACCGTGGACGTACGCGGCCACGGAAAGGCTGTCGAGCAGGTGCTTCTCGATCATCTCCGCCGGGTCGCGCACCGCAGTGAGGTTGTAGGCGCGGTTCCACTTCGCCAGCAGGTCACGATAGGCCAGCAGCCGCTCCACGGCGGCTGCATCCAGCTCCAGGCCCAGTGCAAGCGCGCCGGCGACCAGGCGTGTGCGATCGTCGCTCATGCGCTGCGCCGCTCCGTCTTTTTCAGGTGCACCAGCAACAGGGAAATGGCTGCGGGCGTCACGCCCGGGATGCGGCCGGCCTGGCCCAGGCTCAGCGGGCGGTGACGGGCGAGCTTCTCGCGCACCTCGGACGACAGGCCCAGCACTTCCGCGTAGTCCAGATCGGCCGGGAGCGGCAGCTCTTCGTGGCGGCGCTGGCGCGCAATCTCCGTCTCCTGGCGCTCGATGTAGCCGGCATAGCGGGCCTGGATCTCCACCTGTTCGGCCACCTGCGGGTCCTCCGCAGCGGGGCCCGCGCCGGGCAGTGCCGTGAGCGCCGCGTAGCTGAGCTCGGGGCGTGCAAGCAGCTCGGACAGACGGTATTCGCGTGCCAGGGGTTGGCCGAGCAAGGTGCCGGCGGCCTCGCCGAGCGGCTGGCCCGGGCGCGCCCAGGTTGCACGCAGGCGCTGCTGCTCGCGCACGATGGCCTCGCGCTTGTGCTCGAAGCGGGCCCAGCGCGCGTCGTCCACCACGCCCAGCTCGCGGCCGATGGGCGTCAGGCGCAGGTCGGCGTTGTCCTCGCGCAGCAGCAAACGGTATTCGGCGCGGCTGGTGAACATACGGTAGGGCTCGCTGGTGCCGCAGGTGATGAGGTCATCCACCAGCACGCCCAGATAGGCTTGGTCGCGCCGCGGCCACCAGGCCTCGCGCCCGGACACACGGCGGGCAGCGTTGATGCCGGCCAGCAGGCCCTGGGCCGCGGCCTCCTCGTAGCCGGTGGTGCCGTTGATCTGGCCGGCAAAGAACAGGCCTTCCAGGGCACGGGTCTCCAGGCTCGGTTTGAGGTCGCGGGGGTCGAAGAAGTCGTATTCGATGGCGTAGCCGGGGCGCACGATGTGGGCCTTTTCCAGGCCTCGGATGGAGCGCACCAGGGCGTACTGGACGTCGAAGGGCAGGCTGGTGGAAATGCCGTTGGGGTAGATCTCGTTGGTCTCCAGGCCTTCCGGTTCCAGGAAGATCTGGTGGGTGTCACGATCGGCGAAACGCACCACCTTGTCTTCGATGGACGGGCAGTAGCGCGGGCCGATGCCTTCGATGCGCCCGGCATACATGGGTGAACGGTCGAGGCCGCCGCGGATGATGTCGTGGGTGGCCGCGTTGGTGTGGGTGATGTAACAGCTCACCTGGCGGGGGTGTTCCTGCGCGCTGCCCAGAAATGAGAACACCGGCGCCGGGTCGTCGCCGGGCTGGGCCTGCATGACGCTGAAATCGATGCTGCGCGCATCCAGGCGCGGCGGCGTGCCGGTCTTGAGGCGCGCCACGCGCGGCATGAGTTCGCGCAGGCGACGGGCCAGGGCGTTGGCCGGAGGGTCGCCGGCGCGGCCCCCTTCGTAGTTGGCCTCACCGATATGGATACGGCCGGCGAGGAAGGTGCCCGTGGTGAGCACCACGCTGGGGGCCGCGAAGCGCAACCCGGCCTGGGTCACCACGCCCGTGACACGGGTGCCTTCCACAATGAGGTCTTCCACTGCCTGTTGGAAAAGGGTCAGGTTGGGCTGGTTTTCCAGCAGCACGCGGATGGCGCGCCGGTACAAGGCACGGTCGGCCTGGGCACGGGTGGCACGCACTGCCGGGCCCTTGCTGGCGTTGAGGATGCGGAACTGGATGCCGGCGCAGTCGGCCGCGTGGGCCATGGCCCCGCCCAGGGCGTCCACTTCCTTTACCAGGTGTCCCTTGCCGATACCGCCGATGGCCGGATTGCAACTCATCTGCCCAAGGGTCTCAATGTTGTGCGTCAGCAGCAGCGTGCGCACACCCATGCGCGCACTGGCGAGCGCGGCCTCGGTGCCGGCGTGGCCGCCGCCGATGACGATGACGTCGAAGTGATCCTGGTAGTTCATGGCAGTGTGGCGAAAGGGGGCGCATATTTTACGCCGCCGGGGGCATGGGCACCAAACATAGGCAAGGCGCGTATTCCAGGTGCTGCGCATTGGCGCCCACCTTCAAGTTCTCTAAGATCCGATCAAGCTCGTCTAAGGCGGAAATTCGTCATGGCAACCGATGCTGACCCGATCGTAGGGAACTGGTACCGCCACCTGGACAAGGGCTATCGCTTCGAGGTGGTCGCGGTGGATGAGGACGAGGGCACTGTGGAAATCCAGCACTTCGACGGCGACCTTGAAGCGTTGGATGTCGACACCTGGTACGACATGGACATCGAACTCACCGAGGCGCCCGAGGACTGGAGCGGCCCTGTGGACGATTTCGACGAGGAGACGCTCGATTACACCGAAACCGACATGGAAGAGGACGACTGGGAAGCACCGCTCAGCGAACTGGAGCGCCCGCGCCTTAGCGGCATACCCAAGCGTACGAGCGAGGACGAGGGTCTGGAAGAGATCGAGGACCTTGGACCCGAAGACGAATACGAAGGCTGGCGCGAGGAAGACTGACACCCTTCCGTCGTCAACGCAGGGCGACAGTGCTCATAGTGTGTGAAGACAGGTCTGCGGATCCCACTGTCCGTGATTGCCGGGCCTCACGGATCCTCTCTCCAGATTCAGTCGGCACGCCGACACGCCCTCAGGCGCGCCCGCAGTCGATCCTCGAGGCGTTCAAAAGCTGCCGGGTCGGTGCAACTCGCGAGCAACTCCGCCTCGTCCACATCCATTTCCAGTGATTGCCAGCCGTCCTCGGTGGCGCATTCCACCTTCAGGTGCCAGTCGCTGCCGTCCGGCTCCACCTGGAACAGGTAGGCGTCCAGTCCCACTGCGCGAAGCAGTTGATCGGCGGCGTCACGGGCATTTGCGAAGGTGAAGGTATCCGGGTTCATGGCAGCCACCCTCGTACGCGCTCTACTGCGCAAACTTAGCAGGTGTTCGGGCTGGCTGCGCCGGGCCTTGTTATGCTTACCTGCCGTGCGCCACGGACCACTCCCTGCATGAAGAAAAAACTCGACGAGGTCGCTGCATGTTGCGGCGAAGTGATACTCGGTAAGCCACACCCCATCCGCCTGGCGCTCACCTGCCTGCTGGCGCGGGGTCATCTCCTCATCGAGGACCTGCCGGGCGTGGGCAAGACCACGCTGGCGCACACACTCGCGGTGAGTCTCGGCCTGCGCTTCAACCGCATTCAATTCACCAGTGACCTGCTGCCGGGCGATGTGATCGGTGTGTCGGTCTACGACCGCGAAAAGGGCAGCTTCAAGTTCGTGCCCGGCCCGGTGTTCGCGCAGGTAATACTGGCGGACGAGGTGAACCGCGCCACCCCCAAGACCCAGAGCGCCCTGCTCGAGGCCATGGAGGAGCACCAGGTCACGGTGGAGGGCGAGACACGCACCCTGCCGGAGCCGTTCTTCGTCATCGCCACCCAGAATCCCACCCATCAGGTGGGCACCTTCCCCTTGCCGGAATCGCAGTTGGACCGCTTCCTCATGCGCATCAGCCTGGGCTTCCCCGGTCCTGCGGCGGAACGGGAACTGCTTGCCGGCAGCGATCGGCGCCGCCTGCTTGCCACCATGCAGCCCCGCATGAACCCCGACGAGCTCGTTGCGGCCCAGGTGCAGGTGGATGCCGTGCACGTCTCCCCGGCGCTGCTCGATTACGTACAGGCCCTGCTGCGCTTCAGCCGCAGCGCGCCCTATTTCAAGTCCGGACTGTCGCCGCGCGCCGGGCTGGCACTGGTACAGAGCGCCCGCGCCTGGGCCCTGCTGGAGGGTCGCGACTACGTGATCCCCGAGGACGTGCGCGAAGTGTTGCCGCATGTAGTAGGCCATCGCCTGGTCACGGCCGGGGGTACGGGCGATGGCGTGCGGCACTTCGACGAAGTCGCCATCCCCTGAGCGCACCATGATGGCGGCCCTGGTGCAGCGTGTGCGAGAGGCCTGGGCGCGACGCCGCCACCCGTCTCCCCAGGCAGCGCAGACCCTCACCCGTCGCAAGGTCTATATCCTGCCCACGCGCAGTGGGTGGCTGTTCGCCCTGGTGCTGCTGGCCATGCTGATCGGCGCCATCAATTACGAGAACAGCCTCGCCTACGCGCTCACCTTCCTGCTCGCCAGCGTGGGCATCGTTTCGATCCTGCACACCTACCGCAATCTCGGCGGCCTGGGTGTGCGAGCCGGTCACTGCTGCCCGGTGTTCGCCGGGGACACCGCGGTATTTCCCATCGGCGTGACCAACGCCGATGCCCAGGACCGCTTCGCCCTGGAGTTCATCCCCGCCGGCGGCGAAGCCATCGTGGTGGATGTCCCCCCGCACTGCACCGCCTGGGTGGATGTACGCCTGCCGACGGAACGGCGCGGGCGGCGCCCGTTGGGGCGACTGACCATCAGCACCCGCTTCCCCCTGGGCCTGCTGCGCGCCTGGAGTCAGGTTCACCTGCGCCAGCACTGCCTGGTGTATCCGCGCCCGGAACCCGATGCCCCCCTGCCCGCACCCAGCGGTGGAAGGGGCGACAGCGGCGCGGGCAGCCAGGGTGTGGACGATTTTGCGAGCCTGCGGGCCTACCAGCCGGGCGACTCCCTGCGCCAGGTGCACTGGAAGGCCCTCGCGCGCGAGCAGGGCCTGCTCAGCAAGCAGTATGCCGGGGGCGGCGGCGGCGAACTCCTGTTCGACTACGCCGGCCTGACCGGCCTTTCCAGTGAGGCCCGGTTGTCGCGACTGTGCCGCTGGGTGCTGGACGCAGAACAGGCCGGGCTGCGTTACGGCCTTGCCCTGCCGGGCGGCAGTATTCCGACGGGCGCGGGTGCCGCCCATCAGCAACGTTGTCTGGAAGCACTCACTTTCTTCGGAGGGGTTGATGAAGGCGCCGACGCCTGAGGTCACCCGGCTGGCCTGGCTGTGGTTGGTGGGCGGGCTCGCCTTCGTGGTCGCACCCCACCTGCTGCGCCTGCCGCCCTGGCTGGGCCTGCTCTGCGTGAGTGCCATGGGTTGGCGCGTGCTGCGCGATCTGCGCGGCTGGGCCCTGCCCGGTCCCTGGCTGCGCATGGTGTTAGCCCTGGCGGGCATGGGTGCGGTCCTGGCCTCCTACGGGACGCTGCTCGGGCCTGATGCCGGCGTGGCGCTGCTGGCGGTGATGCTGAGCCTGAAGCTGGTGGAGATGCGCGGTCTGCGCGATGCCACGGTGGTGATCCTGCTGGCCTATTTCCTGGTAGCCACGGGCTTTCTGTTCAGCCAGTCCATCGCCAGCGGCGTGTATCTCTTCCTTGCGGTGGTGGTGCTCACCGCGGCCCTGGTGGTGCTCAACCACCCCGGCGCCGACGCCAGGCTATCCGGGCAATACCTGCGACGCTCCACCGACCTCCTGGTGCAGGCCGTGCCGCTCATGGTCATCCTGTTCATCCTGTTCCCGCGCGTTTCGGGCTCGCTGTGGGGCATCGCAATCCAGAACAGCGGCGCCCGTACCGGGCTGTCTGAGTCCATGAGCATCGGCGACATGAACCGGCTCTCCGAGTCCAACGATGTTGCGTTCCGGGTGGAGTTCGCCGGCGATCCGCCCGGGCGGGACCAGCTTTACTGGCGCGGCCCCGTGCTGTGGCACACGGACGGGCGGCGCTGGACCGCGCTCTCCCCCCACGAGGATCGGCAGCTCGCGGCGCCCAGGCTGGAAGTGCTGGGTGCGCCGGTGGATTACAGCGTGATTCTGCAGCCGCATGAGCGCCACTGGTTGTTCATGCTTGATGTACCCGGCGAAATATCGGAACGCGCGGTGCTCACCCCTGACCTTCAGATGCTGGCGACGCGCCCGGTGAGCCAGATGCTGCGCTACCAGGCGCGTTCGTACCCTCATGCCCGTGTCACCAATCTCGATCCCCGACAACGGGACCTCGCGCTTGCACTGCCCGAGGCCGGCCATCCCCTCGCCCGTGCCCTGGCCGCCGACTGGGCGGCGGAGGAAAGCGGCGAACTCCATAAGGTGCAACGCGCACTGCGCCATTTCCGGGAACAGCCGTTCTTCTATTCCCACGAGCCGCCTCTGTTGCGGGGTGATGCGGTGGACGAATTCCTGTTCGACAGCCGAACGGGCTTTTGCGAGCACTATGCCGCGGCCTTCGTGGTACTGATGCGCGCGGCCGGTGTGCCGGCGCGGGTGGTCACGGGTTATTACGGGGGCCAACTCAATCCCATCGGAGGCCACCTGGTGGTGCGGCAGTCCGATGCCCATGCCTGGGCCGAAGTTTTCGTCGAAGGACAGGGCTGGCTGCGCGTGGACCCGACCACGGTGATCCCTCCCGAGCGGGTGGCCGCGGGGGCCAATCGCACGCGGGCGGAGGACGGCGCACGGACCCGTCTCGAGGTGTCATGGCTGGGGCGCGCATTGCGAAGTGCCCGTCAGCTGGTGGACGCCACCAACCACGGCTGGAATCAATGGGTGCTGGGCTACGGGGCTGACAAGCAGCGCGGGCTGTTAGAGCGATTGGGTCTGGCGTGGGCTGGCTGGCACGGCCTGGTGGCATTACTCGGTGCCGGTGGACTGCTGGTGCTGATGGGCGCGGCGGCCCATCTCGCGTGGCGTCGGCGGCGGGCCCAGGACCCGGTGGTGCGTGGGTTCGACCGAATCCTGGCGCGACTGGCCCGCCGGGGCGTGGTGAAGGGCCCGAGCGAGGGGGCACAGGCCTTCGCGATGCGGGTGCAAGTGACCGATCCGGCGTTGGGCGCGCGGTTCGGTGAACTGGCGAGCCGTTACACGGCGCTGCGTTACGGACCACCGCCTTCGCGCAGTGACGTCAATGCGTTCCGGCGCCAAGTGCGGGCATTCCGGGTCTGAGCGCCCACATTTGCATGGGAGAGTTGGCGCCGGTCAGGCGCGTGCAGCGCCTGACCGGGCCACCCGGCGGAGTCAGCCGGGCGTACGGCCGTTGGCCGAAACGGATGAACACCGTCGCGAAGCGCACCGTGCCGGTCACGGCATCTCCGGCGTGTAACCGTCCGTGAGCGTTTTCAGGAAGGCGACAATCGCATCCTCCTGTTCGTCGGTGAGGTGCAGATTACCCATTTCACGGGTATTCACGTTCACCGCGATTTCCGGCGCCGGCCAGCAATCCTGAGCCAGGGCATCCGCCTCCGACGTGTTCGGGTCGAGGCAACGGGGCTTTGCGTCGCGGGTGTTATAAAAGTGCACGATACCTTTTAATGTCTTGAAGTATCCGTTGTGCCCGTACGCCTTGATGAAACCGGGCCAGGGGCGTTTGTCGACATTACGCAAGGTCGGCACCTTGTGCTTTCCGTAATTCTCCGCGGCGAACTGTTGATAATCGAGCCGGGTATTCAAGAACGCACCCAAGCCTTTATCGAGCCAACGGTCACCGTCGGGATTGAATTCGGCGGGCATGGTGTACCACGGATTTTCAGGATTGCGCGGTATACCAAGATTGTCATAAGTGAAATCGGTGAACAGCGACGGCTGACCGCTGCGGTTGCGGTTACGGGTCATGGTATGGCAGTTGGCGCACTTGGCCTTGCCGCGGAACAGCTGCATTCCCTGTCGCTCCTGATGAGTGAGCTCCGCCGCACCCACGAGATAGAAATCGAACTTCGACGAGAATGCATTGACCTCGTCGGAGCCCTCATAGGCGGCAATGGACAAGGCGATCTGATCATAAGCCGTATCAACTTTGGCGCGTTCATCCGGAAGCAGTGCGACCACACCTTCCGGATCGCTGCAGGCGGCTTCGATGTCCGCAGGCCATGCAATATCGCACGAGCCGGCACCCCACACCTGTTCAAACCCGACGGGATACGTGCTCGCGGAACACACACGATACACCACGCAGGCACTGTCCGGCAGCGCCTGCTCGACGGGGTTCAGGAAAGGCCCTTGCGCCTGATCCGCAGCAGGATTTCCCAGCTTTTCGCCGGTGGCGCGACCGTCCCAGAAATTGCCGCCGACAAACAGCGCGGCTTTCTTGTCCATCTCGAAGTGAAGGATCGGACTTTGTGTCGCATAGGCCGAGCTGGGCGGTTTGCGGTTGCCGAACCGGCCGGCGATGGACGCCTCGTAAACGGAACCGTGCGCGTTGATATCCGAGTCGGGTCCGGTCCAGCCACTTTCCGCCTGATGACAACTGGCACACGACTGATTGCCGTTCACCGAGAGGTGCTGATCGAAGAAGATCGCCTTGCCGAGTTGTTCGGCATCGGAGAGTGGTTGGGCGGACAGACCACCACTGATGAGGACAAACAGTCCTGTGGTCACGAGGATGGCAGGTCTTGTGTTGCGAGGCATGAGAGACTCCTTTCTCAAGGTACGGAGAAACGAAAACACCTCGAAGCTGTTTGATGCCCGCGCGGACGAATGGGGTGCGCGTTCTTGTAGGTAGGGTCGGTCGATCGTTGTTAGCTTTGTTGAAAGCTAGCAAGCAAACGCCGATAAACAAGATAATCTGATGTAGCGGAACACAAGATAAGGAAAAACCCTACTAGCCCGAGAACGTGAAGTATAACGACGCCATAACGTCGACCATGGGAAGCAGGTGGCCGGATCCGCTCCAAGTGGCCGCGGCGAATGTTTGTGGGCGAACGAAGCTCCCCGGCAACCGCGAAACCGCGCGGCTACTTGCCGATACAGAAGCTGGAGAAAATGCGTCCAAGCAGGTCGTCGCTGGTGACCTCGCCGGTGATTTCGCCCAGGGTGCGCTGCGCCAGGCGCAATTCCTCGGCCAGCAGTTCACCAGCGTTTGAAATGCGCAAGACCTCAGCGCCGCGTGTGAGGTGTTCGGCTGCCCGATCCAGGGCATCCAGATGACGGCGGCGAGCCATGAACAGGCCTTCGGTGCTGTTACGCCAACCCACTGCCTGTTTCAGGTGATGACGCAGGAGGTCCAAACCGGTGCCGGTATGGGCCGATACGCGCACTTCCGAGCCTTCGGGCCCGTCACTCACGCCGGGCGGCCGGCCGCTCAGATCGATCTTGTTGCGCACCACGGTGACGGGGATGTGTGGCAGCCGAGCGAGGATCGCCCGCTCTTCGGCGGCGACTTCGGCGCTGTCGTCCACCACCAGCAGAATGCGGTCGGCCCGTTCCAGTTCACCCCAGGCGCGGCGAATGCCCTCACGCTCCACGCGATCCTCGCTCTCGCGCAGCCCGGCGGTGTCCACCACGTGCAGGGGTACGCCATCGATGGCGATATGCTCGCGCAATACATCACGCGTGGTCCCGGGCACATCGGTGACAATAGCGGCTTCGCGGCCTGCCAAGGCATTCAAGAGGCTGGATTTGCCTGCATTGGGTCGGCCGGCGATGACGACCGTGATGCCTTCGCGCATGACCGTGCCCTGGTGCGCCGCCTCGCGGACCCGGGCGAGCGCCGCAGCCAGCTGATCCACCCGCTCGACCACGCCGCCCTCGCTGAGGAAATCGATCTCCTCATCGCTGAAATCAATGGCGGCTTCCACGTAAGTGCGCAGCTCGGTGAGGGTCGTCACCAGGGCATGAATGCGGGCGGAAAATTCGCCCTGGAGAGAGCGCAGCGCCAGCTCGGCGGCATCCCGCGAACCCGCTTCAATAAGGTCGGCTACGGCCTCGGCCTGGGCCAGGTCCAGCTTGCCGTTAAGGAACGCGCGCTCTGAGAACTCGCCGGGACGTGCGGCACGTGCCCCGGCGGCGAAACAGGCGGCCAGCAGCAGGTCGAGCACGACCGGGCCGCCGTGGCCCTGCAGCTCCAGGATGTCTTCGCCGGTGAATGAATGGGGATTGGGGAAAAACAGGGCGATGCCCTGGTCGAGCAGGCGTCCGTCGGCATCGTGAAAGGGCCCGTAGCTCGCCTGGCGCGGTGTGGGGCAACGCCCCAGCAGGCGTTCGGCGACGGCGCGGGCCGCAGGTCCGGACACCCGGACGATCCCCACCCCGCCGCGTCCGGGCGGGGTGGCGATGGCCGCAATGGTGTCGGCAGTGTCGGTCAGGCTCAGGCCTTCACCACCCAACGCGTGATGTACCACTGTTGCAGGATGGACAAGGTGTTGTTCACCACCCAGTAGAGCACCAGGCCCGCCGGGAAGAAGGCGAAGAAGAAGGTGAACACGATGGGCAGCACCAGCATTACCTTGGCCTGGGTCGGGTCCATGGGCGTGGGATTCAGGCGGTGCTGAATCAGCATGGTGGCACCCATGAGAATGGGCAGGACGAAATAAGGATCCTTGCTGGACAGGTCATTGATCCAGAGAATCCAGTCGGCCTGGCGCAGCTCGACGCTCTCCAGCAACACCCAATAGAGTGAGATGAACACGGGAATTTGCACCAGGATGGGCAAACAGCCGCCCAGCGGGTTGATCTTCTCCTCCCGGTACATCTTCATCATGGCCTCGTTGAGCTTCTGACGGTCGTCGCCGTAACGCTCCTTGAGGGCCACCAGGCGCGGCTGCACCTTGCGCATATGGGCCATGGACTTGTAGCTGGTCTCGGACAGCTTGTAGAAGGCCAGCTTGATGAGGATGGTGAGGATAACGATGGACCAGCCCCAGTTGCCCACCAGGCCGTGGATCTTCTCCAGCAGCCAGTACAGCGGCTTGGCAATGATGGTCAGGATGCCGTAGTCGACGGTGAGTTCCAGGTTGGGCGCCACCTCGGACAGGGTGTCCTGGGTCTTCGGGCCGACGTACAGGCGCGAGCTGAATTCGGCGGTGGCGCCGGCGGCGATGGATTGGGCGGGCGTAATCAAGCCGAGGATGTAGCGGCTGTCACCGGGGGCACGTGTGTAGAACTGGTGCACTGCGTCCTGAGCCGGGATCCACGCGCCCAGGAAATAATGCTGGATCATGGCTGCCCAACCGCCGGTGAGGTCGCGGGACAGGTTGGCGTCATCCATGTCGTCGAAGTCGATCTTCTCGTACTTCGTTTCGGCGCCGGAGATTACGCCGCCCGTGTAGGTGTACATGAAACGGCTGGTATCCGTGGGACGGGAGCGCAACCACTGATAGTAGGCGTGGGCGGCCCAGTCGCTGCCGCTGTTGTTGGTCACGCGCTGTGTCACGGCGACTTCATAAGAGCCGCGCTGGAAGGTATAGACCTTCTCCACCGTGAGGCCCTCAGGTGAGGTCCAGCGCAACGGCACCTCCAGGGTGTCCTGGCCGGGCGCCAACCGGTACTCGGAGGCCACGACCTCGTAGGTGGTGTGGTGGGTTGGTGCCGGTACGCCGCTGGCACCGGCGGCAGTCACCAGGCCGGACTGCGCCACGAACATCTCGCGCTGGTCGTTCAGCAGGGTCACCGGATTTTCCGGCTCCTCCACGGCGACGGGGAAATCGAGCAGGTCCACACGGCGCAGGTCGCCGCCGTAGGTGTCGATCTCGGCGTTGAAGACGTCAGTGACCACGCGCACGCGCTGGCCGGACTCGAGTCCGGGGCGCATGGGGGCGCCGGCGGGCACGCTGGCGTCAGGGCTCGGGGCGGGTAGGTCTTCGCCGGGGGCCTGGACGGTGGGTGCCGGGGTCGGTTGCGGGCCGTAATCGTCCTGCCAGGCCTGCCACAGCAGTAGCAGCGTGAACGAAAGGGCGAAGAAAAGGATGATGCGCTGAAAATCCATCGGATCAGTCTTTCTGCTCGGGAACCGGGTCATGACCGCCCGGGTGCCAGGGGTGGCAGCGGGAGAGCCGACGCAGGCCCATCCAGCCGCCGCGAAGGATACCATAGCGGGCCACGGCTTCCTGTGTGTATGCGGAGCACGAGGGAGTAAAACGGCAGTTCGAGCCCAGATACGGGCTCAACAGGTAGCGATAGGCGCCAATCAGAGCGATGACGAGGCGGCGCATTTTCGGAGGTGTTGCCCCCACAAGGCGATCAGTGCGGCACGGAAACGGGCGTTGTCCCAACCGTTCATGTTGCTGCGGATCAACAAGACCACGTCGCGTCCCGCGGCAGCGGCAGCGTGAGTACGAAACATCTCGCGGGTGAGACGCTTGATTCTGTTCCTGTCGATAGCGCGACGGACGTGCCGCTTGGATACCGCCAGCCCCAGCCGCGCGTGGGCCAAGCCATTAGGTATGGAGATCAGGACCAGGGGGCCGGCGGCGCTCCGGCAGCCGGTGGCGAAGACGCGTCGAAAATCGGCGGTCTGGGTGATCCGGTGAGTACGCGCAAAGCACGCGTTCGCCGGATCGGACACCATGCCGGAGCTGGCCGGTGTTACACCGCCAACCGTGCGCGACCCTTGGCACGACGGGACTTCAGTACCATACGGCCGCCCTTGGTGGCCATGCGGGCACGGAAACCGTGGGTACGGGCACGCTTGATCTTGCTGGGTTGGAAAGTGCGCTTCATGTCTGACACCCGAAGTAAATAAGTGGGCCGCAGGCCAGCGGCCCGCGAAAGGTCGGCAAAGATAACCGCGGACCCGGCGGCTGTCAACGCAAAATCAGCGCTTTCAGGGGCTTAACGCCATAGCGATGCAACGTGTGCGCAAACTGTGGATAACTTTTGAGCCGCGGGATAGACTGCGCGGCTTGTAGAAGCTGCGAAACAGGTGATCGTCGGTGACGTCTGCGGTGTGGAAAAAATGTCTTGAATGGCTGGAGCAGGACCTCCCCGCCCAGCACTTCAATACGTGGATTCGACCCCTGCAGGCGGAACAGGATGGGACGGTACTACGGCTGCTCGCACCGAACAAGTTCGTGCTGGAGTGGGTGAAGGACAAGTACGCAGTCCGCATCAAGGAATTGTTGAGCCAGTTCGAGGATGGCCAGGCCATGGCCCTGGCGTTTGCCGTGGGCAGCCGCCGTGCCACGCCCACCACCTCCCCGGCCGTGCCGCGGCTGGAGGTTGGCCCGGCGCAGCGGGTCGACGAGACGCGCGGGGCCACAAGCGTGCAGGCCCCTGCCCGCCGCAGCAGCCTCAACCCCACATTCCTGTTCAGCAACTTCGTGGAAGGCAAGTCCAACCAACTGGCCCGCGCCGCCTCGATGCAGGTGGGCGAGAACCCCGGTGGCGCCTACAACCCGTTGTTCCTGTACGGGGGCGTCGGGCTCGGCAAGACACATCTCATGCACGCGGTGGGCAACCTGATCCAGAGCCGCAAGCCCGGCGCGAATGTGGTCTACCTGCATTCGGAGCGCTTCGTTGCGGATATGGTGAAAGCCTTGCAGCACAACGCCATCAATGAGTTCAAGCGCTTCTACCGTTCGGTGGATGCCCTGCTCATCGACGATATCCAGTTCTTCGCCGGCAAGGAGCGCTCGCAGGAAGAATTCTTCCATACCTTCAACGCGCTGCTGGAGGGTCAGCAACAGGTGATCCTCACCTGCGACCGCTATCCCAAGGAGGTCAACGGTCTGGAGGAGCGGCTCAAATCCCGCTTCGGGTGGGGGCTTACGGTGGCCATAGAGCCGCCGGACTTCGAGACCCGGGTCGCCATCCTGATGCAGAAGGCCGAACAGGCTCGCATCGCCCTGCCCGAGGACGTGGCTTTTCTCATCGCCAAGCGCATCCGTTCCAATATCCGCGAACTCGAGGGTGCGCTCCGTCGAGTCATCGCCAACGCACACTTCACGGCACGGCCGATCACGGTGGATTTCGCCAAGGAGGCGCTGAGCGATCTGCTTGCCTTGCAAGACAAACTGGTGAGTGTGGATAACATCCAGAAGACGGTGGCGGAGTACTATAAGATCCGCGTCACAGACCTGCTCTCCAAACGGCGCACGCGCTCGGTAGCTCGGCCACGTCAGGTCGCCATGGCCTTGGCGAAAGAACTGACCAACCACAGCCTGCCCGAGATCGGCGATGCCTTCGGAGGACGCGACCACACCACGGTACTGCATGCCTGCCGCAAGGTGCGAGAGCTCAAGGAGACCGACTCACGGGTGGCGGAGGACTTTGCAAACCTGTTGAGAACCCTGAGTACATGAGCGGGTATAAGCTGTGGATAAATTTCGGAAGGGATCCGGTGCACAACTTGTCCACAGGATAAGCCAAGCTTCCACAGGGGGTTGGTCTCCAAGTAAAAGAGCGTTAAATCAATAAGATAAAGCACATATCCACAGGTGGGGGCTGACTCAATAGTCACTACCAGAAAAGATCAAAAACACTTTTAATAAAGTAACGAGGCAAGCCCGATGAAGTTCCGAGTCAACAGGGAAACCTTCCTCAAACCGCTGCAGGTCGCGGGAGGCGTGGTCGAGCGCCGACAGACACTGCCCATCCTGTCGAATGTGCTTCTTCAGGTGAGCGGCGACACCCTTACGATGACCGGTACCGACCTCGAAGTGGAACTCACCACGGCGGCACGTATCACGGACGGTGAGGCAGGCGAGATAACGGTCCCTGCACGCAAGCTCATCGACATCTGCCGTACTTTGCCGGAAGGGGCAGACATCGAGCTCAAAGTGGATGACGGCAAGGCCGTGCTGCGATCCGGCCGCAGTCGGTTCAGCCTGGCGACCCTGCCAGCCAATGATTTCCCGGCCACCGATGGCGTGACGGACGGCTTTGATTTCAGCCTGCCCCAGGCCCAGCTCAAGGAACTCATCGAGCGTACCCAGTTCTGCATGGCCAACCAGGACGTGCGTTATTACTTGAACGGCATGCTGCTCGAAGTCGATCGCGAGGTGGTGCGCGCCGTGGCCACTGATGGGCACCGCCTGGCGTTCAGCCAGATCAATGCGGATGTGGGCGTATCTGTGAAGCACCAGGTGATCATCCCGCGCAAAGGGGTGGGCGAGTTGGGGCGGCTCCTCGGCGACAAGGATGAGCCGGTGGAGGTACGCATGAACGGCAATCACATCCGGGTAAGCTTCGACGGAATGGTGATGACCTCCAAGCTCATCGATGGCCGTTTCCCCGAGTATGAGCGGGTCATTCCACGCCAAAGCAGCCGGGAAGTGATCGCCGATCGGGAGTTGCTGCGCCAGGCCCTGACGCGGGCAGCCATCCTTTCGAACGAAAAATACCGCGGCGTGCGGGTCGAACTGAGCGAGGGGCGGCTACGCGCTCTGGTCAGTAACCCGGAGCAGGAAGAGGCCGAAGAAGAGATCGAAGTGGATTACCGTGGTGAGGCCTTCGAAATCGGCTTCAACGTCAGTTACGTGCTCGATGCATTGAACGCGGTGCGGGAAGAAACGGTCAAATTGGGACTGACGGACGCCAACAGCAGTTGTCTGTTGCATGGCGCCGAAGAAACCTCCACACGCTACGTCATCATGCCCATGCGGCTCTGAAGTATGGCCATAACTCGGCTGGAGGTCAGGGATTTCAGAAACCTGGCCTCGGTCTCGCTCGATCCCGGTCCGCGGCTCAACCTCATCGAAGGTCCCAACGGTAGCGGCAAGACCAGTCTCCTCGAGGCGATCCACCTAGCCGGTGTGGGTCGCTCCTTCCTGACCCATCAGCGTCAGATCTACATCCGCCAGGGCGCCAGTGACACCACGGTATTCGTGATGCACGGCGCCGGTGAGGAAGCCCAAAGGATCGGGGTGCGCTGCGCTACCACGGGTGATACGGAGTTCCGGCGAAATGGGGAGAAGCTGGATACCCGGGCTGCGCTCGCCCAAGGCATACCCGTGGCGGTGATTACGCCCGACAGCCATGCCCTGGTGGAGGGCGGACCCAAGGTGCGCCGAGGGTTTCTCGATTGGGGATTGTTCCACGTGGAACATTCTTTCCTGGAGGCCTGGCGGCATTACCAGCGGGCCTTGCGCCAGCGCAATGCGGCCCTCAGCCAGGGCCACAGGGAAGCGGAGGCTTGGGTGCCTTCTTTGATTGAGATGGGAGAACGCATCGATGGCGCACGCCGCAGCCTGGTGCAAAGACTGCGCGAGCAGCTGACGGGCTCTCCCCTCCTCGCAGGTCTGCCGGGTGCGGTGGCCCTGGATTATGAGGCCGGCTGGCTTCGCGACCGCGGGCTGGGCGAGGCCATTGCCCGTGACCATGAGCGGGACCGCCGGGACGGCTACACCCATAGCGGTCCCCACCGCGCAGAGCTCAAGCTCAGGGTCGATGAGCGCCTGGCGACTGACTGCCTTTCACGTGGCCAAGTGAAGCTCCTCGTCTGTGGCCTGTGGCTTGCGCAGTTGAAATTGCTACGCGAGACGCTGGGTGCACGGCCGGTGGTGCTGCTGGATGACCTCCCGTCGGAATTGGATGAGCGCAATCGCAGTGTGCTTTTGGACGCGCTGTACGCGCTGGAGGCACAGGTTTTTGTAACGACGACGGATCGTGCCCTCACCCCTTCGCCGCGCGCGGACACCCGATTGTTCCACGTGGAACAAGGCCGCTTCGTCACGGTGATATAATGCTCGCTTCTAAACGGAGCCAGGTATGACGGACGAAAAACGCTACGACTCAACCCAGATCAAGGTGCTGAAGGGCCTCGATGCCGTTCGCAAGCGCCCGGGCATGTACATCGGCGACACGGACGACGGCACCGGGCTCCATCACATGGTCTTCGAGGTGGTGGATAATGCCATCGATGAGGCCTTGGCCGGCTATTGCACCCAGATCGACGTGATCATCCACGCCGACGGTTCCGTCACGGTGCGCGACAACGGCCGCGGCATACCGGTGGACATCCACGCCGACGAAGGCCGCTCCGCCGCCGAGGTCATCATGACCGTGTTGCACGCGGGCGGTAAGTTCGACCAGAACTCTTATAAGGTATCCGGTGGCCTGCACGGCGTGGGCGTGTCCGTCGTCAACGCACTTTCCGAACACCTCAAGCTGCTCATCCGCCGGGACGGCAAGCTTCACGAGCAGGATTACCACAACGGTGACCCTGCCTACCCTCTCAAGGTGATTGGTGAAACCACGGGCACGGGTACCGAGGTCCGCTTCAAGCCCTCCACGGCCATCTTCACCCAGACCGAATACAGCTACGACATCCTGGCCAAGCGCTTACGTGAACTGTCGTTCCTCAATTCAGGCGTGCGCATCCACCTATTGGACGAGCGTACCGACAACAAGGAAGACGTGTTCGAGTACCAGGGCGGCATCAAGGCCTTCGTGGAGCACCTGAACCGCAACAAGAACCCGCTCCACTCCAACGTGTTCCATTTCCTGAGCGAACGCGACGGCATCACCGTCGAAGTGGCCATGCAATGGAGTGACGCCTATCAGGAAAACGTCTATTGCTTCACCAATAACATCCCTCAGCGCGATGGTGGCACCCATCTGGCAGGCTTCCGCGCCGCGCTGACGCGTACCATCAATAACTATATCGAGGCGGAGGGGCTGGCCAAGAAGGCCAAGATAGCCACCACGGGTGACGACGCCCGAGAAGGACTGACCGCCGTACTGTCGGTGAAGGTGCCCGATCCGAAGTTCTCCTCCCAGACCAAGGACAAGCTGGTCTCCTCCGAGGTAAAGCCGGCAGTCGAGGCCACCACCGTCGAAAAGCTGGAGGAGTTCCTGCTCGAGAACCCGTCTGATGCCAAGGTCATCGCCGGCAAGGTCGTGGAGGCTGCGCGTGCTCGCGAGGCGGCCCGCAAGGCCCGTGAAATGACCCGTCGCAAGGGTGCACTCGATATCGCGGGCTTGCCCGGCAAGCTGGCCGATTGCCAGGAGCGCGATCCGGCCCATTCAGAACTCTTCCTGGTGGAGGGTGATTCTGCCGGCGGCTCCGCCAAGCAGGGTCGCGACCGCCGCACCCAGGCCATCCTGCCCCTCAAGGGCAAGATCCTGAACGTGGAAAAGGCCCGCTTCGACAAGATGCTCTCCTCCGCCGAGGTGGGCACGCTCATCACGGCGTTGGGCTGCGGCATAGGCCGGGAAGAATTCAATCCTGACAAGCTACGTTACCACCGCATCATCATCATGACCGACGCGGACGTGGACGGCTCCCACATTCGCACCCTGCTGCTCACCTTCTTCTACCGACAGATGCCGGAGATCATCGAGCGCGGCCACGTGTATATCGCCCAGCCGCCGCTCTACAAGGTGAAGCGCGGTAAGCAGGAGCGCTACGTGAAGGATGACGTGGAGCTCAATGCAAACCTGCTGCAGCAGGCCTTGGACGGCACGGAGCTGTTCGTCACCAGCGGCGCCCCACCCCTGTCCGGGGTTGCCCTGGAGCAGCTCGCGAGGCGCTATCAGGGCGTCATGGCTACTGTCAGTCGCCTGGGGCGCCGTTTCAACGCCCATGTGCTCGAAAAGATGATCGCGCTGCCCGGGCTGTCGCTGGAGGATTTCGTGCGCCACGACGCGGCAGATGCCTGGTTCAAGGACCTCACCGCCCTGCTGAATGCCGATGCCGGCGCCGAGCGCCGCTATCAGTACCGCCTGGATACGGCGCCGGGTGGCAGTGTCGAGGGTGCCGTCATCACCGAATGGCGTCATGGTGTGGCTTCCGAATTCACCTATCAGGTGGATTTTTTCGCCTCACCCGAGTACGAGGCCATTCGCAATCTGCACGACCAGCTGAACGGCTTGCTCGCCTCCGACGCCTATATCCGGCGTGGCGAACGCCGCCAGGAGGTTGGAAGCTTCAAGCAGGCCCTGGAGTGGATGCTGGACGAAGCCAAGCGCGGCCAGCATATCCAACGCTACAAGGGCCTGGGTGAGATGAATCCGGAGCAGCTCTGGGAAACCACCATGAACCAGGACACGCGCCGCCTGTTGCAGGTGAAGATCGAGGACGCCGTCGCTGCCGACGCCATCTTCTCCACCCTCATGGGCGACGCCGTGGAGCCCCGCCGCGAATTCATCGAACAGAACGCCCTGCAGGTGGCCAACCTGGACGTGTGATGACCAACCCCGGAGGCCATCGGCCCGACTGAGGGCAATGCGGAGGACGCGGAGCGTGAATGGAACACGTGACCTACGGGGCGTGCTCGCTCCGTAGCTTCTGTGCCAGATTCTCCAGGCATTCCAGGTGGGGCACGGAAGTAGCCGGTACGGTGCCTTACAACGGCTTGCGGGCGGGAAGAAACCACGTGTGAGTGCCCCCTCCCACGGTTCCCTCTTTCTCCTGTGTAGCTCAAAAAAAAGGGGAAGGCCTCGGCCTTCCCCTCTCTGACCTTCTGCGCGTGCTCCGCTTCTCAGCGGTCCCCGCGTCACGCTCTGTCCCTATCCCTCCACGTGGTAGGAAACGATGCGCTCCACCTCGTTACGCGAGCCCAGGATCACCGGCACGCGCTGGTGCAGCCCAGTGGGCTGGATGTCCATGATGCGTTTCCGGCCCGTGCTGCTGGCACCACCCGCCTGCTCGATGATGAACGACATGGGATTGGCCTCGTACATGAGGCGCAGCTTGCCACCCTTGTCCTTCATCTTGCTGTCCAGCGGGTACATGAACACGCCGCCGCGGGTGAGGATGCGGTGCACCTCGGCCACCATGGAGGCCACCCAGCGCATGTTGAAGTCCTTGTCCCGGTCGCCGGTCTTGCCTGCCAGGCACTCGTCCACGTAACGCTTCACCGGCTTTTCCCAGAAACGCATGTTGGAGGCGTTGATGGCGAATTCGTTGGTGTCTGCCGGGATCTGGATGTTCGGGTGAGTAAGTACAAACTCACCAATACTCTGGTCCAGGGTGAAACCGTTCACGCCATGACCGGTGGTGAGCACCATCATGGTGGAAGGTCCGTAAATGGCGTAGCCGGCGCACACCTGCTCGGTACCGGGCTGCAGGAAGACTTCGGCGGTGGGGTTCTCGCCATTGCTCGGGCAGCGCAGGATGGAGAAGATGGTGCCCACCGACACGTTCACGTCGATATTCGACGAGCCGTCCAGTGGGTCGAAGGTGAGCAAGTACTTACCACGCGGGTAGCGCCCGGGGATCTGGTAGATATCATCCATCTCCTCGGAGGCCATGGCGGCCAGATGGCCCGCCCACTCGTTGGTTTGCAGGAAGATCTCGTTGGAGATGATGTCCAGCTTCTTCTGGGTCTCGCCCTGCACGTTTTCGGAGCCGGCGCTGCCCAGCACGCCCACCAGGGCGCCCTTGTTCACCAGGCCGGAGATCTGCTTGCACGCGGTGACGATGTCATTGAGCAGCGAGGTGAAGTCACCCGTGGCGCCCTTGACGCGGCGCTGCTCCTCGATGATGAACTGCGTCAGGGAAACGCGGTTGTTCTGCATGGCATGTGGTCCTGTGGTTTCAATGAAGACGGTTATGTCCGGTCCAATTCCAGACTAATTCTTGTTAACGTCGGCCATGCGGGCCGCGTAAAGAAGTCAAGTATATCATGCGTCACTTATGGTCTTGGGGAGTCCCGCCCAGGGTGGTCATGGCTTCTTCGATCCAGGTCTCGGCCTCCCTTGTGATGACCGCGGCACTCTTGTCGGTGGTCTCGATGGCCGGGCCGATGCGCACCTGGATTTCGCCGGGGATCTTGATGAAGCTGTTGCGCCGCCAGTGTTCACCCGCGTTGTGCGCCACCGGCAGTGCAGCTACGCCGGCTTGGCGGGCCAGTGCAGCACCCCCCGTGGCATAACGGCCGCGGGTACCCGGGGCCATGCGCGTACCCTCCGGGAACACAATGACCCAGAATCCACCACGCAGGCGCTCCATCCCCTGCTCCACTACTTGCCTGAGGGCTTCACGGCCGGCCTTGCGATCGATGGCTATGGGCCACGCCGCGGCGAGTCCCCAGCCGAAGAAGGGCACCCGCAACAACTCCTTCTTCAACACCCAGGTCTGGGTCGGAAAGATGGACTGGAAGGCGATGGTCTCCCAGGTGCTCTGGTGCTTGGCGAGCACCACGGACGGGGTCGCCGGGATATGCTCGCGTCCTTCCACGCAGTAACTGATGCCGCAGGTCACGCGCAGCCACCACAAGACGCAGCGGCCCCACAAGGCCAGATAGCGGTAGCGCACCCTGGGGGCGAGCGGCAAAACCAGAGGCACGGGCAGCACCACGGCCACCGTGACAAGCCACATGCCCGCATAGAAGATCAGTGATCGCAGCGCGTACATCAGGCCACCATCAACAGCGTGTCCACGGCCTCGCTCAAGTCGCGGTACACAGGCACGCCTTGCAGCGCATCAGTCTTCGCCAGTGTCCGTTCACCCTTGCCGGTCCGGACCAGAATAGGCCTCGCACCCACGCAGCGCGCGGCTTCGATGTCCCGCAATGAATCCCCGACGCAGGGGACCCCCGCCAGGTCCTGACCCAGGCGTTCACCGATCTCGCGCAGCAGTCCGGGCAAAGGTTTGCGGCAGGCACACTGGTCGTCGGGTCCGTGTGGGCAGAACGCAATCATTTCGATGTGCCCGCCCACCGCGGCGAGGGCACGGCGCAGCTTGCCGTGCATGCTGTTGAGGGTGTCCAGATCGAAATAGCCCCGCGCGAGCCCGGACTGGTTGGTGGCCACCGCCACCCGGTAGCCGGCCTGGTTGAGGCGTGCGATGGCCTCCAGGCTGCCCGGAATGAAGCGGAATTCGTCCACCGACTTGATGTACTCGTCGGAGTCCTCGTTGATGACACCGTCGCGGTCCAGGATGACCAGCTTCATGCTCGGCCCTGCAACCGCGAGATGTCGGCGACTTCGAGGAACAGATCGCCCAGGCGCTTGAGCAGGGCCAGACGGTTGTCGCGCAGCTTCGCATCGTCCGCCATGACCATGACGGCATCGAAGAAGCCGTCTACCGCCTCGCGCAGGCCGGCGAGACGGCACAGCGCCTCTTCGTAGCGGCGTGCCTCCAGGAGTGTGCGCACCTCGCCCTCGAGCGCGGCGAGCTGTTCCCCGAGCGCACGCTCCGCCGGCTCCACGAATAGCGCGGCCTGCACCTCTTCCGGCACAGCGACCTCCGCCTTGCGCAGGATGTTGTGGATGCGCTTGTTGGCTGCCGCCAGACTCTCCGCCTCGGGCAGACGCCGGAAGGCGGAGACCGCGTGAATGCGTGCGTGGAAGTCCAGCGGGCGCGTCGGCTGCCGCGCGAGCACCGCTTCGAAGGTGTCTGTCGCGACGCTTACCTCCTGATAGTAGGCACGCAGGCGTTCCATCATGAACTCGAACACCTGCTCGGCGGTGGCCTCCGCCACCTGGACGCCGTCCGCCTGCAGGCGCTCGACCGCCTGCTGCAACAGCGCGCGCAGGTCCAGATCGAGGCCCTTCTCGATGCAGGTGCGCAGCACGCCGAGGGCGGCGCGGCGCAGGCCGAAGGGGTCCTTGTCACCGGTGGGCAGTTGGCCGATGCCGAAAATGCCCGCCAGGGTATCGAGGCGATCGGCAATGGCGAGGGCCTGGCCCGTGCCGGTGGACGGCAGCGCATCGCCGGCCTGGCGCGGCATGTATTGTTCATCCAGCGCGGCCGCCACATCGGCGGGTTCGCCGTCGTGCAGTGCGTAGTAACGACCCATGATGCCCTGCAGCTCCGGGAACTCACCCACCATGGCGGTCATGAGATCACACTTGGCGAGGCGCGCCGCCCGTTCCGCCCTGGCCGGCTCTGCGCCGATCTGCCGAGCGATGACCCCGGCCAGGGCGGCCACGCGCTCGCTCTTTGCATACAGGGTGCCGAGCTTCTGCTGGAACACCACGGCCTTGAGCGACGCAATGCGGGCATCGAGGGGCTGCTTGCGGTCCTGATGCCAGAAGAAGCTGGCGTCGGACAGGCGCGGACGGATCACGCGCTCGTTGCCGGCGCGCACGTGATCCGGTTCGCGGCTGTCGATGTTGGCGATGGCGATGAAATGCGGCATGAGCTGGCCGTCGCCGTCCACCACATGGAAGTACTTCTGGTGACCCTTCATGGACGACACCAGCGCCTCGGCGGGTACCTCCAGGAAGCGTTCTTCGAAATCGCCGACGATGGCCACGGGCCACTCCACCAGCGCCGTCACTTCGTCCAGCAGCGCCTCGTCGATGACGGCATTGCCGCCCAACTGCACCGCCGCCTCCAGCACCTGTGCACGCACCGCCTCGCGGCGCTTGGCGAAATCGGCTATGACGCGGCCTTCCGACAACAGCAACGCCTCATACGCCTCGGGTTCGCCGAGATACAGCGGCGCCGGATGATGGAAGCGGTGGCCACGGGTTTCGCGTCCCGAACGCACGCTCAGGATCTCGCAGTCGATGACCTCGTCACCGAACAGCATCACGACCCAGTGCACGGGACGCACGAACTCGGCGTCGAGATCGCCCCAGCGCATGCGCTTGGGGATGGGCAGGCGATCCAGCGCGGCCTGCACGACCTCCGGAATGACCTCGGCGGTCTTGCGCCCCGGCTGTACGCTGCGGTGTACCAGCCAGGCGCCCTTGTCGGTCTCCACCCGTTCCAGTTGATCCACGGTGACGCCACAGGAGGCGGCAAAGCCCTGTGCCGCCTTGGTGGGCACGCCTTCCTCGTCGAAGGCAGCGGTGAGCGCAGGGCCGCGGCGTTCCACGGTCTTGTCGCCCTGCCCGATCGGTAGCGCCTTCACCAGCACGGCGAGGCGCCGCGGGCTGGCGAACTCCTGGATGGACTGGAAACTCAGCCCGGCCTTGCCAAGGCCCTCCTCGACGCCGCGGCGGAAGGCGCCCGATAGCGTGGTCAATGCCTTCGGCGGCAGTTCCTCGGTGCCGATTTCAATCAACAGATCGCGCGGCATCATCGGGCGGCCTCCGTGTTCTTCAGCATGGGGAAGCCGAGGGCGGCGCGGCGGTCGTAATAGGCTTGCGCCACGGCGCGCGACAGGGTGCGCACGCGGAGGATGAAGCGCTGGCGTTCAGTCACGGAGATGGCCTTGCGGGCGTCGAGCAGATTGAAGGTGTGAGAGGCCTTGAGCACCATTTCGTAGGCCGGCAGCGGCAGGCCCAGTTCGATGAAACGGCTGCTCTCTTTTTCGTAGTGATCGAACTGGCGGAACAGGTTGTCGACCTCGGCGTGTTCGAAGTTGTACGCCGACATCTCCACCTCGTTCTGGTGATAGACGTCGCCGTAGGTCACCTTGCCGTTGGGTCCGTTGGCCCAGGTGAGATCGAACACGCTCTGTACGCCCTGCAGATACATGGCCAGGCGTTCCAGGCCGTAGGTGATCTCACCGGTCACCGGCTTGCAGTCCAGGCCGCCCACCTGCTGGAAATAGGTGAACTGGGTGACCTCCATGCCGTTCAGCCATACCTCCCAGCCCAGACCCCAGGCACCCAGCGTGGGCGATTCCCAGTTGTCCTCCACGAAGCGGATGTCGTGGGTGAGCGGGTCGAAGCCCAGCATGCGCAGGGAGTCCAGGTAGAGCTCCTGGATGTTCAGCGGCGACGGCTTCATCACCACCTGGAACTGGTAATAATGCTGCAGGCGGTTGGGGTTCTCGCCGTAGCGCCCGTCGGTGGGGCGGCGCGAGGGCTGCACGTAGGCGGCATTCCACGGCTCCGGACCAATGGAGCGCAGGAAGGTGGCCGGATGGAAGGTACCGGCGCCCACTTCCAGATCGAGGGGCTGCATCACCACGCAGCCCTGGCGGGCCCAGTAGTTCTGTAGCGCGAGGATGAGCCCTTGGAAGGTGCTCACGTCGTGCGTCGCGGCATTCGTGGTCAAGGTGAAACCCTTAGGCGGCTGGTTGAGTCCAATAGCCGCACATTATAACCAGCGTGCCCTTTTCCTTTACAGGCGCCGGTGTTTAGCGCGCCCCAATTCCGGTAAACTTGGCGTTCCTCGATTCATCCGCTGCCCACCCATGTCCCAGCCCCGCAAAGCCGTCGCCCTCGTCTCGGGCGGTCTCGATTCCATGCTCGCCGCCAAGGTGATCCAGGAACAGGGGATCCATGTCGAGGGCATCAATTTCTTCACAGGCTTCTGCGTCGAGGGGCACACCCATGCCATCCGCCAGAAGGACCTGAACAGGCCCAAGCGTAACAATGCCCTATGGGTGGCCGAGCAGCTAGGCATGAAGCTCCATATCGTGGACATCGTGGAGGAATACAAGGACGTGCTGGTGAACCCGAAGCACGGCTACGGCGCCCACATGAACCCCTGTCTGGACTGCAAGGTGTTCATGGTGCGCAAGGCCCACCAGTGGATGGAGGCCCACGGCTTCGATTTCATCATCACCGGCGAGGTGATCGGCCAGCGGCCCATGTCCCAGCGCAAGGACACCATGCCCGTGGTGGCCCACGAGTCCGGCGCCGAGGACCGCCTGCTGCGCCCGCTGTGCGCCCTCAACCTGCCGCCCACCCTGCCCGAACGCGAGGGCTGGGTGGATCGCGAGCGGCTCCATGGTTTTTCCGGCCGCTCGCGCAAGCCGCAGATGGAACTGGCCGCGAAGTTCGGCCTGAGCGATTACGCCCAGCCCTCCGGCGGCTGCTGCTTCCTCACCGACGAACAGTATTCCCGCAAGCTGGTGGACCTGTGGCGTGCGCGCGGTGATCGCAGCTACGAGCTGGACGACATCCTGCTGCTGAAGGTGGGCCGGCACGTACGGCCGGCGCCGCACTTCAAGCTCATCATCGGTCGAGAGGATGGCGAGAACCAATTCATGCAGGGTTACCGCAAGCAGTTCTTCGCCTTGCGCACCGTGGACTGCCCTGGCCCCCTGGTGCTGGTGGACGGTACCCCGGGCGAAGACGACCTGGTGCTGGGCGCCCGCATCGCCGCGCGCTATTCCAAGGGCCGTGCGCTGGATCAGGTGAAGATCGCCGTGGCCGATCACGGTGGCGCCGAGCGCATCATCGAGGTGGCGCCGCTGCCGCCGCACGAGATCCCCGAGGCCTGGTACCTGTGAAGCAGCAACTGGACGCCCGCCGCCTGCTCTGCCCCCTGCCGGTGATCCGTACCCAGGACAAGGTCGCCACGCTCGCGCCCGGCGACCTCCTCGAGGTGAAGGCCACCGATCGCGGCGTGCTCAACGACATTCCTGCCTGGTGCCGCATCAACGGGCACACGGTGCTCGAGACACGCGTGGAAGGCGGCGAAGTCACCATCGTTCTGCAGGTCGGCAACAGGGAGTAGTACGCCATGGGCGGCGCGCATCACGATCACGGCCACGATCACGCACCCGAACTGGATCCGCATGACGCACGCTATGGGCAGGTGCGCCATGTAACCCTCGTGGGCGCGGTTGTGAACTTCGTGGTGGCGGTGGTGAAACTGGTCGCCGGTTTCCTCGGCCAGTCGCAAGCCCTCATCGCGGACGGCTTCCACTCCCTCGCGGACTTGGCCAGTGACTTCCTGGTGCTGTTCGCGGCCAAGCACGGCAGCCGAGCGGCCGATGAAGACCATCCCTACGGCCATGCGCGCATCGAAACCCTCGCCACCCTCGGGCTCGGCCTCGCCCTGATCGCCACCGGCCTCGGCGTGGCCTGGGATGCGGTGACGCGGCTCATGCAACCCGGCTCGCTGCTGCAGCCGGGCTATCTGGCGCTGGGCGTCGCCTTCCTGTCCATCTTCGCCAAGGAATGGGTGTTCCACTACACCATGCGTTTTGCGCGCCAGCTGAATTCAGCCCTGCTGCGTGCCAACGCGTGGCACAGCCGCTCCGATGCCATCGCCTCCGGCGTGGCGGTGATCGGCATCGGCGGCACCCTGCTCGGTTACACCTATCTCGACGCCGTGGCCGCCCTGGTGGTGGCGTGGATGATTGCCAAGATCGGCTGGGACCTGGCCTGGCAAGGTGGCAGTGAACTGGTCGACACCGGCCTGGATGCGGAACAGGTGCAGACTATCCGCCGACGTATCCTGGCCGTGGACGGTGTGCGTGCAGTACATACCCTCCGCACCCGCCGCATGGGGGGTGGCGCCCTGGTGGACGTGCACGTACTGGTGGATCCGCACCTTTCCGTATCGGAAGGTCATTACATCAGCCAGGCCGTGTACGACCGCCTTGTGAGCGACGTGAGCGAGGTGCAGGACGTGCTGGTCCACGTGGACCCGGAAGACGACGAGACCACCGCACCCACCCGCGGCCTGCCGTCGCGCAGCGAAGTCCTCGACCGGCTGCGCCCGCGCTGGGCGCAGATCCCGGGCGCACAACATATCTCGCAAATAACACTGCACTATCTGGACGGCCGTGTGGTCGTCGAGATAGCTTTGCCGCTCGCCAGCGTGGCGGGGCTGAACGAGGCCCGGCGGCTGGCGGATGAACTGGCGGCAAGCGCTGAGGGGTTCGCCCCCGTGGCGCAGGTCCGTACCACGTTTTTCTGACTGCACCATAAAAGTGTGTGCCGCCCCCATGCTGCACCATAATGATGCATTGCCCGGCCCACGACGGTGGCCCGTGGCAGGGATTCTGCGCGTTTTCGTTGCCGGGACGGTATGGCACGCTGGGTGCATTCCGTCAGGCAGGCTTTTATCCGGTCGCCCCAAAGGGGCAGCCCTTATCTGACTCTCTGCGGAGGCACTTCGATGTCGGTCGACAACGTTCTCAAGACAATAAAGGAAAAGGGCGTGAAGTTCGTGGACATGCGTTTCACGGACACCCGTGGCAAGGAGCAGCACGTCTCTTATCCATCCAGCAAGGTGGATGAAGCCTCGTTTGCCGACGGCGTCATGTTCGATGGTTCGTCCATCTCGGGCTGGAAGCACATCAATGAATCCGACATGATCCTCATGCCGGACCCCGCATCCGCCTACCTGGACCCGTTCACCGACGAGCCCACCCTCAACGTCACCTGCGACATCGTCGAGCCCGCCACCATGCAGGGCTATGAGCGCGACCCGCGCTCCGTCGCCAAGCGCGCCGAGGAATACCTGAAGTCCACCGGTATCGCCGATACCGCGTTCTTCGGCCCCGAGCCCGAGTTCTTCATCTTCGATGACGTGCGTTGGAGCGCCGATATGTCCGGCAGCTTCGTCAAGATCGATTCATCCGAGGCCGACTGGAATTCCGAGCGCGTCTACCCCGACGGCAACATAGGCCACCGTCCCAGCGTGAAGGGTGGTTACTTCCCCGTGCCGCCGGTGGACAGCCTCAATGACATCCGCGCTGCCATGTGCCTGGCCATGGAAGAGATCGGCCTGGACGTGGAAGTCCATCACCACGAGGTGGCCACCGCGGGCCAATGCGAGATCGGCGTGTCCTTCAACACCCTGGTGAAGAAGGCCGACGAGGTCATGAAGCTCAAGTACGTGGTGCACAACGTGGCCCATGCCTACGGCAAGACCTCCACCTTCATGCCCAAGCCCATCGTGGGTGATAACGGCTCCGGCATGCATGTGCACATGTCGCTCGCCAAAGACGGCAAGAACCTGTTCGCCGGCAACGGTTACGGCGGGCTGTCCGAGACCGCGCTGTACTACATCGGCGGTGTCATCAAGCACGCCCGCGCCCTGAACGCCCTCACCAATCCCGGCACCAACAGCTACAAGCGCCTGGTGCCCGGCTTCGAGGCGCCCGTGATGCTGGCTTATTCCGCCCGTAATCGTTCGGCCTCCATCCGCATCCCGTACGTAACCAACCCGAAGGGCCGCCGCATCGAGGTGCGTTTCCCGGATCCCATGGCCAATCCCTACCTGGCCTTTGCCGCGCTGATGATGGCCGGCCTGGATGGTATCCAGAACAAGATCCATCCCGGCGATGCCATGGACAAGGACTTGTACGACCTGCCCGCGGAAGAGGCCAAGGCCATCCCGACCGTGTGCCATGCACTCGATCAGGCCCTGGAGTGCCTGGACAACGATCGCGAGTTTCTCACCAAGGGCGGCGTGTTCACCAACGACATGATCGATGCCTATCTCAAGCTGAAGATGGGTGAGGTCACCCGCTTCCGCATGACCACGCATCCAGTCGAATTCGACATGTACTACAGCCTGTAACGGGAACCCTGCCGAGCGGCCGCCCGAGGGCGAGCCGCTCGGCCCCTCGTACCGCACGGCAGTACACCGTGCGGTCGAGAACCCGTCCTGCGGCACCGGGGGCGTTTTTTCTTTTCACCGGTTTCGCTATGCTCAGGTCATGCGACGCCTCTTCCTGTTGCTGCTGGTCATCACGACCCTGCCGGTCACGGCCGAGACCATCCACCGGCGCGTACTGCCCGACGGCAGCATCGAATTCAGCGACGAGCCCCGCCCCGGTTCCATTCCCATGGAGGTGCCGGACCTGCAGACCTTCGAATCCCAGCCACTGCCGCCCCTCACACCCCCACCCGGCCGGGCACCACCGCCGCCGGTCTCCACCTACCAGTCCCTGCGTATCACCCAACCCACCGAGGAGCAGACCCTGTTCTTCGACGCAGCCGGGGTGGGCGTCAGCGTGGCCATTGCCCCCGCCCTGCGCCCCGGCGATCGGGTGGTCGTGTACCTGGACGGCCAGCCCGTGGCTACCGGCCCCAGCACCAGCCTCACCATCCCCACCCCACCTCGTGGCACCCACCGATTGTCTGCCGAGGTGCAGGACGCGAGCGGCCGCGTGGTGCTGCGCTCCCCGCCGGTTACCTTTCATTTGATCCAGCACTCGCAGTTGCTCCGCTGATCCATCCTGGGGCAGTGAATCCGTGCATGCACTATAATGGTGCGCGATGGGCCGCCGCACTCCCCCCGCGCCTCGCCGATGCCGTGCGCCGAGCCCTTGCCTGCCGACCTGCAGGGCCGATACCGCTCCTTTATCACGGATTGGTTTGGAACTTGCTTAGCAGGAGCCATGAAGATGCCGAGTCCGCCGCCCGCAGACCTGATCCGGCGCATCATCGAGAACCTGCACACCACCGTGCTGCTGTTCGATGCCCGCCTCAATCTGCGTTACATCAATCCGGCCGGGGAGATGCTGTTCGCCGTGAGCGCGGGGCGCATGGTGGGCACCACCGCCTATCATCTCTTCAATAACGACGGTCTGGTCGCCTCCCTGCGGGCGGCACTGGCCTCCGGCCACCCGTTCACCGAACGCGAGCTGGCGCTCAATCTCATTCCGCGGCACCGCATCACCGTGGACTTCACCGCCATTCCCCTGCGCGACCCCAAGGCCGGCACCGAGCTCCTGGTGGAGATCAACGAACTCGATCGCCAGTTGCGCATCTCACGCGAAGAAACACTGCTCGCCCAGAGTACGGCGACACGTACCCTGGTGCGAGGTCTCGCCCACGAGATCAAGAACCCGCTGGGTGGCCTGCGCGGCGCCGCGCAGTTGCTGGAGCGGGAGTTGGAAAACGTGGAACTGAAGGAATACACCACCGTGATCATCAGCGAGGCCGATCGGTTGCAGGCGCTGGTGGATCGCATGCTCGGGCCCAAGGCCCTGCCGCAACGGGCGCCCGTGAACATCCACGAAATCATGGAACGGGTGCGTCAACTGGTGCGCGCCGAGGCACCGCCCGGCATCCGGATCGTCTGCGACTACGATCCGAGCATTCCCGAGCTCATCGCCGACCGTGACCAGCTCATCCAGGCCATGCTGAACATGGTGCGCAACGCTGCCCAGTCCTTGCGTGATCACGGCACCATCACCCTGCGCACGCGCACCCTGCGCCAGTACACCATCGGCCAGACCCGGCACAAACTTGTGGCGCGCATCGAGGTGATCGATGACGGTCCGGGCGTGCCGCCGGAGATGATCGAGAACGTATTCCTGCCGATGGTTACCGGTCGTGCCGACGGTACCGGGCTCGGACTACCTATCGCGCAATCACTCATCAATCTCCACGGTGGGCTCATCGAATGTGAAAGCCAACCGGGACGCACGGTGTTCACGGTCCTGCTGCCCCTCTCGCGGGGTTGTCAGCGCATCGCTACGAGGTAGATCCATTGAACAAGCGAAGTGAAATCTGGGTCATCGACGATGATCGCTCCATTCGCTGGGTGCTGGAAAAGGCCCTCAAGCAGGCCGACATGGAGGTGCGCGCCTTCGAAGAAGCCGCACCCGCCCTACGCGAGCTCGGCCGTCACCAGCCCGACGCCATCATCACGGACATTCGCATGCCGGGTCTGAATGGTCTCGACCTGCTTGCCGATATCACGGCCCATTACTCCGAACTGCCGGTGATCATCATGACCGCGCACTCGGACCTGGACAGTGCCGTCTCTGCCTATCAGGGCGGCGCCTTCGAGTACCTGCCCAAACCCTTCGACGTTGACGAGGCCGTGGAACTGGCCCGGCGCGCGGTTACACATCGTCGCGATCAGGCACCTGCCGCGGACTTCGAAGGCCTCGCCAAGGCGCCCGAGATCATCGGTGAGGCGCCCTCCATGCAGGAAGTCTTTCGCGCCATCGGCCGCCTCGCCCGCTCCAACATCACCGTGCTGATCAACGGCGAGTCCGGCACCGGCAAGGAACTGGTCGCCAGTGCCCTGCATCGGCACAGCCCACGGGCCGGCAGGCCGTTCATCGCCCTGAACACCGCGGCGATCCCGCGCGAACTGCTGGAATCCGAGCTATTCGGGCACGAACGAGGGTCGTTCACGGGCGCACAGAACACGCGCCAAGGGCGCTTCGAGCAGGCCGATGGCGGCACCCTGTTCCTCGACGAGATCGGCGACATGCCCGCGGAACTGCAGACGCGGCTGCTGCGCGTACTGGCCGATGGCACGTTTTATCGCGTCGGTGGGCATGCGCCGATCAAGGTGGATGTGCGCGTGATCGCGGCCACCCACCAGAACCTGGACCAGCGCGTGAAGCAGGGCCTTTTTCGCGAAGACCTGTTCCACCGCCTCAACGTCATCCGCATCCACGTGCCGCCGCTGCGCGAGCGTCGTGAGGATATCGCGCTCCTGGTACGCCACTTCCTCAAACGTGCCGCCGACGAGCTCAAGGTGGAACCCAAGCGCATGGACAAGGACACCGAGGACTTCCTCACCGGTCTCGAATGGCCCGGCAACGTGCGCCAGTTGGAAAACACCTGTCGCTGGCTCACCGTGATGTCACCGGGCCAGGAAATCCATGTGGAAGACCTCCCGCCCGAACTGCGTAACGATGCAGCCGTCGTGAGTGGCAACGAGGATTGGGTCACGCCCCTGCGCCGTTGGGCTGAACGCCACCTCGCACGCGGCGACGTGGGTATCCTCGATACCGCCGTCCCCGACTTCGAACGCACCATGATCGAAGCCGCCCTCAACCAGACGGGCGGCATGCGCCAGGAGGCCGCGCGCCTGCTCGGCTGGGGACGCAATACGCTGACACGCAAAATCAAGGAGCTTGAAATGGGTGGCGAGGACAACGGCGAGATCGGCCTCAGCGCATCCAGCCCATACGACAAAGGAATCTCCTCTCCCCCGGGAAATGGCGCCGAGTGAGTCCATACAGGGAGCAACGCGCCGCATGACTCGGCCACCCAAGGTGGAACTGCGGCGGCAGTTGCCGCCCTATGAGTTGCGCTGGGCCCAGCGGACAACCGCAGTCAAGCCGGTCGATTGACTCAGGGCATGAATTGAACGACGAGTGTGCGCTGGGCCATTGGGTTGGCGCTGGTGCCGCCTGCGATGCCGGCACTGCGGATCTCGTAAACGGTCTTTGTGGGCGTGGCGGTCAGCACAGTGACAGTGGTGGTGAACCACGAGGTCGCATCCACGGCTTCATTGGCGACTTCGGCCGTTGCCGCGGTGGTGCCGGGTGTCGGTGGCGTGGCCGTGTTCTGCACCAGCTGATAGGCTGCGTCATCGACGCCACTCTCGGCGGCATACAGCGCCTGGGCTGAGTACCATTCGATGATGGTTTCCGTGGTTGTGGTCACGAGCAGGCGTGAGAGGAAGACGCCCATGAGCGCAAGCACAGTGATCAGGAACACGGCGGCAACGAGAGATCCACCTTCCTGACGATGCAGGCCGCGCAACGGCCACGATGGCAGACTCATGGCGTGTTCCTCACCTGCACTTCCTGGTAAAGGTCCACTGAGGAACCCGCTTCGGTTAGCGTCAGCTGGATCTGCAGCACGCCCGTATCGGCTGTGGTGCGCGGCCGGTATGTGAAACGCGCACTGCCCACGCCATCGAGGAGCAGGTTGCCCGCGTCCCAATCCGCATTTCCGTCGTAGGCCGCGATGCTGCCGCTGGGAGCAATCGGGCTGGCGCTCCAGCGCAGCGATGCGCCGGTGAGGCCGATCTTCACCACCTGATCTGCAATCGCGAAACGATTCCCGGCATAGGAAGCGGCGAAGGCGTGGCTGTCGAACCGCAACACGCGTCCGGCGGTGGTGCCGTCGGCCGCAGCAGTGGTCGCCATGCTGCCGGTGAGCCTGCTGGAAGCAAGGCCCAGCCCGGCGGGCCCGGTATTGCCAATCACCAGCCGCTCGCCGGCATTGACCGTGAAACCCGGCGGCACGAGTGCGTACAGCGCGGCGCGTGGCGAAGCGATGATAGGAAACCGTCTGTTGGCACGGTCGGAAAACGCCGCTGCGCACGCAGGAATTCGATGCCCGTGTCGCGCACCGTGCCGGGCACCGCGTGCCGGATTTCGCGCACGACCCGTTCCAGCGCCAGCCTGCCGCGTGCCGTGAGGTCGGCCTGCAGGCGCGTGAACTGATGATTCTCGACCAACTGCACAATCACCGGCGCCAGCACACCACCAAGAATGCCGAGCAGCACCATGACCA
>JBAYQE010000017.1:0-36454 GCA_041677345.1 Thiohalomonadaceae bacterium
GGCCCAGCGCGCCTTGGCGGAGGGCCGCACCCACTACACCCCGGCGCTGGGCCTGCCCGAACTGCGCGAGGCCATCGCCGACCATTATCGGGAGCGGCACGGGGTGGAGGTGCCGACGCGACGCATCGTGGTAACCCCCGGGGCCTCGGGCGCCCTGCTGCTGGCCTTGGCCGTGCTGGTGGATGCGGGTGAGCGCGTGCTCATGACCGACCCGGGCTACCCCTGTAACCGGCATTTCGTGCGCCTGGTGGAAGGGGAAGCGGTGACCGTGCCGGTGACGGCAGCGGATGGCTTCCAGCTCACCCCGGACCACGTGGCGGCGCACTGGGACGCGCGCACGGTGGCCGCCATGGTGGCCACGCCGAGCAATCCCACGGGCACGGTGCTCGGGCGGGAAACCCTTGCCGCGCTGGCGGCGGTAGAGGAAAGGGGCGGGCGGTTGCTGGTGGACGAGATCTATCACGGCCTGGCCTATGAGGGGGAGCTGCCCACGGCGCTTGGGGTCAGTGACGAGTTGTTCGTCATCAACAGCTTTTCCAAGTACTTCTGCATGACCGGTTGGCGGCTGGGCTGGCTGGTGGCGCCGGAGGCCTATGTGGCCGAGGTGGAGAAGCTGGCCCAAAACCTGTTCATCGCCCCGCCCACCTTGTCGCAATACGCGGCCCTCGCGGCCTTCTCTGGCGAAAACATCGCCATCCTGGAAGAGCGTCGGACGGAATTCGCCAGGCGACGTGACTTCCTGCTGCCGGCATTGCGGAGGCTGGGTTTCCAGGTGCCGGTGGAGCCCCGGGGCGCGTTTTACATCTACGCGGATTGCAGTGCCCACACTAACGACAGTTATGGGTTGGCGCAGGATCTGCTGGAAGGAGCCGGCGTGGCCGTGACGCCGGGTATTGATTTCGGCAGCTTCGGCGCGGTTGAACATATGCGCTTTGCCTATACGACGTCCATGGAGCGCCTTGAGGAAGGTGTGCGACGGCTGGGGCGTTTCCTGGGGGTGTAAGCCAGGATTCTTCATTGAGCCTGCTTGGCTGCTGTTATGGCCTCGGAGAGAAACCCTGGGATTGGCGACTTGTGTTTGCCTGGGCTATCTGACGAGGGGCTACGCCCAAGATTGATTTGGCGGGAGGTTTCGCCCCCTCTACAACGAGGCAATATACAAGTCTCACGGTTCTGAGTTCGGAACGTCCCAATTTACTAGCCCCCCTTCCGCCCCTATCAATGTAGGCCGTGGCTGGTACCCCGCCACCGCGGGCAATCCGAATGGTAGGTCGTGATGCGCGGTGACACTCTGTTCGGGTTTCGCCAATAGACGTTCAGGCAATGAGCTGGGCGCTACGGGCTATCCGGCCGCAGGCTTTCCACTGTCAAGATCGTGGCCCCCGCCACTGCCGCGGGCATGACCAGCAGGTTGAGACCCGGCACCAGGGTGGCGACCAGGGTCATGGCACCGAAGCCAAGCGCGGAGGCACGGTGGTTGCGCAACACGGCGCGGATCTGCGCGCCGCGCAGGCCGCGGTTGCCGAGCGGGTAGTCGGCATATTCCACCGCCAGCATCCAGGCGCCGAACATGGCCCAGAGCAGCGGCGCCAGCAGGTTGAGCAGGGGAATGAAAAACAGCACCACCAACGGCAGGGCCCAGCGTGCGTAATAGCCGAGCTTGCGGACCTCATCCAACAGCATGGCGGGCGCCTGGCGCAGCGTTTCACGCAGGGATGTTTCGGTCGACGTGCCGGTGAGCAGGCGTTCCACCGCTTCGGCCAGCATGCCGTTGAAGGGGCTGCCGATGATGTTGGCCACCGCCGTGAAACTAAAAAACACCAGCACCGCGGCCACGCCAGCGAACACCAGCCAGAACAGACTCTCCAGCCAGGCCATCCAGTCGGGCAGTCGCGGCACCATGGCATCCACCCAGCCGCCGAAGTGCGAGGCCGCAAACCATAGCAGCATGGAGAACACCGCCACGTTGATCAGGATGGGCAGGGCCGCATAGCCGCGCACCCCTCGGGTATTGAGCAGCCCGAAGCCACGCCACAGACAGCGGGCGCCATGCACGAAATCTCCTAACATCGATTCAATCCTCCTGCGTGTGTGCCCGCGCGCGCCAGTAACGCGCTGCCATGGGCCGCCTCATGATGTATGGCGCGCTGCACCGGCACGCCGAGCAAAGTTTCACGGATGCGCCGCCAGGCCTCGTTGCGCGCACCGCCGCCGGCGGTGAGGACGCGCTGCGGTGCGGGGGCACCCAGGTCCTGTAGCACGCCATAGGCACGGGCTTCGATGCGTGCCATGCCCTCGAGCAGACCCTGCAGGAAGAGGGCATCATCCTGGGGGCGCGGGGTCATGCGTGGCGACCAATGGGGGTCGTTGACCGGAAAGCGCTCGCCCGGTCCGAGCAGCGGGTAATAGTCCAGGCCCGTGGGTCGGTCAGGGGCGAGTCGCGGTTCCAGGGCGGCCAGTTCTGCATCGCTGAAGAACTGTCGCAGCACGGCGCCACCCGAACTGGAGCCACCGCCCACCAGCCAGTGATCGCCATAGGGCTGGCCGTAGACACCATACTCCGGGGCGAACACCGGGCGTGTGCTGATCACCTTCATGACCAGGGTGGAACCCAGCGAGGTGACCGCATCGCCGGGCCGCGCCGCGCCCGTGGCGAGGATGGCGGCGGTGCTGTCGGTGGTGCCTGCCACCACCTGCACGTCGGCGGACAGGCCGAAACGCCGCGCCATGGCGGCTGCGAGCGGTCCCAGCGGCGTTCCGGGTGCGACCACCTCCGGCAGCAGCCCGGGCGGGACGCCGAGGGTTTCCAGCCACGAGGGCCAGGCGCGGGCCATGGGGTCCCAGCCGAGCTTGAGTACGTCGTTGGCGTCACTGCGCCCGCACCGGCCCGTGAGCCGGGCCGCCAGCCAGTCCGCCGGGGTATGCACGCGCACGGGATGGGGCACGCGCGCCAGCAGCCACAACAACTTGGCCAGCCCGGAGCCGCTGCCGTGGGCCGCGCTTTCCCGCGGGGCCACGACGCGGATGCGCTCGGCCTCGGCCGTGGCGCGGTTGTCGTTGTAGAGCAGGGCGGGGGCGAGCGGCCGGCCGTCGGCATCGGCTACCAGCACCGTGCCGGAGGTGCCGTCTACCGCCAGGGCCCGCACCGCCTCCCGCGGCACCTGGGCGAGCAGGGCGTCCAGCGCGGCGCACAGCGCCTCCCACCAGACCTCCGCCTCCTGTTCCACCGCCGCCCCCTCGCGCCGCGGCGCCGGCATGGGTGCGTCGGCACGGGTGACCTCCATCGCCGCCGCATCGATAGCCACCGCCCGGCACCCGGAGGTGCCGACGTCGATGCCTATGTAGAGCGGGGAAGAAGAGTTAACCACGGGGGACACGGGGAATCATGGCGGGGGGCATTGTTTCGACCGGCATCGTAGGAGCGGGCTCAGCCCGCGATTCCTCCTGCAGATGGTCAAACCCATCGCGGCCTTAGGCCGCTCCTACAGGAGGATGTGGCCACATTGAGTCCCCGTGTTCCCGGTGTTCAAGCTTTTCTCTTCAAGGCAGCTGGACAGGCGCCGGCGGCTGCCAGCCCTTGGCGCGGTGTTCGGCCACGACGGTGGTGTAGATGCCGCCGCGCACGTTGAACTTGCCGGTGACGCGCATGAAGCGGGGGGCGCAGGCCTCCACCAGGTCATCCAGGATGCGGTTGGTCACTGCCTCGTGGAAGGCGCCCTCGTCACGGTAGGACCACATATAAAGCTTCAGGGATTTCAGCTCCACGCAGGTCCGATCGGGCACGTAGGCGATGTGAAGGGTGGCGAAATCCGGTTGCCCGGTCTTCGGGCACACGCAGGTGAATTCGGGCACATCCACGTGGATGGTGTAATCCCGCTCCGGCATCGGGTTGGGAAAGGTCTCCAGTTCCTTGCTGGGTCGGGTAGGCATGGGTCTCGTCTCTGTGGTAGCTTTTGCGGCCCGTAGTGTAACGAAAACCCCACGGGCATGACACGGACCACAGCACTCCCGTGGGCAGGGAAGTTCAATATTTACATCCGGTTAACCCCAGGTTTTCCCGTGCTCCAGCCCTTGGACCCGGACGGGGCCGGTTCGTCCCGAATGCAAGCGGGTACCCGATAGATGCGCCTTAGCAAGATCAAGCTCGCCGGTTTCAAGTCCTTCGTGGACCCCACCACCATCCCGTTCCCCACCAACCTGGTGGGCATCGTGGGCCCGAACGGCTGCGGCAAGTCGAATACCATCGATGCCGTGCGCTGGGTCATGGGCGAGAGCTCCGCCAAGAACCTGCGCGGCGACTCCATGGCGGACGTGATCTTCAACGGCTCCAGCTCGCGCAAGCCCGTGGGCCAAGCGTCCATCGAACTCATTTTCGACAACAGCGACGGTGGCCTCGGCGGCGAATACGCCAAGTACGCGGAGATCTCCATCAAGCGCACGGTCACCCGCGACGGCCAGTCCAGCTACTACCTGAACGGCACGCGCTGCCGCCGCCGTGACATCACCGATATCTTTCTCGGCACCGGCCTCGGTCCGCGCTCCTACGCCATCATCGAGCAGGGCACCATCTCGCGCCTCATCGAGGCGCGCCCCGAAGAGTTGCGCGTGTTCCTGGAAGAGGCGGCGGGCATCTCCAAGTACAAGGAACGCCGCAAGGAAACCGAGCAGCGCATGAACCGCACGCGCGAGAACCTGGACCGCCTGAACGACCTGCGCGAGGAACTGGACAAGCAGCTCGCGCACCTGCAACGCCAGGCCCGCACCGCGGAGCGCTACAAGGAACTGAAGCAGGAGGAGCGCCTGCTCAAGGCCCAGCTCCAGGCCCTGCGTTTCGCCGCCCTCGACGGGGAAGGCCGCGAGCACGAATTCCGCATCCGCGAGCTGGAGACGGCCCTCGAGGCCCAGCTCGCCCGCCAGCGCCACGCCGAGTCCGAGACCGAGCGTCAGCGTGAGGAGCACATCGAGGCCACCGAGAGCTTCAACGAGATCCAGGGCCGGTTCTACGGCATCGGCGCGGACATCGCGCGCCTGGAGCAGTCCATCCACCACGCCCGCGAGCGCTTCCAGAACCAGCAGCGCGACCTGGCTCAGGTGGAGCGCAACTGGAACGAGGCCCAGGAACACCTGGATTCGGACCGCCGCAAGATCGAGGAGATCCGCGAGTCCCTGATGATGCTGGAGCCCGAGGCCGCCCAGGGCCAGGAGGCCGAGCAACTCGCCGCCGCTGCCCTCGCCGAGGCCGAGCAGGCCATGCACGACTGGCAGCTGCATTGGGACGAGTTCAATCGCAGCGCCGCCGAGCCCTCGCAGACCGCCCAGGTGGAGCGCGCGCGCATCCAGCACCTCGAACAGCAGATCGCCCAGCTCCAGCAGCGCCTCAAGCGCATCGAAGACGAGAAGGCCATGCTCGCAGGCGGCAATCCCGAGGACGAGATCGCCCTGTTGCGCGAGCAGGTGGCCGAGAGCGAACTGGACCGCGCCGGGCTGGAAGAGCAACTGGCCGCCGCGCGCGAACAGATCGCCGCCCAGCGCGAGGCCACCACCCAGGCTTCCGCCGAACTGGACGGCCTGCGCACCCGCTTGCAGCACCAGCGCGGCCGCCGCGCCTCATTGGAGGCCTTGCAGCAGGCCGCCCTGGGTAAGCGCCAGGGTGCCGTAAGTGAATGGCTCAAGGGCAACGGCTTCGGCGAGTCGCAGCGCCTGGCCCAGGGGATCCGCGTGGACGAGGGCTGGGACCGCGCCGTGGAATGCGTACTCGGCGACCACCTGGAGGCCGTGTGCGTGGACGGCCTGGACCCGCTGGCCGGGGTGATCGACAGCCTGCAGAAGGGCAGCGTCACCTTCTTCGATACCCGCGCGTCGTCGACCGGCGCTGCTGCCGGTGCCGATCGCCTGCTTGCCCGGGTGCAGGCCGACTGGGACCTCGCGCCCCTGCTGGGCAGCGTGTACGCCGTCGAGACCCTGAACGAGGCCCTCGCCCTGCGCCCGCGTCTGGACGCCGGCGAATCGGTGGTGACCCGCGACGGCCTGTGGCTGGGTGCCGGTTGGCTGCGCATCTCACGCGAGGCCGACGAACACGCGGGCGTGCTGCACCGTGAGCAGGAATTGAAGGAACTGGTCGAGGAGATCGCCCAACTCGAAGAATCCGTAGCCATGGCCGAGGCACGCCTGGAGGAAGGTCGCGAGCGGCTGCATGCGCTGGAGGCCGAGCGTGACGCCGCCCAGGCCCGCGTCAACGAGGCCGCGCGCCAGCATGGCGATATCCAGGCCCAACTGTCGGGCAAGCAGGCGCGCGCGGACCAGATCCGTCAGCGCAGCGACCGCCTTGCGGTGGAAGCGGACGAGGTGACCACCCAGATCGGCGAGGCCGAGATGGACATCGAGGCGGCGCGTGCGCGCCTGCATACGGCCCTCGGTGCCATGGAAGAACTGGCCATCCGGCGCGAGGAACTCACCGGCCGGCGCGAGACCCTGCGCGACGCCCTGGAACAGGCACGCCAGCAGGCGCGCAATGAGCGTGATGCTGCCCACCAGGTGGTGCTCCGCATGCAGACCCTGCGTACCGAACTGTCGTCGACGGAACAGGCGCTCGAACGCATGGATTCCCAACTGCGCCAGCTGGCCGAGCGCCGCGAGGAGCTGAAGTTGGCCCTGGCTGAGGGCGATGAGCCCATCCATGGCATGCAGCAGGAACTGGAGGAATTTCTCACCAGGCGCATGGAGGTGGAGCAGCAACTGGCCGCCGCGCGCCATCGCGTGGAAGAGGTCGATCATGCGCTGCGCGCACTCGATGCCGAGCGCATCAGTGCCGAGCGCCAGGGTCAGGAGATCCGCTCCGGCCTGGAGCGTCTGCGCATGCACTGGCAGGAAATCCATGTGCGGCGCGAGACGTTGCAGGAAGGTGTACTCGAGGCGGGCTTCGAGATCCAGGCCGTGCTTGCAGACATGCCCGAAGGCGCAGAGATCGGGGCGTGGGAGCGGCAGGTCGATGAAGTGGGCCAACGCATCGCACGCCTCGGGCCCATCAATCTGGCCGCCATCGAGGAGTATGAACAGCAGTCCGAACGCAAGGACTACCTGGATGCCCAGAACAAGGACCTCAGCGAGGCCCTGGAGACCCTGGAGAACGCCATCCGCAAGATCGACCGCGAGACGCGTACGCGCTTCCGGGAAACCTTCGAACGCGTGAACAAGGGCCTGCAGGAGAAATTCCCACGCCTGTTCGGCGGCGGCCACGCCTACCTGGAACTTACCGGAGAGGATCTGCTCGATACGGGTGTAGCCGTCATGGCCCGCCCGCCCGGGAAGAAGAACAGCACCATCCATCTGCTCTCGGGCGGCGAGAAGGCGCTTACTGCGGTGGCGCTGGTGTTCGCCATATTCGAGCTGAACCCGTCACCGTTCTGCATGCTCGACGAGGTGGATGCCCCGCTGGACGAGGCCAACGTGGGCCGCTTCTGCAATCTGGTGCGTGAGATGTCGGAACAAGTGCAATTCATCTTCATCACCCACAATAAGGCAACCATGGAACTGGCCACCCATCTCACCGGCGTGACCATGCATGAGCCCGGTGTCTCGCGCATGGTGGCAGTGGATGTGGATCAGGCCATGGAACTGGCAGAGGTGGGCTGACGGGTACTCATGGATAATCTGCGACTTTGGTTGTTGCTGGCCGGTGGCGTGTTCATCGCGGCGGTGTATGGCTGGGGCAAGTTCCAGGAGCGCCGTGCCGCCCGCCAGGATGGATTCGAACGGGTGGGCGGCGTGCCCGGGACCGGTGACGATGATGCCTGGGATGTGGTGCCCCTGCGCGCCGAACGCCACGCGCTGCCGGTGGAGGCGCTGGATGAACTCGCCATCCCCGTACTGCATGATGTGATCACTCCCGCACCTGCCGCGCAGCCCGAGCCGCTGGTGCCCGAGCCGCTGGTGCCCGCGGCGGCAGAACCCGGTAAGCCGCAGGCGCCGGCGCCTGCATCGGCACCCGATGCCGCGGTGCAGGCGGCGGAACGCGAACTCATCGTCGTGCTGGGCGTCACCGCTGCGCATGGCCGCGAGTACGCCGGCGCCGATCTGGCGTCCACCTTTACCAAGGCGGGCCTCTACTTCGGCGACATGGGCATCTTCCACGCCCCGGTCGACCTGGAGCGCCCGCAAGGTCCGATGCTGTTCAGTGTCGCCAACATGGTGGAGCCGGGTACCCTCGAGCCGGAAAAGCTCAAGCTCCTCACCACGCCCGGACTGTTCCTGTTCACGCGCCTGCCGGGACGCGTGAACGGGGTCGAGACTTTCGACCACCTGCACGCCACCGCGCGCTTCCTCGTGCGCGAACTGGGCGGTGAGGTCTGCGATGAGCGGCGCCAGCCGCTCACCCCCGAGAAGACCATCGAGATACGGGAACGCATCCGTACCATCATCGGTGAAGCCGTGGTGGTGCCCGAAGACTGAGAACGTCACGGCAAGTGGTCATGCGTGGGCCACGTGACCGCGCGCTTTGTGCTTGAGGACAACACCGCGGCCGGAGTGGCTGAAACCCTCTTATGACGACCGACATCGCCAAGCGCATGGAGGAGCTGCGCGAGCAGATCCGCCACCACAATTACCTCTATTACGTGCTCGACGCGCCGGAGATCCCGGATGCGGAGTACGACCGCCTGTTCCGCGAACTGGAGCAGCTTGAGACACAGTATCCGGCGTGGATCACGCCCGATTCGCCTACGCAGCGCGTGGGCGCGGCACCGTCACGTGCCTTCGGCGAGGTGCGTCACGAAGTGCCCATGCTCTCCCTGGCGAACGCTTTCGCCGATAATGAGGTGGTTGACTTCGACCGGCGTATCCGCGAACGCCTGGATGTGGCCCATGTGGAATACACGGCCGAGCCGAAGATGGATGGCCTCGCCGTGAGCCTGCTCTACGAACACGGTGTGCTGGTGCGCGGCGCCACGCGCGGCGACGGCACCACGGGCGAGGACATTACCCGCAACGTGCGCACCATTCCGTCCATACCGCTCAAGCTCATCGGACACGGCTGGCCCATGCGCCTTGAAGTGCGCGGCGAGGTGTTCATGAGCAGACAGGGGCTCACGGCACTCAACCGCCGACAGGCCGAGCAGGGCGACAGAACATTCGCCAATCCGCGCAACGCCGCTGCCGGCAGCCTGCGCCAGTTGGACCCGCGCATCACCGCCGCGCGCCCGCTGGAGATCTATATCTACGGTTTCGGCCAAGTGGAAGGCGGCAGTCTGCCCGACACCCAGTACGCCATCCTGCAACAATTTCGGCACTGGGGCCTGCGCGTCTCACCCGAGCTGAGGGTGGTGCAAGGGGCCACCGGCTGCCTGGACTACTATCGCAGCCTGGGCGAAAAACGCAGCGAGCTGCCTTACGACATCGATGGCGTGGTCTACAAGGTAAACCGCCTCGACCAGCAGCGTGAGATGGGCTTCGTGGCCCGCGCGCCACGCTGGGCCCTTGCCCACAAATTCCCGGCGCAGGAGGAGATGACGCGCCTCATCGGCATCGACGTGCAGGTGGGGCGCACCGGCAAGCTCACACCGGTGGCGCGGCTCGAACCTGTGCACGTGGGCGGTGTGACCGTTACCAACGCTACGCTGCACAACCAGGATGAGATCGAGCGCAAGGACGTGCGCATCGGCGACATCGTCATCGTGCGGCGCGCCGGCGATGTCATACCCGAGGTAGCGGGCGTGGTGCTCTCCCGGCGACCACCGCACGCGCGTCGCTTCCATATGCCTGCGCACTGTCCCGTGTGCGGCTCCGACGTGGTACGTGTGGAGGGCGAAGCCGACGCGCGCTGCAGCGGTGGACTGTTTTGCCCCGCGCAGCGCAAGGAGGCCATCAAGCACTTCGCATCACGCCGTGCCATGGACATCGAGGGCTTGGGTGACAAGCTGGTGGAGCAACTGGTGGAGCGCGGACTGGTCAAGGACGTGGCCGACCTGTATGCACTCGATCACGCCACCGTGACCGGCCTGGAGCGCATGGGTGACAAATCTGCCGAGAATCTCATCGCAGCCATCGAACGCAGCAGGTCCACCTCGCTGCCGCGCTTCCTCTACGCACTCGGGATCCGGGACGTGGGCGAGGCCACGGCACAAACACTGGCTCGCCATTTCGGCACCCTGCAGGCGCTCATGGCGGCCGACGAGGAGCAGCTTCAGCAGGTCCCCGACGTGGGGCCGGTGGTAGCCGCGAGTATCCACGCCTTTTTTGCCGAGCGACACAACGTCGAGGTGATCCACAAACTGCAGCGTGCGGGCGTGCACTGGCCGGAAGTTGCCGTGGCCCCACGCGAGGAACTGCCACTCGCCGGGAAAACAATCGTCCTCACCGGCACGCTCGCAGGCATGACCCGCGACCAGGCCAAGTCCCGCCTGGAGGCGCTCGGTGCCAAGGTGGCGGGCAGTGTGTCGAAGAAGACCGACTACGTGGTCGCCGGCGAGGCCGCCGGTTCCAAGCTCGACAAGGCCGTGGAACTGGGCATCACCGTGTTGGACGAACGGGGTTTGTCTAAACTTCTTGGGGAATAATATAGCGTCGGCGTGACGCGATCCTCATCAAAACAGCGAGGCGGGTCCTATGGATGGGCATCGCATGTGCGCTTCGGGACGTGGCTGGGGCCACACCCCGCGCGCGAAGCCACGGCTGTACTGGCGTGCTCCCAGGCTCGGTTCCGGGCGGCCCGCGTGTCGTCCGCGCGAGCGCAGCTTTTGCTTGCGAAGCTGGGCACTGCCGATGGCGCACCGGCCGTGAAAGCCCTGGTCCTGGGCGCCGGGGGCCAAGTGGGGCGCGCCCTGCTTGCGTCCGTCCCAAAGGGGGTGGACGTGGACCCCTTGCCCCATCGCGTACTGGACATCGCAGATACCGAAGGCATCGAGTTCGTCCTGGACCGGCTGGGTCCGGCGCTGGTGATCAATGCTGCGGGTTACACCGGCGTGGAGCGGGCGGAGTTCGAGCGGGAGCGGGCCTTCGCCATCAACGGCGAGGGGGTCAAGCACCTCTCCCTGGCCTGCGCGCGGCGTCATGTCCGGCTGGTACACATCTCCACCGATCACGTATTCGACGGCAAAGCGTCCAGACCCTACCGCACCGACGCGCACTGCTCGCCCATCAACTTTTACGGCTTCAGCAAACTTGCAGGCGAACTTGCCGTGGCGGGCCACGAATGTGCCTTGGTGGTGCGCACGTCGCGCATCTATTCAAGCCACGGACGCAATTATGTGGGCTCCATGCTGGCACGGATGGCACAGCAGCGGAATGTGCATGCCGTGCACGACCAGATCGCGGCGCCCACCTCTGCACGCTGTCTGGCCCGTTACCTGTGGCGTGCAGCCCTGTGCAAAGAGATCACGGGCGTGCGGCACTGGACCGATGCGGGGGAGGCGAGCTGGTACGAGTGGGCCTGCGCCATCCGCAGCGAGGGACTGGCGCTCGGATTGCTGAGGAGCGCCCCCCATCCCGCGCCCGTGGCCTCGAACGATTGCCCCACTGCTGCGCGCCGACCGTCCTACACCGTACTCGAAACGGGCACCAGTGCCCGCGAGCTCGATTTCGAACCGCTGCCGTGGCGGACGGGGTTGCGGGCGGTGTTGATGGAGTTAAATCGGTGAAGGAGACCTTGCTCCCACAAGGCTCGCTCCCGTAGGTCACGTTGCGAAGCTACGTGACATTTTCGAACCGCGCATGTCACGTAGGCGCTGCGCGCCAACGTGGCCTACGACGTTTGCAAATCGCCACGCACGGACGCAATCGCGCCCGTGCGTGCGGCTCACGATCACACCTTGAAGCGCCCGACCAGTCCGTCCAGTTCGGCGGCGAGTCGCCGGATCTCCTTGCTGGCGGCCGAGGTTTGATGGGTGCCTTCGGCGGACATCTCGGCCACGTGGCTGATGTTGACGATGTTCTTGTTGATCTCCTCGGCCACCGCGCTTTGTTCCTCGACCGCGCTCGCAATCTGCACGTTCATGTCAGAGATTACGCTCACCGCCTTGGCAATCGAATCGAGAGCAGCACCCGCATTGGCTGCCTGACTGACGGTCTCCTGTGCCTTGATGCGCCCATTCTCCATGGTGTGCGCCATATCCTTGGCGGCCTGCTGCAGCCTTTCGATCATGGCCTCGATCTCCTGCGTCGACTTCTGCGTGCGCTTGGCGAGCACGCGCACTTCGTCGGCGACTACGGCGAAGCCACGACCCTGTTCGCCCGCGCGTGCGGCCTCTATGGCGGCGTTCAGGGCAAGCAGGTTGGTCTGTTCGGCGATGCCCCGAATCACGTCCAGCACGGTGCCGATCTCACGGCTGTCCTGCTCCAGGCGCTGCATGGAACCGGCAGCTTGTTCCACCTCGCCCGCGAGGGCTGTGATCACCTGCACGGTGTCGCTCACCACATGCTGGCCCTGGTTCGCCTCACGGTCTGCCGTGGTGGCCGCTTCGGCAGCATGTGTGGCGCTGCGCGCCACTTCCTGCACGGTGGCTGCCATCTCGTTGATCGCCGTAGCCACCTGATCGGTCTCGGACTGCTGTTCACGAATGCCGCGATCGGTCTCTGCCGTGATGCTGTTCATGCGATCGGACGCGCTGTGCAGTTGTCCGGTTGCATTGGCCACGTCGTGCACCAGGGTCTGGATCTTCTCGGTGAAGCGGTTGAATGCGGCGGCGAGGCGCGCCAGTTCGTTGCGGCCGCTGGCATCCAGGCGACGGGTGAGGTCGCCTTCGCCCTCGGCGATGTCTTCCATGGTGAGTGCCGCCGCGTAAAGTGGCCGCGTGATGGTGCGTGAGATGACCCAAGCAAGCAGCATGCCCAAGCCCAGCGCGACCGCACCGATGGCCAGGGTGGCGTTGCGTGCGTCGGCCATGGCGCCCACGAAATAGCTGCGGTCCATGGCCAATTCGACCACGCCGATGGGGGTGCCGGCATAGTCGGTTACGGCGCCCGCATAGATGGTCATGGGGCGGCCGTTCAACGCCATGCGTCGGATGACGGTGTCACCACCTAGGGCGGTCGCCATGTCACCGGCATCGAGCACGCTCTCGCCCATGGTACTGGCGAAGGACTTGAACTGGTTGTTTTCTGCGGTGCGCAGCGCCACCTCCACACCGTAGCTGCGCTTGAAAGCATCGAAGAACGCTTGGCCGAAGGACATGCCGAACTCGACGGAGCCGAGGTGCCGGCCCGCGTGAGACACGGGAACCACGCCGCGAATGCCGATCCCGGCAACGCCCTTCTCCAGGCCGAACACCGAACGACGCTCGGTGTTGGCGCGTACCACGGTGTGACGGAAGCCGGACAGATCGTCACCCCATTGGTTCGGCATATGTACGCGGAACATGGATGTGGCGGGCGGGGTGTGGAACTGAAACTGGTTGACCGCGTGTTCCTTTTTCAGGGCCTCGAAGGCCGGCAACAGCATGCCACGCAGGCGCTCGCGGTCATCGGCAGCCATCGCGGCCTGGATGTCCGGGACCTGGGAGACGAACATGGCCATGGTCTCGGCCATTCTGCCCTGGCCCTCGATCTTCGAGATCAAGGTCTGGTAATGACGGGTGAGTGCATCTTTCTCCGCCTCGGCCAGCATGCCGTCGATCTTGCCAAGCACGGTTGGGGTGATGACGCCGAGGGCCAGCATCAGGACCAGGGTGCAACCCACGCCGATGCGGGTGCCAATGGTGATGTTCTGGAACATCGTCTCTCCGCGGATTCTCATATACCGGCCGCCGCTCCGGAGATCGGAGCGGCCGGCTTCTTTGTTCTTATTGTTCGTCCCGATAAGGAGAAAACTTAAGGGGGCGGAGAGTCTGCGGGAAAGGTAACGGCAGGATCAAGGCGCTGTGCGTTCGACCTTGGCGCTTTTCTTCAGGTTTTCCACATAGTCCGCGATGCGGCGTTGCTGCAGTGCAGCACGCAGCCGTTCCTTCACATCCGCGAAGGCCGGCGGCGGCACGGTCCGGGTGTCCTCGAGACGGATGATGTGCCAGCCGTATTGGGTCTGCACCGGTGTCTTGGTGAAACTGCCCTTCTTGAGCCCGCGCACCGCCTCGGCGAAGGGCGGTACCATCTGCTCCGCCGAGAACCAGCCCAGGTCACCACCGCTCTTGCCGGTGGGACCGGTGGAATGCTTCTGCGCCAGCTCGTCAAAATCACCACCCTTCTCCAGGTCCTTGATGATCTCCTTGGCCTTGGCCTCATCTGCGACCAGGATATGGCGCGCCCTGTATTCCTCGCGTGACAACTGGCCCTTGAGTTTGTCGTACTCGGCCTTGAGCTCATCTTCGCCCACGGGACGCTGCTCGAGCGTCTGACGCACCACGGCCGCCATGAGTACGCGTTCGCGCATCTCCGCTATCTCGCGCTCCACCTGCGCGTCCTTGTCGAGACCGCGGCGCAAGGCGTCCTGGTAGATGAGTTCGCGTGCCACCAGCTCATCCACCAGTTGCTCCTTGGATGCGCCCGGACGCTCTGTGTGGTACTGCTCCACTTCTGCCTGGGTGACGGGCTCGCCATTGACCGTAGCGACCACGTCGGAATCGGCGGCGAAAGCGCAAGGGGAGAGCAGCAGCACGGCACCACCAACCATGTTTTTCTTCATTGCGTGCTCCTTGTGGACTCAGGCCTGTTCGGCGGGGGCGCTGGCGTGGATGCTGAGCGCATGGATGTGCTCGGGCATGAGTTCTGCGAGCGCGGCATAGACCATGCGATGGCGCTCGAGGGTGTTCTTGCCGCTGAACGCAGGGGACACCAGCCGCACCGTGAAATGACCGGCACCGCCGGCGCTGGCGTGGCCGGCATGCTTATGACTGTCGTCCGTGATTTCAATGGCGGAGGGCGCGAAGGCACTCACCAGTTTCTCGCGGATGGCGGTGGGGCGCTGTTCGGGCGTCATCACGGCAGTACCTTACGGAAGGGTTTGACGACCACTTCAGCATAGACGCCGGCGGCCACATAGGGATCAGCATCGGCCCAGGCACGGGCCTCCTCGATGGACGGGAAGTGGGCCACCACCAGGCTGCCCGTGAAGCCTGCCGGGCCCGGGTCTTCGCCGTCGATGGCCGGGTGGGGACCGGCCAGCACCAGGCGGCCCTGCTCCTGGAGCAGTTCGAGTCGCTTGAGGTGTTCGGGGCGTGCGGCCAGACGGCGCTCCAGCGAGTCTGCCTGGTCGTGGGCGATGATGGCGTACAGCATCATTCGGTTTCCTGTTGTTGGTTCTCGTCGTCGCGCACATGACGCGCCATGTAGAAGGCTTGGGCGAGCACGAAGGCCAAGGTCAGCCCCATCATGCCGAAGAGTTTGAAGTTGACCCAGATGGCCTCGCGCTCGGCTGCCGGCATGTCCGGGGCGTAGTAGAACGCCACATAGAGGTTGGCAGCACCCAGCAGCAGAAAGAACACCACCCAGCTCCAGTTGAGGCGGCCCCAGACCCACTCCGGCAGGGTCACCTGGCCGCCTATCATGCGCTGTACCAGGGTCTTTTCGCCGATGAAGCGGCTACCCAGGAAGGCGATGGCGAACAGCCAGTTGACCAGCGTGGGTTTCCACATGATGAAGCGATTGTCCTGCAACAGCAGGGTGGCGCCGCCCAGCACCACGACCAGTCCCAGGGTGACGAGGTGCATGTTCTCCACGCGCCGGTGGCGCCACCAGTGCACGGCCACCTGCACGATGGACGCAGCGATGGCCACGGCCGTGGCTGCATAGATGCCCCATACCTTGTAGGCGATGAAGAACAGCAGGATGGGGAAGAAATCGAACAGGAGTTTCATGGTTTTTCGAGCATTTTCGTGCGCCGGGCACTCTAACACACCGTAACGTCTGTGGGTCGGGGCCGACGGCGTGGAATCCGGGATTTTCGCTTAGCGGTCGTGGTGGTCGTAGGTCACGTTGCGACTACGTGACATCTTCCAACCGCGCATGGTCACGTAGGCGCTGCGCGCCAACGTGGCCTACGACTGAACACAGACTTGGATTCCGGATCACACAATCCAAGCTACAATGCGCCGCCATGATTCATGACCTCCATTCCCATTCCCTTGCCTCCGACGGGACCCTCTCCCCGCGCGACCTGGTGGCGCGCGCCGCTGCCGCAGGTGTGCAGGTGCTCGCCCTGACCGATCACGACGACACAGCCGGGATCGCCGAGGCGGAACTGGCCGCGGCCGAATTCGGTATCCGCCTGGTGCCGGGGGTGGAGATCTCGGTGACCTGGGACAAACGGACCCTGCACGTGGTTGGCCTGGGCATCGATCCGGCCAATCCGGTGCTGGACGAGGGTCTGGCACGGCTGCGGGCCTACCGTGACTGGCGCGCCGAGGAGATCGGCCGGCGCCTGGCCCGGCACGGGGTACGCGATGCCCACGCGGGCGCCCGTGCCCTGGCACAGGGGCGCATCGTGAGCCGTACCCATTTCGCCCATTACCTGGTGTCTCAGGGTTTTGGCCGCAACACGCGCGCGGTGTTCCAGCATTTCCTGCGTCGCAACAAGCCCGGCCACGTGCCGGGCGAATGGGCCGGCCTGGAGGAGGTCGTGGGCTGGATCCGCGCGGCCGGCGGCGTGGCCGTGGTGGCCCACCCGGCCCGCTATGATCTCTCGGCCACCAAGCTGCGTCGGCTGCTTGGGGAATTCATGGCCTGCGGCGGCGAGGCCATGGAGGTGGTGTCCGGGAGCCATAGCCGTGAGGACAACGAGACCATGGCCGCCCATGCCCGCCGCACCGGGCTGCTGGCCTCGGCGGGCTCCGATTTCCATGGCCCGGAGAACCCCTGGGTGGAACTGGGCCGGTTACCTGAATTGCCGGCCGGGTGCCGGCCCGTGTGGGAAGGCGAGGCCTGGCTGCGCGGACACAGCCGCGCCAGCGCCCCTGTTGCAGGAATACCCGTCAACGTATGAGCCGTTTCGTCGAAATTCACCCAGAAAATCCCCAACCCCGCCTCATCCTGCAGGCGGTGGAAGTGGTGCGTGAAGGCGGGGTCATCGTCTATCCCACCGATTCGGGCTATGCCCTCGGTTGCGGCATCGGCGAGAAGAGCGCCCTGGAGCGCATCTGCCGCATCCGTCGTCTGGATGAGCGCCATCACTTCACCCTGGTGTGCCGTGACCTGTCCGAAATCGCCACCTATGCAAAGGTGGACAACTCGGCCTACCGCCTGCTCAAGGCCGTGACCCCGGGGCCGTACACCTTCATTCTCCCCGCCACGCGCGAGGTGCCGCGCCGGCTGCAACAGCCCAAGCGCAAGACCATCGGCATCCGCGTGCCCGGCAATCCCATCGCCCGGGCCCTGCTCGACGCCCTGGGCGAGCCCATGATGAGCACCACCCTCATCCTGCCCGGCGAGTCCCACGCCCTGACCGACCCCTACGAGATCCGCGACCGTCTGGACCATGACGTGGACCTGGTCATCGACGGCGGCTACGGTGGCCTGGAAGCGACTACCATGGTGGCATTCCAGGATGGCGTTTCGGCCATCCTGCGCCGCGGCCTGGGCGATCCCAGCCCATTTGAGTAGGCGCGGCCTCGGGCGGCGATGGGCCTGGCCGCCTGGGGCGGGAATCGCGGCCTGAGTACCCTCCGGGCATAAAGCCGCTCCTACGATTGTTCTCCGTGGTTTTGCACACCCCCGCACACGTATAATCGCCCGATGCATGGTCTGAATGCGGTTCAACTCTTCGCCGTCGCGGCGATCCCGGTGCTGTTTGCGATTACGGTCCACGAGGTGGCGCATGGCTGGATGGCGCGGCGCTTCGGGGATCCGACGGCGCTCATGCTGGGACGCCTGACCCTCAATCCGCTCAAGCACATCGACCCCATCGGCACGGTGCTGGTGCCCGCGCTGCTGCTGTTCGCCGGTGGGTTCATCTTCGGCTGGGCCAAGCCGGTGCCCGTCACCCAGGAGAACCTGCGCCATCCCGAGCGCGACATGGCGTGGGTGGCCGCGGCCGGACCCATATCCAATCTCATCATGGCGCTGCTATGGGGCCTGATGATCAAGCTCGTCCTGACGGTGGGCGACCTGTTCCCGGCCTTCGTGGAACCGCTGTTGCTCATGGGCCAGTACGGCATCGTCATCAATCTGGTGCTCATGGTGCTCAACCTGTTGCCCATCCCGCCCCTGGACGGCAGCCGCGTAGTGGCGGCCTTCCTGCCGGGGCCGCTCGCCTGGCGCTACAACCGGTTCGAGACCTTCGGCCTGCTGATCGTGGCTGTGCTGCTTTTTTCAGGCATCCTGGGCCGCATCATCGGCCCACCCATCCGCTTCCTGCAAAGCGCCGTTTACAGCTTGTTTGGTCTCTGAGAGGACGTTTCACACCGTGGCAACGCAACAGCGTGTTCTTTCCGGCATGCGGCCCACCGGCCGCCTTCACCTCGGCCATTATCACGGGGTACTGAAGAACTGGCTCAAGCTCCAGCACGAGTACGAGTGCTTCTTCTTCGTAGCGGATTGGCACGCACTCACCACCAATTACGAGGACACCTCGCAGATCGCCACCAGCGTGCAGGAGATGGTCATCGACTGGCTGGCGGTGGGCATCAATCCCGGCTCGGCGAAGATCTTCGTGCAGTCCAAGGTGCTGGAGCACGCCGAACTGCACCTGCTGCTGTCCATGATCACGCCGCTGGGCTGGCTGGAGCGCGTGCCCACCTACAAGGACCAGCAGGAGAAGCTCAAGGACAAGGATCTCGCCACCTACGGCTTCCTGGGATATCCGGTGCTCATGACCTCGGACATCCTGATCTACAAGGCCACCCAGGTGCCCGTGGGCGAGGACCAGATCGCCCACCTGGAGATCTCGCGCGAGCTGGCGCGCCGCTTCAATCACCTGTACGGCCGCGAGCCGGATTTCGCCGAGAAGGCCGAGGCCGCCGCGAAGAAGATGGGCAAGAAGGCCGCCAAGCTTTACGCCGAGCTGCGCAAGCGCTACCAGGAGCAGGGCGATGCCGAGGCCCTGGAGACCGCGCGCGCGTTGTTGCAGGACCAGCAGAACATCACCCTGGGCGATCGCGAGCGCCTGTTTGGCTATCTGGAAGGCGCCGGCAAGATCATCCTGCCCGAACCCCAACCCCTGCTCACGCCGGCATCCAAGTTCCCGGGCCTGGACGGACAGAAGATGTCCAAGTCCTATGGCAACGTGATCTCCCTGCGCGAGGAGCTCCCGGTGGTGGCGCAGAAGATCCGCACCATGCCGACCGACCCGGCGCGCGTGCGCCGCACCGATCCGGGCACACCCGAGAAATGCCCGGTGTGGCAGTTGCACCTGGTGTATTCACAGGAAGACGTGAAGGCCTGGGTGCACGAAGGCTGTACGACGGCCGGTATCGGCTGCCTGGAGTGCAAGCAGCCTGTGATCGATGCCATCATCGCCGAGCTCAAGCCCATCCAGGAGCGCGGGCGTGAGTTCGAGGAAAACCCCAGTCTGGTGCGCCACATCATCAGCGAGGGCAGCGAGGCGGCACGCGAAGCAGCCCGCAGCACCATGGCGGAAGTCCGTTCGGCCATGGGCCTGGACTACGACCGCGCATGAACGAGCCCGCCGCCGTGATCGAGACGACCCTGCACGGGCCGGCATCTCCGCAGCAGGAGGAGATGCCGTTCGCCATCGTCCAGGGGGCACCGTTCACGGAAATGCCCAAGGATCTCTACATCCCGCCCCATGCGCTGGAGGTGATCCTGGAGGCCTTCGAAGGACCGCTCGATCTATTGCTGTGGCTCATCAAGCGCCAGAACCTGGACATCCTCAACATCCCCATCGCCGAGATCACGCGTCAGTACGTGCAGTACGTGGAGCTGATGAAAGAGATGGAGCTGGAGTTGGCGGCCGAATATCTGGTGATGGCCGCGGTGCTTGCAGAAATCAAATCGCGCATGCTGTTGCCACGCCCCCCTAGCGTGGATGGTGAGGAAGAGGACCCGCGTGCCGAGCTGGTGCGCCGCCTGCAGGAGTACGAACGCTTCAAGCAGGCCGCCGAGGATATCGATGCGCTGCCGCGCCTGGGCCGCGATGTGTTCAGCGGTGCCGCCGAGGTGATCGATCGTAATACCACCCGGCCCTTGCCCACGGTGGACCTGCACGAGATCCTGCTGGCCATGGCGGAAGTGATGAAACGCGCCGAGATGTTCGCGCACCACCACGTCCAGCGCGAGCCGCTCTCCGTGCGCCAGCGCATGAGCGAGGTGCTCGAGCGCCTCACGGCCGAGCATTTCACCGAATTTCCACGCCTGTTTCGCCTGGAGGAAGGCCGTCGCGGTGTCGTGGTCACCCTCATCGCCGTGCTCGAATTGCTCAAGCAACAGATGATCGAGCTCATCCAGACCGAGGCCTTTGCCACCATCCATGTCAAGCTGGTGGCCCCGGACCTGGCGCCGGCGGAGCTGGACGAGGCGGCGGATTACCGTTAGGCCGTGCAAACAGATAACGGCCCAACGCAGCGACGCAGAGGCGCAGAGAACGCAAAGGATTCTTTGTGTTTTCTCTGCGCCCTCTGCGTCTCTGCGTTGGGTGTTTTTCCCATGTTTGGGTAATCGTATGGACGTGCAACAACTGAAGACCATCATCGAGGCAGCGATTCTCGCGGCGGGTGAGCCGGTGAGCCTGGAGCGGCTGCAGGGCCTGTTCGACGAGGACGCGCGTCCGGTGCCCGAGGATTTCCGCGCGGCGCTCGCAGCGCTCGGCGAGGACTGTGCCACACGCGGTATCGAGCTGGTGGAAGTGGGCAGCGGTTGGCGCTTTCAGTCGCGCAGGGAGCTGATGCCCTGGGTGGCGCGCCTGTGGGAGGAGAAGCCGCAGCGCTATTCGCGCGCCTTCCTCGAAACCCTCGCGCTCATCGCCTATCGCCAGCCCATCACCCGCGCCGACATCGAGGACATCCGCGGTGTGGCCGTGGGCACCAACATCGTCAAGTCACTCACCGAGCGCGGCTGGGTGCGCGTGGTCGGTCACCGTGACGTGCCGGGCAGACCCGCCCTGTACGCCACCACGCGGGCCTTCCTGGACTACTTCAACCTCAAGAGCCTGGACGACCTGCCCACCCTGGCCGAGCTGCGCGACATCGACAAACTGGAAACCGAACTGGACCTGGGCGATGATGCCCCGGCACCCGTGGTCTCCATCCCCCCGCCCGACGCTGAACCCGTCGAGCTTTGCTGAAAGTCCGCGAATGAACGCCAATTAACGCAATTGGGTGCGAGGGGCGTAGGTCGGTCCGTGGTCGGCGCCTCTGCGTGAAGGAACTCTGAAGCGCGGGCAGGGTCGAGGGTGTTGGCGGGCTGTGCCTGCCAAACGTCGAGATCAAATGCTTCGCTCCCTCTTTGCGTCCATTGGCGTTCATTTGCGGACGTCACGAAAAAGCACATGAACGAAAAACTGCAGAAAGTCCTCGCCCGCGCCGGCTTCGCCTCGCGGCGCGAATTGGAGGAATGGATTGCCGCCGGGCGTATCTCCGTGAACGGCAAGGTCGCGACCCTCGGTGATCGCGTCGGCGAGCACGACATCATCCGTGTGGACGGGCGGGTGGTACAGCGGGCGCGGCTCGCCCCGCGCGAGCGCCGGGTGCTCATCTATCACAAGCCCCTCGGCGAGGTATGCACCCGCTCCGATCCGGAAGGTCGCCCCACCATCTTCGACAACCTGCCGCGGCTCACCAACGGCCGCTGGATCACCATCGGCCGCCTGGATATCAATACCTCGGGCCTGTTGCTGTTGACCAATGACGGTGAACTGGCCAACCGGCTCATGCACCCTTCTTCCGAGATCGAACGGGAGTATGCCGTGCGCGTACTCGGCGATGTCTCGCCCGAGACCTTGGAACGCCTGCGCAGCGGCGTGGAACTGGAGGACGGCGAGGCCCATTTCGATCGCCTGGTGGACGCGGGCGGCGAGGGCGCCAATCACTGGTATCACGTGACCCTGCGCGAGGGCCGCAACCGCGAGGTGCGCCGCCTGTGGGAGTCTCAGGGCATCGCGGTGAGCCGTCTCACCCGCGTACGTTACGGCACGGTGGTACTGCCGCGCAGTGTGCGTGCGGGCCGCTTCACCGACCTCAAGGGGCCGGAACTGTACGCACTGCTTGCCCTGGTGGGCCTGCACGCGGAAGCGCCCGCCCGCAAAGGGGGCCGGCGTGCAGCGCCGCGCCCGGGCCGCGCACGTACTGCCCCTGCTGAACGGGGACCACGCAGCCGCAGCGAGCAGACGCCCGCGGGCCGGGCCGGTGGTTCCCGCGCCGAGCGCAGCGGTGAACGCACGCGCCGGGAAGACCCACCGGCCGAGCGTCGCCGCCGCAACCGTGGTGAGGCCAACACCGCCTCCCGTGCTCCCCAGGGTGAGGGTACTCCGGCACGCCGTAGCAAGGCGGGGGAAGCGCGCTCGCGCAAGCCCGGCCGTCTCTCCCTTGCACCCGAAACCCCGCGTACCGCGCGTGACGAAGACGCGCCGCGCAAGTCGCGCATGGTCCCGCGCCCCCGCTCACGACGCCCACGCTGACGGTGATGCTCCATACGGTCTTCCGGAGGCTGCTGGAACGCTACGGCCCCCAGCACTGGTGGCCGGGGGAGACACCTTTTGAGGTGATGGTCGGCGCCGTGCTCACCCAGAACACGGCATGGACCAACGTGGAACGGGCCATCCAGAACCTCAAGGCCAACGACGCGCTCGCGCCCGCCGCCATCATGGCGGCACGCCATGAGGACCTCGCCGCCTGGTTGCGTCCTTCGGGTTATTTCAACGTCAAGGCCGCGCGTGTGCGTAACTTCTGCGCCTGGTATCTGCAGCGTGGCGGGCTCGCTGCCCTGGCCGGCGAGCCTACCACGGCGCTGCGCAACGAATTGCTGGCGGTGAAGGGCATCGGCCCCGAGACCGCGGACGACATCCTGCTCTACGCCTTCGAACGCCCCGTCTTCGTCATCGACGCCTACACCCGCCGGCTCTTTTCCCGCCTCGGCCAGGTGAGCGGCGACGAGCCCTATGAGGCGTTGCGTGCCCGCTTCGAACGGGAGTTGCGTGGCACGGATGCCGAGCGGGTAACGCTGTACAACGAATACCACGCGCTCATTGTGCGCCACGCCAAGGAGAGCTGTCGGCGCCGCCCCCTGTGCCAGGCCTGCCCTTTGGCCGACAGCTGTTCTGCGGCGGACTCATGGCATCAGGACAACCACGCAGGCCACGGAGCAGCGAATCTATAGAGCGGCCTCAGGCCGCGATGGGGTTGCCGCTGATGGTGGTATCACGGGCAGAGCCCGCGCCATCAGCAAACACGTGACAGGTATCAGCCACGGAGGTATGGCTTGCTCCGAGGTCTGGGGTGGTAATCAACCTCGGGCTGGACACTGGCGCCAATTCCGTTATCGTGGCGGGAGGGAGAGCGCGACAGGCGGGAGGACGACGTGCACGAGGCATTCATGAGCGAGGCCATCCGCCTCGCGCTCGACTCGGTGGCCGAGGGCAACGGTGGCCCCTTCGGGGCCGTGGTGGTGAAGGATGGCCGCATCATCGGCCGTGGCACCAACAGCGTTACACGTTACAACGACCCGACTGCCCACGCCGAGATCATGGCCATCCGCGATGCCTGTCGGCAACTGGGGGAGTACCACCTCACCGGCTGCGAGTTGTACGTGAGCTGCATGCCTTGCCCCATGTGCCTGTCTGCCAGCTACTGGGCGCACATCGAACGTATCTACTACGCGGCACGGGCCGAGGATGCGGCAGCAGTCGGATTCGACGACGTGCTCATCGCCGAGGAGCTGTGCCTGCCGCCGGTGCAGCGGCATCTGCCACTGGTGCATCTGCCCGTCGACGATGCCCTCGCACCCCTGCAGTGCTGGAATGAAAAGGCCGACAAGATCCCCTACTGACCCCCGTTCACCTCACCTCCACACTCTGGCCGCCAACCTCCACCCGATTGCGACCTACCGCCTTGGCACGATAGAGCGCGGCATCGGCGCGTGCGAACAGGTCATGGGCCTGATCGTTCTCGGCGAGCACGGCGACGCCGATACTCACAGTGATCGGCAAGCCGTGCCTGCACATCTCCTCCCTGGCCATGGCCCGGCGGATGCGTTCGGCCGCCACCGTGGCACCGGCTTCATTCGTGTTACCGAGCAACACCACGAATTCTTCATCCCCGTAACGGAACAAGAGATCGCTGGTGCGGAGGCTGGCCTGCATGCGTGCCGCCGCCTCCCTGAGTGCATCATCGCCGGCCTGATGCCCGTGCAGATCATTGATGCGCTTGAAGTGGTCGAGGTCGATGGCGATTAGCGTGAGCGGCTGGCCGGTGCGCCTCGCCAGCAGCACCTCGCGCGCCAGCGCCTCTTCGAAGGCAGCACGGTTACCCACGCCGGTCAGGGCATCCTTGCGGCACGCCAGCAAGGCATCACGATAGGCGAGGGCGTTGCGCAGCGGGTAGGCGAGGGCGGAGAGCAGGACCTCCAGTTGTGCCAGATCGCCCTCGCCGAAGCGCCTGTCGCGGGAAAACTCGATTTCACCCAGGGAATTCTCCAGGAGCGTCACGTGATAGGCGCAGCGATGCCGTGCCGGTCTCCCTGAGTGGAGCTCCAGTCCACGCGATGGTGAACGCAGTACCATGCCCGCGAAGGACACGTGTGCGTTGGCCTCCTGGATAAACAAGGCCAACATGGGCTCCAACTCCAGGGTAGTCTGGAGGGCCAGCGTCAAGCGCACCGTGTCCGGCGTGGGCATTTTGGCGGCTAAGCTGGTCACAGTGGGCTTGCGTTCGGTGGGCGACATGGAACTGACCTTTTGTGTGATCTGTGTCACACCCAAAGCCAGTTTCATGCCATGTTCACAACGCATTATCAACAATCACTTACCGTCGATTTCGGGGTGGCGCAGAGGCGCACGCCAGAGGTTTGACGCCTCCCGGGCGGAAACGCGGTAGCGATGGATGGAGTTTGACGACCGATGATTACAAGACCATGGCGATGGATTTGGCTGGCCCTCGGGTTGCTCGCCCTGGGCGGAGGGGCGCTCGCGCGTGAGGGTGAACTGGAAGGCGGCGTGAACCCGGGTTATCACGCGCCGCCGGCGTGGTTCAAGGACTCTTTCCTGGACCTGCGCGATGATCTGGCAGAGGCGTCCGCAGAAGGACGGCGCCTGCTGCTGTACTTCTACCAGGACGGCTGCCCTTATTGCGCCAAGCTGCTGGAGGACAACTTCGGTCAGAGGACCATCGCCGACAAGACGCGTACGCGTTTCGACGTAGTGGCGGTGAACATGTGGGGTGATCGGGAAGTGACCGGACTCGATGGTCAGGTCTACACCGAGAAGGACTTCGCCACGGCCATGCGTGTCATGTTCACACCCACGCTGGTGTTTCTGGACGAGGGCGGCATGCAACTGCTGCGCGTGAATGGTTATTACCACCCGCACAAATTCGATGCTGCGCTCGACTACGCCAGCGGCAAGGCACCGGCCGGCATGAGCTTCCCCGATTTCCTGGCGAGGGCCGCTGCCACGCCCGCAAGCAATGAACTCAACACCCAGGCCTTCTTCCAGCCCGGGCCGCACAACCTCTCACGCCACAAGATCCCGGCGGGACGCCCGCTGGTGGTGTTTTTCGAACAGCGCCAATGCAGCGCCTGCGACGAGTTGCATGCAGACGTGCTGGTGCGCGAGGAAACGCGCCGGTTGCTCGACCGCTTCGACGTGGTGCAAGTGGACATGCGCGCCAAGGCGCCGTTGATGACCCCCCGGGGCGACCGCAGCACGGCCGCCGATTGGGCAAGGCAGCTCAATATTCTGTACGCACCGTCATTGGTGTTCTTCGATGAACAGGGAAACGAGGTCTTCCGCACCGAGGCCTATCTGAAGTCCTTCCATGTGCAGTCGGCGCTGGACTATGTGTCGAGTGGTGCCTACAAGCGCGAGCCGAGTTTTCAGCGCTTCGTACAGGCGCGGGCGGACCATCTGCGGGAGCAGGGGATCGTGGTGGATTTGATGGACTGATGAAGTCCGCCAAAGAACGCGAAAAGCTGCAGGTCACGTTGGCGCTTCGCGCAACGTGACCTGCAACGCCAATCGCCAGGTTACATTTCAAACTTCAAACCGCTGCCCCGTGATCCCCTTGCTGTCCGGTCCCATGAGATAGAGGTACGGCAGCATGATATCGGCCGGCCGTGGCAGCGTGTTCGGGTCTTCACCCGGATAGGCGCGCGCGCGCATGTCGGTGTACACCGCGCCCGGATCCAGGCTGTTTACGCGGATGGGCGTGTTGGCCTCCAGCTCTGCGGCCCAGATCTCCATCATGTTCTCGTTGGCCGCCTTCGATACGCCATAGGCACCCCAGTAGGCGCGGCCCTGGCGGCCCACGCGGTCGCTGGTAAATATCACCGAGGCATCCGCGGAGTTCTTCATCAGTCCCAGCAGCACGCGGGTGATCAGGAAGGGCGCGTTGAGGTTGGTCTGCATGACCTTTGACCACTGCTCCAGGCTGTATTGCCCGAGCGGGGTGAGCGTGCCGAGTGCCGCGGCGTTGTGCAGGATGCCGTCCAGACGCCCGAATTCCTCGCCGAGCTTGGTAGCCATCTCCTCGTATTGCTGGGGTGTCGCCTTTTCCAGGTTCAACGGGTAAATGGCCGGTTGCGGGCCGTTGTCGGCCTCGATTTGGTCGTAGACCGCCTCCAGCTTGCGCATGCCGCGGCCGAGCATGACCACCGTTGCGCCGTACTTGGCGAACGTGGATGCGGCGACGGCGCCGATACCGCTGCCGGCACCGGTAACGAGAATGACGCGATCTTTCAGCAGATCGGGTGCGGGTGTGTAGCCTTCGGGGATTCGTGTCATGGCGTGCCCTGGCGCAGTTGGACGTCAATGAGGCGCGCGCATTGTACTCCAGACCGCACCGCCCCTTCGAGCGTGGCGGGATAGCCGGTGTCGGTGTAGTCGCCCGCGAGCCAGCAGCCTGCCAGCGGTGTGGCCGCCTGGGGCCTGTGCGCATCGATGCCCACGGTGCAGCGGAACGTGGCGCGTTTCTCGCGCACCACCAGTTCTTCGACGGGCGCGGGGAAGTGCGGGAACTGTGCGGCAATCTCGCCGGCGACCTGAGTGGCCAGCGCCTCGCGTGTGAGGTCCGTATGCACGCCGGGGCCGCTGATCACGGCCGCGAGCAGTCCGGGTTGCCCATATACGCGGCGATCGAACAGCCACTGCGCCAGGCCACCGGTGAGGCCCACCATTTCAGCGGGTAGACGCACATGGGCAGGGTAGCGCAGGTACACGGTGGCGATGGGCTCATGGCCCAGGCCCGCCAGGGTGCCGGCGAGTGGGGCACTGCCCGGATGCATGGACAACAGCCTCGCGGCCTGGCTTGGCGGCACCGCCAGCACCACCTGCGAGCCCGCGATGCGCTCGCTGCCGAGCCAGAGCCCGGTGACGCGATTGTCACGCACTTCCAGCGCCGTCGCGCGCGCGCCGAGGCGCACCTGTCCACCGTGGCGTTCGATGAAGTCCAATGCCGGTTCGGGAAACGAACGACCCAGGTCCACGCGCGGGATCAGCAGGTCGGAATCGCTGCGCTTGCGCGCGAAGGCGTCGCGCAGCACGCGCAGGAACACCCGCGCCGAGGCCTGCTCGGGCAGGGTGTTCATGGTGGCGAGGCAGAGCGGGTTCCACAGCAGGCGGACCAGGCGCGCGGGCTGGTCCGCAAGCAGGTCGGCCACGCTGGCGTCTTCGGCCAGTTCGAATCCGGAGAAGTAATGGCGCAGCGCGAAGCGCAGGGCACGCAGGCGCTCGCCTGTGCGCAAGCCGCGGCCGATGAGTAACGCCATGGCGAGGTGTGCCGGTGCCGGCAGCGGTGGTGCCTTGAGGAGCAGGGCCTCGCGCTCAGCGCGCACCTCGAGGCGCAGCGGCAGGCGCAGACAGGCGTGGTGCTCGTGAACGCCCACACGTTCCATGAGGCGCAGGGTTTCACGGTAGGCGCCGATGAGCAGGTGTTGGCCGTTGTCGACGCCGTCCTTGCCGAAGGCGAGCCGCCGGGCGCGTCCCCCCAACTGGCGCGATGATTCGAGCAGGAGGACCCGGTGGCCCAGGTCGGTGAGCTCCACGGCCGTCGCCAGCCCGGCCCAGCCACCGCCTGCCACGATCACGGGGGGCTGTGCCGGGCAGTGCGCCGGGTGGGGGGGCGGCGTACGGGGCCTAGCCACGGCTCCTGGCCAGCCGTGCGTGGCGCGCGGCCTCTCGGCGTGCCGTGCGCCAGGCGATCCAGAGTTTGCGCCAGGGCGACAGGCGCACGCGGCGGCGCAGCACGGGGTAGTCCTCCGTCTGGATACGGTCGAGCAGCGTGAGGTAAACCGCCGCCATGATGAGGCCGCTACGCTGCACGAAACGATCCACTTCCGGAAGCTTGTCGAAGGCCTGCCGGTAATACTGCTGTGCGCGCTGTGCCTGTTGCGTGAACAGTTTCCGTAGCGGGGCGGTGAGTTCCTCACCACGCAGGTCGTCGAGGGTGACGCCGCAGGCGTCGAGTTCGTCCTGGGGCAGGTAGACGCGCCCCCGCAGGGCGTCCTCGTGTACGTCGCGCAGGATATTGGTGAGCTGGAAGGCAATGCCCAGGTCGTGGGCGTACTTGAGCGTGTGGCGGTCCTGATAACCGAATATCTCGGCGGAGATCAGGCCGACCACGCTGGCGACCCGGTAGCAGTACAGGGCGAGTTCGTTGAAGCTGGCATAGCGGACCTGGTCGAGGTCCATCTCCATGCCGTCGATGATCTCGAGGAAATACTCCTGCGGCAGGTTGTACTCACGTACCACCGGCAGCAGCGCTTGGCCCACCGGATGCTGCGGCTCGCCGGCGAAGGTGTTGCCGATCTCGCCGCGCCACCAGGCCAGTTTGGCGCGCGCCACGCCGGCGTCACTGCACTCGTCCACCACGTCGTCCACCTCCCGGCAGAAGGCATACACCGCAGTGATGGCGCGCCGCTTCTCGGGCGGGAGGAAAAGGAAGCTGTAATAGAAGCTCGAACCGCTGCCTGCGGCCCTGTTCTGGCAATACTCGTCAGGGGTCATTGCATGTTCTTCTGGGGCCCGGGCCGATTATAGGGACGGCAGGTGCTCAGGGGGAAATCGGAGGCACCGATGTGCAAGGGCTCTTACGCAGGCGCCGGCGTGGCGCACGGCGGGTTGGCTGGCCGATGCATGTCCTATGGCCGCAAGGCCCGCCAGGCGATGACGACCGCATCGCGTCGGCGCAATCGGGGGCGGGAGAAGACGTCTTCCTGGGCCTCGAGCCGGTCCAGTACGCGCAGGCCGCCCTGGATGATGAGCCGGATCTCCAGACCAAAACGGCCGCGCAGGCGGCGGCCGAGCGCCGCGCCTTCTTCCATCATGGCGCGCGCGCGGCGGTATTCCGCGCGCATCAGGCGCATCATGGCCCGGTCGGACCGGCGTTGGCGCAGGTGCGCCTCCGTGACACCGTGGCCGGCCATGGCGTCCTGGGGCAGATAGATGCGGTCGTTCTCGTCCACGTCCTGGGCCAGGTCCTGCCAGAAGTTGATGAGCTGTAGGGCGCTGCACACCCGGTCCGACAGGTGCAGGTTCTCCGGCGTGGCCTCATGCGCCAAATGGAGCAGGATGCGTCCCACCGGATCGGCCGAGCGGCGGCAATAGTCCAGCAGCTCGTCGAAGCTCGCATAGCGCCTTTTCACCACGTCCTGGCGGAAGGCAGAGAGCAGGTCGTGAAACAGCGCGGGCGGGACACGATGATGGACCACCGTATCGGCGAGGGCGATGAACACCGGATGCCCGGCCTCGCCGGTGAGCGCCCGGTCGAGCTGCCGGCCCCAGTCGTCCAGCGCCGCGATGCGGTCCGCGGGCGGCAGGGTGCCTTCGTCCGCCATGTCGTCGGCCAGCCGGGCAAAGGCGTATACCGCCGCCACCGGCCGGCGCAGGTGGACGGGCAGGAGGCGCGAGGCTACGGGGAAGTTCTCGTAATGCGTGCGCGCCAAGTCCTCGCACCAGGCGTAGGACTCGGCGACAATACGCGCCGGCAGGGTCTCAGGAGTCCTGCCCATGGGTTTCTTGTTGGAGGCAGGATATGAAGTTGCAGGTGCTATTCATTCTGGCCGTGCTCTTGGTGGGCATGTGGATGGGCGTCAATATCGCGCGCGACAAGCCGCTGTTCAGCAATCCCTTCACGGCGAAGACGCTGACGGAAAAGGCGCGTGACGCGGCCGACGGCTTCCTGAAGAAGTTCGAGTAAGCCGTTTCGCCCCCGGCGCATCCGCCAGGCCGTGATGCCCCGCGGCCGATCCCACCCCGCGCAGCAGTGCCGCAGGCTGGTGGCTCAGTACCTTGCCGAGCGCGGCCCGGCGAGGAGCCAGATCAGCCAGCCCAGGAAGGGCAGGAAGATGATGAGCAGCAGCCACAGCACCTTGGCGCCGGTGCCCGCTCGTGAACCGAAGATATTCACCACGGCCCACAAGTCCAGTACCAGGACGATAAAGCCAAAAAAGCCGCCGATTTCGATGTTCATGATGACCTCTTACCGTTGCTGCGGCAAACACGGCTCCGTGGTGATCTTCCTGTTGCGTGCGGTCCACGGTGCATCTGCCCGCCATGGTCCAGGCGTCACACCGCCCGCTGGAACCGCTTCGTGATCCACGGCAGCACCTCATCGGGATGCTCGATCATCCCGTCTGCACCCCAGTCCTGCGGGCGATCTTCGTCACCCAAATAGCCGAACAGGGCGACCAGGGTCGCCATACCGGCGTTGCGACCGGCTTGCACGTCCCGTTCCGCATCGCCCACGTAAACGCAATGCGCGGGATGGGATTGAGCCTGCTGGCATGCGAGCAGCATCGGGGCCGGGTCGGGCTTGCGTACTGACAGGGTGTCGCCGCTCACCACGGCGGCGGCGCGGGCCGTGAGTCCGAGGCGGGCGAGCAAGGGTTCGGTGAGCGCCGCTGGCTTGTTGGTGACGACGCCCCAGCGCATACCGCGTGCCTCGATGTTCTCGAGCAGTTCGGCCATGCCGGGAAATAGCCGTGTGCCGCGCGTGAGATTCTCGCGATAGACCTCGACGAGCCGTTGGCGCAGCGCGCCGAAGCGCGCGTCCTCCGGTCCGAAGCCGAAACCCAGTCGTACCAGTGCCAGGGCGCCGTGCGATACCACCGGCCGGATACACCCGAGGGACAACGGCTCGCGGCCCTGTTCCACCAACACCGCGTTCAGCGCGAAGGCGAGGTCGGGTGCGGTATCGGCGAGGGTGCCGTCGAGATCGAAAAGGATGGTGCGAATGGGCATGATTTCCGGGCGTACTGCGGCTCACCACCGTGGACCCCGGCTTCTGCCGGGCGACCGTTTTTCATTAGGGTTTCATCATGCCCGCGAAAGCCGGAATCCACGGGTGTCCCGCAAACCCGTTCCGCCGGGGTGACGATCTTCCATGGCAATTTGCCAAGCCGTGTGCATTGCGGCGCTGCGGGTGAGGTTTCCGCAGCCCCACACACCGGACTCAATCCCGCACGCAATAACCCAGATAGTTCACTTCCAGGTCCCGTCCCAGGCTGTACTGGCGGGAGAGCGGGTTGTAACTCATGCCGGTGAGGTCACGCAGGGCGAGGCCGGCGTGGCGCGCCCAGCTTTCCAGTTCCGAAGGGCGGATGAACTTGGCGTAATTGTGCGTGCCCTTGGGCAGCATGCGCAGCACGTATTCGGCGCCGACGGTAGCGAACAGATAGGATTTCGGGGTGCGATTGATGGTGGAGAAGAACACTTTGCCGCCCGGCTTCACCAGCCGCGCACAGGCGGCGACCACCGAGACCGGGTCGGGCACGTGTTCCAGCATTTCCATGCAGGTGACGAGGTCGAAGCTGGCGGGTCGTTCCTCGGCAAGCTGTTCCACGCTCACGAGGCGATAGTCCACCTGCAAGCCCGACTCCAGCAGGTGCAGGCGCGCCACTTCCAGTGACGCCTCCGCCATGTCGATGCCCATGACCTCGGCACCGCGCGCCGCCATCCCTTCCGAGAGAATGCCGCCGCCGCAGCCCACGTCGAGTACCTGCTTGCCGGTCAGGCCGGCGCGCTGGTCCACGTAATCGATGCGCAAGGGATTGATGTCATGCAGCGGTTTGAACTCGCTGTTGCGATCCCACCAGCGCGAGGCGGCGGCGGCAAATTTATTGATTTCGACCGGATCGACGTTTGCGGTCATTGTTTTTCCTCCGGGGGCACGTCAGTGCGCTGGATCTTCGCGCGCCACTGGCGCGCGCGGGCAAGAATGGCTTCTTCATCGAGCGTGGTGAGCTGGCGGTCCTTCAACAGTTGCTGGCCTGCCACCCACACGTCGGTGACGCGGTCGCGCCCGGTGGAATACACCAGTTGCGTGATCACGCTGTAGATCGGCTCGGTCTCCAGTCCGCGCATGTTCACGGCGGTGATGTCCGCGGCCTTGCCAGGCACAAGAGAACCAGTGATGTCGTCCAGGCCGAGCGCACGGGCACCATTCAGCGTGGCCATGCGCAACGCCGTGTCGGCCGCCACGGCACCGGCGTCGCCGGACACGGCCTTGGCGAGCAGGGCGGCGGTGCGCATCTCCCCGAGCATGTCCAGGTCGTTGTTGCTGGCGGCGCCGTCGGTGCCCAGGGCCACATTCACGCCGGTCGTGAGGAGTTTGTGCACCGGGCAGAAGCCGCTGGCGAGCTTGAGGTTCGACTCGGGACAGTGCAGCACGTGTGCGCCCGCGGCGGCGTGGTCCTCGATTTCGCTGTCGGAGAGCTGGGTCATGTGTACCGCCATCAGGCGTGGCGTGAGCAATCCCAGCTCCTTCAGGCGCGCCAGCGGACGCCGGCCGGATTCGGCGGCGGCCGTTTCCACTTCATGAGCTGTTTCGTGCACATGCATGTGTACGGGGATGTCCAGCTCCTCGGCATACATGGCGACCTTTTCCAGAGGCGCGTTCGAAACCGTGTAGGGCGCATGAGGGGCAAAGGCCGTGCGGACCAGCGGGTTGCCGCGCGTCTCGTCGTGCAACTGCATGCCCTTGTGCAGGTAATCGTCGGGACCGGAGCCCCAGGCGGATGGGAAGTCGAACAGGATGAGGCCGGCCACCGCGCGCATGCGTGCCTGGGTCGCGGCGCGGGCCACCTCATCCGGGAAGAAATACATGTCCTGGAAACACGTGGTGCCGCCGCGCAGCATTTCGGCCATGGCAAGCTGCGTACCGTCGCGCACGAACTCACGGCCGACGTGACGGCCTTCCGTCGGCCAAATGTGCTCCTGCAGCCACTGCATGAGCGGCGCATCACCGCCGAGCCCGCGCATGAGGGTCATGGCCGCGTGGGTATGGGTATTTACCAGGCCCGGGATGAGCACGTGGCCGCTGAGCTCGACCACGGCAGCGGCCTGGTATTGCGCCCGTGCATCCGCCGTGGGCAGCAGCGCGGCAATGGTGCCGTCCAGCACGGCGATGCTGTGGTCTTCAAGCACCAGCCCGGCGGGCTCCACCGGCACGATCCAGCCTGCATGGATGAGTGTGTCGACATTTTTCATGGCCGCCGAGAATACACCAACCGGCCTATTCTTGCTTCAGGCTGGCGTGACGCCGCCGGGCTGCGCCGGTAAGGTGTCGAGGACGCCCGATAACCCGATTCTTCTGACACCTCGGACCCTCGGTACGCTCGTCACAAGCCAAGGGAAAGCCCCTTCATAATGCCGTCGGTCAGGGAGCACGCATGCAAATCACCACCCGCTTTTTCGGTCGCCAGGAGATCAGTGAGGAGCAGATCATCACCTTCCCGCGTGGGCTTGCCGGCTTCGAGCAGTGCAAGCGCTTCAAGCTGTTCCATGAGGAAGGCAAGCCCAGTGTGTTTTGGCTGCAGTCAGTGGACGCGGCCGATGTGACATTCTCGGTGGCCATTCCCGAGATGTTCGGGTTCGGTTATGAACTTACCCTCGGCGCCGAGGAAGAAAAGCTGCTCGGCCTGGTGGAGCCGGAGGATGCGGTGGTGCTGGTGATGCTGCGCCGTACCGGGGAGGAGGGCGGCGAGCCGCTGCCGGGCTATCCCAAGCTGAGTGGAAACCTGCATGGGCCCATCATCGTCAACGTTCGTCAGCGCGTGGGCCTGCAGAAGCTCATCACCCGCTTCAGGCAGGCCACGGTGTTGCGCGCGGTGGCTGAATGAACCCGGACATCGGCCAGTTGGAAGCGCTGGTGGTCGAGGCCGCCCGCGAGGAGCTGGTGCCGCGTTTCGCGCGGGTCAGCTTTGAACGCAAGACCGATGCCAGCCCGGTGACCGAGGCCGACCTCGCGGTGCACGCGCGGCTCGGCGAGGCACTGCATGAGCGCTGGCCCGAAGTGGGTTTCCTCAGCGAGGAGATGACGCCCGCCGAGCAGGAGGCCCTGCTTGCCATCAGTGGCCCGCTGTGGGTACTCGATCCCCTGGACGGCACCAGCAATTTCGTTTCGGGCGTGCCCCATTTCTGCCTGTCCTTGGCCTACCTGTGCCAAGGCGAGGTGCAACTCGGACTGGTGTACGACCCGCTGCGGCAGGAGCTGTTCCGGGCCGAGCGGGGGTGCGGGGCCTCGCTCAACGGTGTCCCCCTGCGGCTCGCCGGTACGGCGATGCCCTTGCAACACGGCATCGTCATGGTGGATTTCAAGCGCCTTCCCATGCACCTGCGCCGACGCCTGGCGGAGCATCCCCCCTATGCCTCCCAACGCAACTTCGGCGCCGCTGCCCTCGACTGGGCCTGGCTCGCCGCAGGCCGTGGCCAGGCCTACCTGCATGGTGGTCAGAAGCTATGGGACTGTGCCGCCGGGTCACTCATCCTCGCCGAGGCGGGTGGATTCAGCAGCACTTTGGAGGGCGACGCAGTCTATAAGACGACGGCGGGCTCCCGCTCGGTGGTCGCAGCCTGCAGCCGGGACGTTTTCAACGAGTGGTACGCCTGGCTCACAGCCTGAAACCGCCAGCCCCCGCACCTGTCCCGTACAAGGCGCCCACTGCCAATCCGTTTCCTTTCCCACTGCCAAGCGGCGATAATCCCCGCCCTCACCCGATTTTCCGCACAGCCATGAACCAGCACGACACCATCCGCGCCGTCGAGTGGAACGACGGCCAGCTCCGCCTCATCGACCAGCGCCTGCTGCCCCAGGACGCCCGCTACAACACCTACGGCGATGCCACCGCCGTGGCCGGTGCCATCCGCGACATGGTGGTGCGCGGCGCACCCGCCATCGGCGTGACCGCTGCTTACGGTGTAGTGCTCGCGGGTCGCGCGCGGTTTACCGAGGCGGGCGCGAACTGGAAGGGTGCCATCGAGCAGGACCTCGCCACCCTGGCCGCTTCGCGTCCCACGGCGGTAAACCTGTTCTGGGCGCTGGATCGCATGAAGGCGCGTATCGCCGCGCTGGACGGCAGCAACCCGGAGGCCGCCCTGCTCGCCGAGGCCATGGCCATCCATGAAGAAGACGTGGCCGCCAACTATCGCATGGGTGAATTGGGTGCAGCCCTCATCGAAGCCACGGGCGGCGCCGTGCTCACCCACTGCAACACCGGTTCGCTGGCCACCGGCGGCTACGGCACGGCCCTGGGCGTCATCCGCAGCGCCTATGCCGGCGGCCGCATCGCCCACGTGTTTGCCGATGAAACCCGCCCCTGGCTGCAGGGCGCGCGCCTCACCGCCTGGGAACTGGTGCAGGACCGCATCCCGGTCACCCTGCTCGCCGACGGCGCGGCCGGCTACCTGATGAAGCAGGGCAAGGTCTCGTGGGTGATCGTGGGCGCCGACCGCATCGCCGCCAACGGCGACACCGCCAACAAGATCGGCACCTACAGCGCGGCGGTGAATGCGAAATACCACGGCGTGAAGTTCATGGTGGTGGCGCCCACCTCCACCATCGACATGAGCCTGCCCACGGGCGCCGGCATCCCCATCGAACAGCGCGCCGCCGAGGAAGTGCTCGCCCTGGCCGGCAAGCGCGTGGCGGCCGAAGGTGCGCTCGCCTGGAACCCGTCCTTCGACGTGACGCCGGCGGAGCTGATCGATGCCATCGTCACCGAGAAAGGCGTGGTATTGAATCCGACGGTGGAGAAAATGCAGGATTTGATGGCGCGGTAACGCACCTTTCTGGAGCGCGGGAGCTTGCTCCCGCTTTCCACCGCGGCAACCAGCCGATGCAGAGAGGTGTGACTGCGGCGAACGCCTCGATAGTTCAACGTATGTTCCGCCTCTCCAGACGCGGTGCTCCTGCCAGCAGATCCCCCGTCCCACCCAAACTTTTCAAACAGTCCATGGGTCTGTCGAGTCCACTCCGGGTAGATCGGACCCCGCGTTCGCGCCTCGTGAGCTATTTGAGATTCCTGGTCGCATTACGCGCGTTTCTGTTTGCCTCTTCCGTAAGGCGAATCAAGACCTTTCTCATCAACGCGTGCGTCAACTCCTTTTTGGTGGCGGGCGCTTTCATGCGCAGTGCCTGCATCAACTTTCGCATCAGCA
>JBAYQE010000018.1:0-35680 GCA_041677345.1 Thiohalomonadaceae bacterium
CTGCAACACGGCGAGCAGGGCTGGCGCGTACGCGGCGATCCCACCGAAGGCGCGCTGGTGGTACTGGCCACCAAGCTCGGTATCAACCCGGATTCGGAGCGGCGCCACTATCCGCGCACGGACGAAATTCCCTTCGAATCGCAGCATGGCTTCATGGCCAGCCTGCACCATGACCACCAAGGCCACGGCTATGTGTTTGTGAAGGGTGCGCCGGAGCGGGTGCTCGGCATGTGCAGCCACGAGCGCTATGGCGACGGGATCCAGCCGATGCGCGCCGAGCATTGGCGGCAGAAGGTCGACAGCCTGGCCGCGAGCGGGCATCGTGTACTCGCCCTCGCAACGCTGCCCACCGCGGCCGGCCGCACCGAACTGAATTTTCCCGACGTGCAACAAGGTCTCACGCTGCTCGGCCTGGTGGGCATTATCGACCCGCCCCGCGAGGAGGCCATCGAGTCGGTTGCCCTGTGCCGCACGGCGGGTATCCGGGTGAAGATGATCACCGGTGACCATGCGGCCACGGCCAGCAGCATCGCCGCACAACTTGGCATCGGCGAAGGCCGCGCCGCCATCACCGGTCCGGAACTGGAGCGCCTGGACGGTGCGGCCTTCGAGGAAGTGGTGGCGAAGACGGACGTGTTCGCGCGCACCAGTCCCGAACACAAGCTGCGCTTGGTGGAGGCGCTGCAACGGCGCGGCGAAATCACCGCCATGACCGGCGACGGCGTGAACGATGCGCCAGCATTGAAGCGCGCCGACGTGGGCGTGGCCATGGGTGAAAAGGGCACCGATGCGGCGCGCGAGGCCTCGCAGATGGTGCTCACGGACGACAACTTCGCCACCATCGTGCATGCCGTGGAGGAGGGGCGCACCATCCACGACAATCTCACCAAGGCCATCCTGTTCGTGCTGCCCACCAACATGGGGCAGGCGAGCGTGATCATCACCGCCATCCTGTTCGGGATGGTGATGCCCATTACCCCGGTGCAGATCCTGTGGGTCAACATGGTGTCCGCAGTCACGTTGGCCCTGGTGCTCGCCTTCGAGCCCGGCGAACCGGGCGTCATGCGCCGGCCGCCGCGCGACCCGCGCGCGCCCATCATTTCACGGATGCTCGCCTGGCGCGTGGTTTTCGTGTCCGTGATCCTGGTGGTCGGCTCATTGGTGGTATTCCAGTGGGAGCTGTCCGCCGGTGCCAGCCTGGAAGCGGCACGCGTAGCCACCGTGAACACGCTGGTCATGGGGCAGGTGTTCTATCTGTTCAGTGCACGCTATGTCTTCGATTCCAGCGTTCACCAGGGGGCGCTTACAGGCAATCCGGCGCTCTGGCCCGCCATCGCCGTGATTCTGGGCCTGCAACTGTTGTTTACCTACTTTGGGCCGATGAAGACCCTGTTCGGTACCGATGCCATCGGGCTCGACGCATGGCTGCACACCATGGTCGTGGGGGTTCTGGTGTTCGTGGTGGTAGAGTTGGAGAAGCTGGTGTTGCGACGCTACCGTCCGTAGTCGATGCGCAGTGAAAGAGGGCGGTACGCGCCGCCCTCTTGCAGGTGCTACTGGCCTTGCTGCTGCTGTTGCTGCTGCTCGAAGGCGCTGAACTCTGACTGATCGACGTACCCGTTCTGGTCCTGGTCATATTGCGCGAACTGCTGCGATAACATGGGGGCCGAGTTCGCCTCGTCCTGGCAGATGCCGCCATCACCATTGGTGTCCAGTGACTGGAACGATATCTGGCCTGTAGCCTGACCACCGCCTCCCGTGTGGCTCTGGTACTCCTTACGACTGATCCAGCCATCCTTGTTGCTGTCGATCTGCTCGAACGGCGCTATGCCTCCGGCCGCCTGCCGGCCACCACTCGCCTGTTGACCCTGCTGGGCCTCGAATGCGCTGAATTCTGACTGGCTGATACTGCCGTCCTGGTCCTTGTCGGCGCTGCTGTACTGCTGCGACAGTGTGGGATGGGCCTGCGCCTCACTCTGGTCGAGCTTGCCGTCTTGATTCTTGTCGAGTGAGCTGAAGGATTGCGTGGCAGACGCCTGCTGTTGCTGTTGGCCTGCACCGTCCGACTGGGCGATGAAGACGCTGAACTCACTGGCATCCACACTGCCGTCCTGATTGAGGTCGGCCTCGGCGAATTTGCTTCAGGAGTTGTGACTGGCTGGCTTCCTGCTGGGTGATCTTGCCGTCCAGGTCCTGGTCGATCTGCAGGAACGATTGATCACCGGAAGGGGGCGGGGCCCCTGTCGTGCCTTGTGCCATTGCCGTGAGCGAGATCAGGGACAGCGAAAACGCCGATGCGAATGCAATGATCGCGGGTCGTTTCATGTCGCTCTCCGTATCCTTGGAAGATACCCTCTCACGTTTAGTCCGTCGCGTGTCGGTTGAGCGTAGAGAAACCTGCGAATGCTGGCCAATGACGACGTTATCCGCGGCAAGATTTCCGCATGCTGTGCCAACGCCACTGTTCTTCACGGCAGGGCACGAAAAGAAACTCGCACATTGACCCGTATTCATCTTGCAAACCCGCGTGTCCGTGTGCCGGCGCCCGGAGGGGCAAACCGGTTGTGTCCCTCCGGGCGGTGGCTCAGGCCTTCTTGCGGAAGTGTATCTCCATCATCGGGTACCACTGGCCATCGTCACCCAGCATCTGCGAGCGCATGATGCGATGGTCGTCACTTTCGAACTCGATGATGTCCTGCGAACGCATCATGGTCCCCGGGGAGGACATGTTGGGACCGGTGGACTCCAGGATCAGGCACTTGCCCGTGGTATCGAGGGTACCCGAGTAAACCCACATGTACGTCATCGTGGAGCTTACCCATGTGCCCACATAACCCTTCCGCTGCGGGTCATAACCGAGCGTCATCACCATCTCGGCAGTACCACCGTCGGGCATCTGGCCGCTGGACTCTGCGATGATCCACAGGTCACCCAGGGCGCGCACGCGTTCCGAACCGCTGAATTTCGTCGCCGGTTCCCCCGGCATGGAGGCTTCGCCCTCGAAGGTCCATTCGCCGAGGAACTTCTTCAACCATTGGTGCTGTTGCTGGGCCTGGGCCTGCATACTCGAGACGTCAGGTGTTTCCGCCTTGGTCATGGCGTTCTCCTTGCGTCGGTCGTGTTTCGCTTGCCTCTCCGGCGGGCGCGATGCCCGCCACCCTGTTGTCGTACATGCTCGCTGCTTGCCAGAGCGAACAGTCCATGAGGAAAGTTTAGTAAGAAGAGGCACCAGACTCCGGCAGGAATGGCCACGCCCATGATGCTTCCGGACTGTAGGAGCGGCCACCCGCTGCGATTGTTAGCGGCGGTAGTCCAGGCGTGCGGGAGCAGGCCCCCGCTTTGCCGAATGCCTTCCCTAGCGCGCCGCGCCGGCGGCCTTGATGGCGACGGTGTTGAATCCCAGCGCCTCCCAGTCCTGCATACCGCCGCGGTACCACTTCAGTTTTTCCGGGGGATAACCCATGCCGAGCAGCAGTTTGAGATTGGTCGGTGACTGACGGCACCATGGGCCGTTGCAGAACATCACCAGCGTCTTGGCGTTGCTGAAGTCGTAGCCGGTGCCATCCTCCTTGGCACCGAAACGTTCCACCAGGATTTCACCCACGCTGAAGGCGTCGGCACCATCCACACCCTCCATCAGCGTGTTCCACGGGATATTCACGCTGCCCGGGATGGTGCCTGTGGGCATCAGCTCAGGAGTACGTGAATCCACCACCAGGACGGATTCGTCACCTTCGCTGGCGCGTTTGATGTACTCGATGAGTTCGATCTCGGCGATGGTCTCCACACCGGGTGCAATGGTGCCGGGCTGGATGCATGAGGGCGGGCAGGGCCGCGAGGTCCGGGCATACTCGGGGCGGATGGTGGCCTTGGTGTCCTGGTTGCGCTGGATGAGCGTCGGCTCGCCGTTATGGCGTACCTCCACCCGGTCGAGTTCCCGTGTGATCTTCACGGGCAGGTCTTCTGCCAGGACGGAAGCGGACAGGCCCAGAATCGATGTCCAGGCAGTGCAGACAAGCACGAACTCCTTCTTCATGGATGCTCCTTTCTTGTGAATTGTTGAACGTGCGACACAGCAGGTGGCAGCGGCTGCTGCCGGTGGGAATACCTCGGTGAACGGGGGTGTGGCTGCGCGATTTTGGTGGGCTGACTACCAGCCCCAGACCAGCCCCTCGAGCAGTTTTTCGTGGCCCCGGTAGTCGGCGGTGGTTGCGGGAATGAGCTTGCCGGTACCGTTGCCGGCGAGCCGGGCGAGCAGGTCCTCGAGGCCGCCCCAGGCGCCGGGCTCAACCAAAACGTCGGTAACCGCCGCACGGGCCTCGGCGGGGACCCGTGGGCCAGCCGTCAGGGTCAGGTTGGGCATGTCGGTACTGGAAAACAGGGCGCGCAGACCGGCGGTCTGCTCGGGCATCAGGCGTGTCAGGAAATAGCTGGGCAGGATCACGGCGCGGCAGCGCCCCTGCAGGTAGGCCTCCCACGCGCCTCTTACCCCGCCGCGGGGTGCCAGGATGGCGGGCGCCGAGTAGGCATCGTACTGCGCCAGCAGCACCACGGCGGCCAGGTTGGGGGAGGCCATGGAGCACACCTTCTCAAAACGCAGTTCGTCGAGCGTGGCCGGGCCTTCCTGAGCGGTGAACGCGGTGTACCCCAGGTGCCCGTCGAAACGCACCAGAGGTGTATGGCCCGAATGCTTGATACGCCAGGCGACGAAATGGGGCCCATCGATTACGAAATCGTACTTGCCCTGTTGGATGTCCCGGCTGTAGGTCGCCCAGCTCGCCGGAGACTCGAACACCACCGCTTCGCCGACGATCTGGCTCAGCTTGTCGGCAAGCGGTCGGTACATGCGCTCCGCCTCGGCGGCACTCTCGCGGGGTGGGGCGGAGAGGAGCCATTCGGCCGGGACGGCGGAGGCGGCGAAGAGAAGGAACACTGAAACGAGGATACGGATGGGCATGTCCCGGGTTCTGGGTGTGGAACGGGGAGGCCGGATGCTAGTGGGCGTCCGGCGGACAGGCATTGATAATTCTCAATGATGGGTGGTGAACCAGGTCCGTTTGATCCCAGTACGTGAATCACCGCACATTTTCGCTTCGTCGTGTGATCGGTGTTAGGGGTGACGTGGACCGCTGACCAGTTTCTTGCCGAGGCGCCGGGCACGGCGCAGGGTGTTCTCGTCCAGTGGTTGCCCCGGATAACGTGCGGCAAGGCCGATGAAGAGCACGCCTACGGTCTTCGCGCCCATGACGGCCGCGGCCTTCTTCAGCAAGCCGACCACGGAAGTGGAGTACCGGGCCATGAACGCGGGTGCCGCCGAGGACGCCACCACCACAGCGCGCTTTTCCTTGTGAGGCTTGCGCGGTCGGGGTGCAGGTGTGCCCCACGGCCACCAGGCATAGGCGCCGAGGCGTTCGATGAACTGCTTCATGATGGCGGTCACGGTGCCAAAGTTGACAGGGGAGGCAAGCACCACGGCATCGGAGACATCGATCGCGTCGAGGATACCCGGCACGTCATCCCGGATCGGGCACTGCCCGCGTTCAGGTCCCGGTTCCTGCATGCATTCGCGACAGTTGGCGCAGAAGGCGATGCGCTGGTCGATGAGGTAGATTTTGTGGATCTCTGCGCCCGCGTCCCGGGCCGCCGCCAGGATGGCGTCAACCGCCTGATCCGACGTGCCTCCCTTGCGGTAGCTACCGACGATTGCAGTGATTTTCATGGGTCTTCCTCGCTGGTTTCGTGCTGGCTGCCAAATGTGCACCCGTTCGCAATCGTGTGAAATGATGAGACGGAGCTCACTGAATTCACAGACCTGCGTGACCTCCTTAACAGTCAGGCGCTCGGCAACGCCCTATCTCTTGGTTGCTGCATAACAAGAAGGGCCGGACTATGTCTCCCGAATCGTGGTTCCTCATCTTTCCCGGCGCCCCCGGGTTTTCCATCGCCGTGCTTGTGGTGCTCGCCATGGTGTCGCTGTACCTGGCCCGCATGCCGGTTCATCAGGCGATACGCTCCGCCACGCGCGCACTGCGCAATGGCATGCGGCTCACCGCACGCAGCCTGGAACTGCTGGAGCAGCGCCTCGTGTCGCGCAACCGCGAGGTGCTGCTGAGCGCGGGCAGAGAGGCCGCCGAACGCGTGATGGAACGGGAATTCGAACGCATCGAGGTGGCGGTGAACCGTGATCTTTCCGATTACCCGGCACTGCACCGTCGCCTGAGCGCCGCCATCCAGCGTATCGAGGAGGATTACCAGTCCCACGTGGAGAGCCCGCAGGCCCCCGAGGACTGGGTGCATGCCGTGGATGCCATCGCGAAGATCCCTTCCTCGCGCGATACCATGGCCAGGGTGCTCAAGGACATCCAGGCCTCCATCGAGCGGGACCAGGTCACGGCATTGGCCGAGTACCGCAAGGCCACCAACCTGCGCCATCGCGTGCTGTCTCGTGCCATGCCTCACTGGCGCCACCTGGTGAAGGGCATCGACTCGGTGAACGCCGCCCTCAATCGGCTGCTGGACCGCTCACGCAGCATCGATCGGTATATGGAAGAGTACCGCAGTATCGTGCGTGGCGATGAACGGGCGGAGCGTGCCCTGTCGTCCTCGTCGCTGACCCAGTTCTTCATCGCCGGCCTGGTGCTGGCCATCGCCGTGGGCGGGGCGCTGGTGAACTTCCATCTCATCGCACGCCCCCTGCAGGAGATGGTGGGCGGCAGCGCCTACATCGCGGGCTTCAAGGTGTCGCAGGTGGCAGCACTGGTGATCATCCTCATGGAGATCGCCATGGGTCTGTTCTTCATGGAGGCCATGCGCGTGACCCGGTTGTTCCCGGTGATCGCCGCGCTGGATGACCGCCTGCGTGTCCGCATGGGCTGGGCCGCCTTCGTGCTGCTGTTCATTCTCGCCGGCGTGGAAGCCGGACTGGCCTACATGCGCGAGGTATTGGCGCAGGACGATGCGGCGCTCATTGCCCAACTCGCGGGCACCGGCACGGCCGTCACGAGCCAGCAATGGATCACCTCGGCGGCGCAGATGGGCATGGGCTTCATCCTGCCGTTCGCGCTCACCTTCGTGGCCATTCCGCTGGAATCGTTCATTCACGCCGCGCGTACGGTGTTCGGCGTGGTCGCGGTGCTCGGCTTGCGGGCGCTGGCCTTTCTGTTCCGGCTGGGCGGCAATATCTGTCACCACCTCGGCATGCTGCTGGTCCAACTCTACGACATCCTCGCCTTCGCGCCGCTGGGCGTGGAAAAATTGATCGCCACGCGGGGTGCAGGCCGCAAATCCGCGCCGTCCGTCAAGGCGGCGGAGGTATGACATGAATGCAAAAAGCCTATTCTTGGCCACCGCCTGCCTGTTGGCGTCGGCCTGCTCCGAGCCGGTCGATCACCGTCAGGGCGTGTACATGCTGCTGGACACATCGGGCACCTACACCCAGGAATTGAACAAGGCGCAGAGCATCATGAACTATGTGCTGGCGAAGCTCGACTCGGCCGACGTCTTCGCCGTGGCCCGCATCGATACCGCCAGCTTCAGTGAAAAGGACATCATCGCCAAGGTCAGCTTCGACGAGCAGCCGAGTCGCGCCAATCAGCAAAAACGCGTGTTCCTCGAGCACATCAACCATTTCGTGAACTCGGTCAGGTCGAGTACCTACACGGACATCACCGGGGGCGTGCTGCAGGGCGTGGAATTCCTGCGCGAGGCGGGCACGGGCACCAAGACCATCCTGATCTTCTCCGACATGAAGGAGGAGATCCCGGAGGGTTACGTGCGCGACGTGCCCCTTGACCTCGAGGGTATCGAGGTGGTGGCGCTCAATGTGACCAAATTGCGCGGCGACAACATCGACCCGCGCGAATATGCGGGTCGCCTGGAGGCGTGGAAAAGCAAGGTGGAGCAGGCGGGGGGGCGCTGGCGTGTGATCAACGACCTGGAGCGCCTGGAAGCCATTATCCAGGAGTGATGACGGGGTGGGGGCGAGCCCAGGTCGCACAGCAGAAAACCGCGGGATGCCCCGCCGAGCCCCGGTTCAGGTTCGCTCCACGCGGCCGTGGCCAAGCCCCGGCGCCGCTCCGTTCCAGTCGCGTAAACCGCCCGCGCCGGAATACGGCCTTTTGCGAGGGTAGTCGCCGGATCACGATCGCCCGTGCTTAGCTTAGGGTGAGACACCGGAGGGCCCATGCGACTGACGGCGTTCACCGACGGACCGGCTTGCGTGATCGCCCCGCTGCTGAACTGGGGCGTGCACCTGATCTTGGTCTTGCGTACCACGGGCCGTGCAGTTTCACCGCCTGCGGGGGGGCGGGTACGTCCCACGTCGTGGCCGGTGCGCGGGTGGGTGGCCATGCCGCCGGCGCTGTCGGCAGCCAGGCAATACCGGCACCTGCGCACCCGGCCTGACCGCGATGCAGCGCCCTGGGACGGCGTACGCAGCCTGGTGACAAAGGCCGATCCCCTGATCGGGCTCGTCGCCCTGAGCGCTCTGCCGTGGGCAACGCTGTCCCTGGTGTTCACCCCGCCATGCGCCTGAATCAGGACGCACCCAAGCTGGTGGATCTGGCGCGCTATACCGTACCGGTAGCCGCGGTCATTCTGGTGGTGGGGATCCTCTCGGGGCTGCTTTATGTGGCGGCCGAGTTATTCCTGCTGTTGTTCGTGGGAATATTGCTGTCGCTGCTGTTGCGCGCCGTGGCGCGGCCGCTGGAGGTGCGCATGCGACCGGGCATCGCCTTTACCCTCGCCACGCTGGTGTTCTTCGCCGTGATCAGCGCCATGCTGCTGTTTTTTGTGCCGCTGCTGGTCGACGGTTTCGCCCAGTTGGTCGCGAGCCTTCCCAAGACCGTGGAGCGTATCGGCGAGGTGCTCGAAGACCACCCCGGCGCCATGCGGGCCATCGAGGATACGCTGGGCGTGCAGGGGGCAGGCATCGCCTCGGAAACACTCGCGCGCGTGAGCGGCATTTTCTCTACGGTCGTCGGGGTGGTCTTCGCCCTGCTGGTGGTGGTGTTCACCGGTTTCTATCTTGCCGCCGAGCCGGACCTTTACCGCCGGGGCTTGCTGCGGCTTCTCCCGCTTCGCAGTCGAGCCGGAGCCGGCGCCCTGCTGGACGAGCTGGGGGGCATGCTCACGCGCTGGATGTTCGGCCAGTTCGTTTCCATGTCCACCATCGGCGTACTCATCTGGTTGGGGCTCAGCCTGCTGGGTGTGCCGCTGGCGGCCACGCTGGCGCTGGCGGCGGCGCTGCTCACCTTCATTCCCACCATCGGCCCGATCCTGGCGGCCATACCGGCGGTGCTGGTGGGGTTTTCCGTGGAGCCCCTGCTTGCCCTGTGGGTGGCGCTGCTTTACCTGGTGGTCGAGAGCCTGGAGAGCTATCTGGTGACACCCCTGGTACAACGGCAGGTGGTGCACTTGCCGCCCGTGCTGGTGCTGGGCGCCCAACTCCTGCTCGCCGTGCTGTACGGGTTGCTCGGTCTGTTCGTGGCTGCGCCGCTGACGGTGGCCTTCATGGTGTTGATCAGGCGGCTCTACGTGGAAGGCGTGCTCGGTGATACGACAGGTTGAGTGGATGGCCGCCGGGCATCCCAGCAGAGGTTTCAAGCGATTCATGGGGCCGTGTCAAGGCTTCGGGGATTAGCGTTTTCCTGCGGGCGCGATAACATGCCGCGCATTATCGCTCGCTGGACAACCCCGTCATCGCCGCGACATGAACGAATTCGAGTACATCAAATACTTCGCCGGTCTGCTGGCGATCGTGAACCCTATCGGGTCGGTACCCATCTTCATCAGCCTGACGCGCCAGCAGACGCTGACCGAACGCAGCCGTACCGCGCTCATTGCCGCAATGACGGTCAGTATCGTGCTCACCGTGACACTCATGACCGGCGAGCGCATCCTGGAGTTTTTTGGCATCGGCCTGCCTTCGTTCCGGGTGGGCGGTGGCATTCTGGTATTGCTCATCGCCATTTCCATGTTGCATGCCAAGGTGAGCCCGGCACGGCAGACCGAAGAGGAAGCCCAGGACGCAAGCGAGAAGGAAACCGTGGCCGTGGTGCCGTTGGGTATCCCCCTGCTCTCCGGTCCGGGTGCCATCAGTACGGTGATCGTCTATGCCGGGCGCGGCGACGGCATGAGCCATTACTCGCTCATCGAGGTGGAGATCCTGCTGGTGGCATTGATCGTCTGGATGTCCTTCCGGGCCGCGCCGTACATCGCCGGCATGCTGGGACGCACGGGCATCAACGTGATCACCCGCCTGATGGGGCTCATCATGGCGGCCATTGCCGTGGAGATCATGGCCAACGGGTTACGCGCCCTGTTTCCGGGGCTCGCATGAACGAAACGGATCCCGCCCTGTAGGCGAAAGCGGGCGCGCCTAACATGGATCAGATTCCATGCGTGGTATCGGTTACGCGAGCCCTGTACACTTGGTTCTTCCGAGGCTCGGGCCGGTCGCCATGGGTTCGATTACATAGAACGTCATGTCCAGAGCGCCCTCCGGGCCTATGGTGCGCTCCCTTCCCACATGAACACCTTTACGTGGTGGCCACGGAAAACCTGGATGATGCCTTGCCGTGCCAGTGTTCGCAGGTGCAGCGACTGGTCGAGCAAGGCTGCTCGGGGTGGTCGCCCTGGTGCACGGCGAAGCGCTTCATACAGCCGTGGTGGATGCGACGCTCAAGACGGGATGTATCGATGTGGTACACGCCCCCAGGGGCGAGTCCTGCAGGGCTTTGCGGGCCCGCTTGGCGCTGGCCTGGCGCACCTGGACGAACGGCGCCTGCGTATCGCCCGCGAGCAGATGTACGAAATGCAGTTGGCCGAGCACCGGATCATGGGGGCCCGTCAGCACCATGCGGCCAGCCACGACCCCGTCACCGATCTTGCCAATCGCCGGGCATTCGAAAAAAGCACTGAGTGCTGCCATCGAGATGGGGAAGCTGCGCGGGATCCCTCACGCGCTCCTGCACCTCGATCTCGATCGATTCAAGCTGCACAACGATGCGACCGGCCATGGCGCCGGTGACCATCTCCTGTTGGCGGTGCCCAATCTGTTGCGTGCCGCAGTCCATGGTGGATATCGGTCATAGCCTGGAAAAGCCGTCGTGGCGGAATTCGTGGAAGATGGCGAGACCTTCCGACTGCTGGTGGACATGGGCATCGACTACGCCCAAGGCTATTACATCGGCCGCCCCGCGGTCGAGTTGCCGGTCACGCACAAGCAGGAGCACCAATGACGTTCATCCGTTTCGAACGGACGGACTTGAACGTCGATGATCTGCTGCGTGGCGACGTCCGGCTGGCACACCGCCCGAGGTTTACGCGCGCCTCAAGCGCCTGCTCGAACAACCCAACTCGACCGTCGCCATGATGGCCGATGTCATCGAACACGATCCCGCGCTGACGATGCGCTTGCTGAAGCTGGTCAACAGCGCGTTCTTCTCCCTGTCGCGCCCCGTGTAAAGTGTCGCGGAGGCGGTCAGCCTGGTCGGTATCCGTGAACTACAGCAGTGCTCGCCACGGAGGTCATCCGTTGTTTCACCGGCGTCCCGCCGGAACTCGTCGATATCCATGCCTTCTGGCGCCAGAGCCTGCGCAGTGCTGTCGCGGGCACTGGCGGTGCACAGCGCCCGGCGTGTGGATCGTGAGGGGGTGTTCATTGCGGCGCTGCTGGAGCACCGCTACCGCAGACAGCCGTTGCACGAGTCCCAGCGCGATTGTATCGGCTTTGATTATGCCGCGGTCGGTGCGGCCCTGGCAGGGCACTGGCAGTTGCCCGAGCTGATCGGAGAGGTGCTTGCCCACCACATCGAGCCGTCCCAGGCCAAGGCCTGGCCGGCGGAGGTGGCTCTCGTGCACCTGGCCTGGCGGCTCGGGGAAAGTTTCGCACTCGACCAGGTGCAGTCACAGCTCCCTGAGGTGCTGCCGACGTGGCGCCAGGCGGCTGTCCCACCTGCGGCGCTGGAAACGGCAGTCACCCAGGCCGCGCAGGACTTCAAGGCGGCGCTGGCGCTGCTGCACTGACCAGCGCAGGGCCCAGAACACTAGAGCGCACGGTACAGCGACAGCGTGAACGCCGCGGTGACATGTACCGGCTCATTCAGCCGCTCAGCACGTTCCTGCAGCGCCTGCGCACTCAGGTGATGGGCGCTGGGGCCCATGTGCACCAACGTCTGTGACTCCAGGCGAGTCAGACGCAGCGGCACTTCCAGTTGCTCGCGCCCGGCCAGTTCGAAATGCCCCGCCAGGGTTTCATCCAGGCGTTCTTCCTTGCGCGTATCCACCGTGATCATGCCGAACGCATCTACCAGTTCAGCGAGATGCTGCGGCGTGGGCGTTACCACCAGCAGGGCACCGTCGTCCTGCAGCACGCGCCTGAATTCTGCCCCATTGCGTGGCGCGAACACATTGAGGATCAGCGACGCACTGGCGGACTTCACGGGCAGGGGGCGCCACAGATCCCACACCACGGCGGCGGCGCGTGCGTGGCAGCGTGCCGCGCGGCGCAAGGCAAACTTGGAGATATCGAGCGCCAGTCCGGACGCGCCGGGCAGGGCATCCAGCACGCGCTTCAGGTAGTAGCCGGTGCCGGCTCCTGCATCCAGCACCAGGCCGGGGCGCACCGAGGCCGCGGCGAGCTGTGCGATACGTTGCGCGAGCGGTGCGTAGTGATCGGCCGCGAGGAAATCTGCGCGTGCCTGCACCATTGCCACTGTGTCCGCCGTCCCGGGTGGTGTGCTGCCAGCCAACAGATTGGCATAACCCTGGCGGGCCAGATCGAACCCGTGGCCGGCGGCGCAACGCAGCGTGCGCTGGTCGAGCCGTAGCTCATCACCGCATACAGGGCAGGTCAGCACCCGGGCAAGTTCAGCGAACATCCATCACTCCATGCAACATGCGAGTGTCACCAGCACGGCAGCCTCCACCAACTCCACTGTTGCACCCGCGGTGTCACCGGTGGTGCCGGCGATTCGGCGCATCATGAGCGTCCGCAACAGCACGAATACAGCGCCCGCCATCAGCACGGGCAGGAAGCCACCGATGAACACGGCGAGCATCGCGCCGCTTGCGGTCACGAGCAGGGCACCTTGCCTTGGCAGGTGGTGCGCCATCGCCTCGCCCAATCCGCCCGCACGCACGTAAGGGGTGGTAAGGAACAGCAGCGGCAGGGCGGTGCGACCCAGCAGTGGTGCGAGCAGCAGAGCGGTGGGGGAACCGGCGAGCATCGTCTGCAAGGCGACGAATTTCAACAGCAGCGTCAGCATGATCGCGGTAACGCCCACTGGACCTGCTGCCGGGTCCTTCATGATCGCCAGGGTGCGTTCCCGCTCGCCGTGCCCGCCCACCCAGGCATCAGCACTGTCGGCGAGGCCGTCCAGGTGCAGGGCACCGGTGATCACCACCCAGGCGACGAGTATCAGCGCCGCCGCGAGAGGCAGTGGTGCCGCCGCGAGCACGCTCGCCATGGCCATGAGCAGAGCACCGACGAGCAGGCCCACCAGCGGGTAGGACAACAGCGAGCGGCCGACCTGGTGCGGCTCGTAGCCGCGCACCGGCGCCGGCAGGCAGGTGAGGAACTGCAGTGCCAGCAGGAAGGCCTGCATCATCCTGCCTTGTCGGACACGCCGGCGTCGGCGAACGTGGCCATTTCGTTGTGCAGGGCACAGGCAAGGCGCAGCAGTGGTACGGTGACCGCGGCGCCACTGCCTTCACCCAGGCGCATGCCCATGGCCAGCAGCGGTCGTGCGTCCAGGCTATCCAGCAGGAAGCCGTGTCCCGGCTCTGCGGAACGGTGGGAGAACAGGCACCAGTCGCGTACACCGGGACGCAGCCGTTCCGCGGCGAGTAGCGCAGCGGTGGTGATGAAGCCGTCGACCAGTACGGGAATGCCTTCCTGCGCGCAGGCGATGAAGGCGCCCGCAAGCGCAGCGATTTCAAAACCGCCCAGGCGGCGCAGGATTTCCTCCGGTGATTGCAGATGCGCACGGTGGAAAGCCAGTGCTTCCTCGATGATGGCGACCTTGTGGGCCACGCCCGCACCGTTGATGCCGGTGCCAGGCCCGGTGAGTCGCCGCGGCTCGGCACCGAGCAGGGCACAGGCCAGCGCCGATGCCGACGTGGTGTTACCGATACCCATTTCGCCGCCGATGTACAACTGGGCGCCGCCACGTGCCGCACGCACGACGCTTTCCCGTCCCGCGTTCAGCGCTCCGGCCAATTGGGCTGCGGTCATGGCGGGTGCAGTGCTCAGATCGGCGGTGCCGGGACCGAGCCGGCACGCCATCACACCCGGCACCTCCGCATCATGCACGGTACCCAGGTTGATCACCTCGAGGCTGGCGTGGAGCGCCCGTGCCACGACGCTGATGGCGGCACCGCCGCGGACGAAATTGCGCACCATCTCCAGGGTGACCGATTGCGGAAAAGCGGAAACACCCCGTGCGGCCACGCCGTGATCGCCCGCGAACACGGCCACGTGCACCTTGTCCACCCCCGGGCAGGCGGTGCCCTGCAGGGCGGCGAGGCGGATGGCAGCGTGCTCCAGTTCGCCGAGCGCACCGAGGGGCTTGGTCAGTACGCGCTGGCGTGCCTCGGCGTCGCGCCGCGCAGATTCGTTCATATCGGCGCACGGCGCGCCCAGCCATTCGAGTTCAATCACAGTGGTTCTCCCTTGAGCACCTGTGGCAGTCCCGCCACGGTGAAAATGACACGGTCGCACAGGGCCGCGAGTACCTGGTGAAGTCGCCCGGCCTCGTCACAGAAGCGGCGCGACAGCGGATCGGCCGGAACGATGCCGAGGCCGGTCTCGTTCGATACCAGAATGATGTCCCCGGGCAGCGAAGGCAGGGTGGCGAGCAAGGCCTCGCGTTCGCGCGCCAGCGCCCCGGCATCGTCGCTGCAAAGCAGGTTGGTGAGCCACAGCGTGAGACAGTCCACCAGCAGGCAATGGCCGGTGGCGGCGTGGGCGCGCAGCGCCGCGGCCAGTGCAAGGGGTTCTTCCACCACCTGCCACGCCTCAGGGCGCTGCGCGCGATGATGGTCGATACGCGCGCGCATCTCCTCGTCGCCGGCGGTGGCCGTGGCGATGTAGGTGACCGGCAGGCCGCTGGCCATGGCCAGGCGTTCCGCGAGACGACTCTTGCCGGAGCGCATCCCGCCCAGGATCAACTGCTTCATCTCTCGCCCCTTTTAAAAGGTCCGCGAACAACGCCAATGAACGCAAATGGGATCACTTGTGTTCCATTTGCGTTGTTTGCGTTCATTGGTGGACTTTCCCTCCAAAAACGGCGTCCAGGTCCAGGTGCGCTGTCACCGCGTCCGCCAGCCGGTCGATGTCCGCTTCGCGCCGGGCATGGTAATCGGGGCTCGCCGCTTCGACCAGACCGGCCCAGCGCAACAGCGCGTCGCATGCAGAGGGATCTTCGAACAGACCATGCACATAGGTGCCCATCACCTGGCCGTCGGCCGAAACTGCGCCGTCGGTGCCATGGGCGAGGTGTGCGAATGGCCGATCGAGGCCTGTGCCCCTGGTGCAGCCGGCGTGGATTTCGTAACCGCGCACCCGTGCATCGGCGAAGGCGAGGGTGCCATGCACGTTCGCCAGGCGCTTTTGCGGTTCCAGGGTGGTCGTGCAATCGAGCAGGCCCAGGCCCGGGCTCTCGCCGCATGGACCCTCGATACCGTGCGGGTCGCGCAGCAGGCGGCCGAGCATCTGGAAGCCGCCGCAGATGCCCAGGACCTTGCCACCGTAACGCAGATGTCGTTGCAGCGCGCGTTCCCAGCCGTGGGCGCGCAAGGCGCCCAGGTCGGCGCGCACGCTCTTGCTCCCGGGCAGGATCACCAGGTCGCAGCCGGGCATGGTCTCGGCGAGGGGGACGAAGCGCAGGTCCACTTGCGGATGCAGGCGCAAGGGATCGAAATCGGTGTGATTGCTGATGCGTGGCAGCACCGGCACCACCACGCGCAGCGCCTCCGCGTCCGTTTCCTGGGCAGGTGCGATGGCGTCCTCCGCTTCCAGGTGCAGGCCATGGAGATAGGGCAGCACGCCGAGCACCGGCTTGCCGGTGTATTCCTCCAGCCAACGCAGGCCGGGTTCGAGCAGCCCCAGGTCGCCGCGGAAGCGGTTGATGACGAATCCCTTCACGCGTGCCCGTTCACTTTCCGACAGCAACGCCAGCGTGCCCACCAAATGGGCGAACACGCCGCCGCGATCGATGTCCGCCACCAGGATCACGGGGCAATCCACCGCCTCGGCGAAGCCCATGTTGGCGATGTCGCCTTCACGCAGGTTGATCTCCGCCGGGCTGCCGGCGCCTTCCACCACCACGGTCTCGAAGCGTGCGCACAGGCGAGCATAGGAGGCGAGCACGGCCTCGCGCGCGATGCGCTTGTAATCGTGGTAATCCCTGGCGTCCATGTTGGCGAGCGCGCGACCGTGCACGATCACCTGCGCGCCCACATCGGTATTGGGCTTGAGCAATACCGGATTCATGTCGGTGTGGGGTTCGAGTCCGCAGGCCAGTGCCTGTACCGCCTGGGCGCGACCGATCTCGCCGCCGTCCGCGGTGACGGCGCTATTCAGCGCCATGTTCTGCGGCTTGAAAGGTGCCACACGTACACCGCGGCGGGCCAGTACGCGGCACAGGCCGGCCACCAGCGTACTCTTGCCGGCGTCGGACGTGGTGCCCTGCACCATGAGCGTGAATGCCGTCATTCGCTACGCTCCCCGCGCACCCTGTCCAGGGCCTCGCACAGTCGTTCCGCACCATCGAGCAGGCGCGGCGTCGGGCGTTGCAGCAGATTGGGCGGAATGAAAAACAGGTGGCCCGCGTGCACGGCGCGCAGCTGCGGCCACTGGCGCCAGTCATCGAGCCAATCCGGGCGCTCCTCACCCATGCCGCTGGCAATGATGGCTTGAGGATCCGCGGCGAGTACCGCCTCCAGGTCCACCGAGAGTGCGAGGGTGTTCAGTTCGCCGAATACGTTGCGACCGCCACATACCTCGACCACCCGGGAGAAGATGTGTGGTCCACCAAGGGTGAACAAGGGACCGCGCCACACCTGATAGAAAACACTGACCGGCTCGCGCTGCGCGTAGCGTGCGCGCAGCCGGGCGAGCCGCGCGCGGAAGGTTTGGGCCGCGGCATTGCCCGTCCCCGGGGTGCCTGCCAGCATTCCCAGCTTTTCCAGACTGGTTGCGATATCGTCAAGCTTGCGTGGCTCCGTCGAGTAGACCCGGATACCGAATGACGTGAGGCGTTCCAAGGCCTCGGCCTTGCCGTTGCCGCTACTCCAGGCCACCACCAGATCCGGGCGCAGCGCCACGATGCGTTCCAGATCGAAGGCCACATAGGTGCCAACCTGCGGAATGCGGGTGGCGGCTTCCGGATAATCACTATGGGCGACGGTGCCGACGATGTACTCGCCGGCCCCGGCAGCGAACAGCAGTTCCGTGCCATGGGGCGAGAGGCTCACGATGCGCCGCGCGGGCGCGGTGAGACGCACCTCGACGCCCATATCATCGCGTACCGTGATCGCCGCCTGGGCCGGGATGGCAAGGGTGAAGAGCAAGAGAGAAATCAGCCAACGCATGCGATGTTTTCTGCAATCTGGACTCATGGCTGGAACAGCTTTGCAACCGCCGCCGGATTCGACGGGAAGTAGAGGTGTACATAGGAGGCTGTGAGCCGCCCGAGGCGATAGGCCGCCTCTGCCGTGGCGCCGCCGTTCGGGCACGTACCCCGCGCAACGGGGGTGAGCGTCGTTTCCAGGCGCGAATGGTGAAACGTGTGACCACGCAGTGTGCCTTCGGGCAGTTCGACCTGTTGCAGGGCGAGCGCCGCCAGACGCCGTTGCAGCACGGCATCGCCCGGCATCAGGCCGAGCATGGGGGCGCGGTGACCCTCCGCGTCGGTGAGGGAATCCAGCAGGTACAGCATGCCGCCGCACTCGGCGAGGATCGGTTTGCCCACCCGGTGGTGGGCACGCAGGGCATCACGCATGGCGTGATTGCCAGCCAGCGCGTCGAGATGCAGTTCCGGGTAGCCGCCTGGCAGATAAACACTGTCCGCCTCGGGCAGGGTTGTATCTGCAAGGGGCGAGAAGAACACTAGTTTCGCGCCGAGTGCCTGCAGCACATCGAGGTTGGCGCGGTACAGGAACGAAAACGCCACATCCCGCGCCACGGCAATGCGTATCCCTTCCAGCGCGCGCGCCAGTGCAGTCTCGAGGGGCTTCGCGAAGGGTACGGCGGCAGGCAGCGCTGCGTCATGCCACTGGAGCGCGGCGGCGGCACGGGACAGGCGCACGTCGAGATCGGCCACTTCCGTCGCCTGTACCAGACCCAGATGCCGATCGGGAAGGGTGAGGTCCGCGTCCCGCGGCAGCCAGCCCATGAGCGGCAGTCCTTGCGGTAACGCCGGTGCCAGCAGGGCGGCATGACGCTCGCTGCCGACGCGGTTGGCGAACACCCCGGCCACCGCGACACCGCCCCGGTAATGGGCCAGTCCGAAAGCCACGGCGCCGAAGGTTTGGGCCATGGCGGAGGCATCGACGACCGCGAGCACGGGTATGTCCAGTAGTGCGGCCAGATCAGCGCTGCTGGGATGACCGTCGAACAGGCCCATCACCCCTTCGATGAGGATCAGATCCGCCTCACCGGCGGCCTCGAACAGCAGCCGGCGGCAATGGGCCTCGCCGCCCATCCACAGATCGAGCTGATACACCGGCTGTCCTGCGGCCCATTCCAGGATCACGGGATCGAGGAAGTCCGGCCCGGTCTTGAACACGTGCACGCGCCGACCCCGATCGCGGTAGCGCCGGGCGAGGGCGGCGGTCACCGTGGTCTTGCCCTGGCCGGACGCGGGTGCGGTAACGAGCAGCGCGGGGCAGCGGCGCAGGTTCACCATTCGATGCCCTTCTGCGCGCGGACACCGGCCTGAAAGGCGTGCTTGACCATGCGCATTTCCGTCACGGTGTCGGCGGCGTCGATGAGCGCCTCGGGTGCACCGCGACCGGTGATGATCACGTGCTGATGCACCGGGCGTGCGCGCAGCGCTGCGAGCACGTCCTCCACGGGCAGGTGGCCGAGCTTGAGGGCGATGTTCAGTTCGTCGAGCACCACCAGATGGTAATCCCCATCGGCGAGCAGTCGCGCCGCCTGTTGCCAGGCCGCGCGCGAGGCCGCGATGTCGCGTTCGCGATCCTGGGTCTCCCAGGTGAAGCCGGCGCCCAGCACGAACCAGGACACCTGGGGAAAGCGACGGAAAAACGCCGCTTCGCCGCTGTTGTCGTCATCGCGCTTGACGAACTGCACCACTCCGACGCGCAGGCCGTGACCGAGGGCGCGCGCCACCATGCCGAAGGCCGCGCTGCTCTTGCCCTTGCCGTTACCGGTGTGGACCACCAGCACGCCGCGGTCTTCACTGGCGTGTTTCGTGGATGCGTCGACCACCGCCTTTTTGCGCTGCATGCGGACGAGGTGTCGCGTCTTGTCGTCGCTATTCATGGTGCCTTGGGCATGCGCTGTACAGTTGCAGGGTTGGCCACCAGCACCAGGGCCGTATGGGCGATCACGGCGATGCCAAGATACAGGGCCATGGATTCCAGGTAGCCCGGAAAATAGCGTGCGAGGCGCTCGCCGAGCACCATCAGGGAGGTCTCTGCGAATCGGCCGGAGAAGAAATAAAAGCTGCCGCTGGAAAGGAGTTCACAGATCAGTGCGCCTGTGAACGCCGAGCCCAGTAGAGGCATGAGGGTGGCCGGCGTCAAGCGGTAGCGCGCCGCGTACCAGCGCCCGGCCACGAACAGTGCGCCATACGCCGGCAACAGAAAGCCATAGGCCAGGCTCACGCAGAAGTCGCTCACGCCACCGAACGTGATGGCAACGAAGTCGCTGCAGGCGGCCAAGGCCAGCAAAGTGGCGAAGACCCGGCCGTTTGCCAGATAGAAGCCGGCGAGGAAGAACACTGCCCACGAGGCATCGGGCAGATGCACCAGATCGGCGAAATGATGACTACGGGTCAAGGCCATGGCGGCACCGAGCGCCAGGGCGACGAGGATGCGATGAGAGGTCGTTGTAATCATGGGAAGCTCCTTTTCCCTCAGGGCCGCCAGGCCAGGGTCAGATAATAACTGCGACCTGGCTGCACATAGTCGGCCGCGGTCCGGTAGTCCTGATCAAAGACGTTCTCGAGACGTGCCTCCAGCCGCCAATCGTGCGTGAGCCGATAGCCGGCGCGCACAGCGAGCGTGGCGTAGCCTGCCAATTCCTCCGTGTTGGCAAGGTCATCGTAGTGGTCGCCCTCAGCCACAAGGGTTGCCCCCAATGCGTAGGCTCCGAAGGTGCGGTCCGTGTCCACGCGCAGCGCACGTCGCGCGCGGCGTGGCAGCACGTTGCCGGTGGCTTCGTCACGCGGCTCCAGGACAGTTATGGCGATGCGCGTCGTCCAGCCTGCGATATCGCCGCCGATGGCCAGTTCCGCGCCATCGATGCGGGCGCGGTCGACATTGACCGGCAGCCAGATGTCATCTTCCCAGGAACCGCCGCAGTTCAGGGTGCAGGCCCAGGTGATCAGGCCGTCCAAGTCGGTACGGAACAACCGCAGGTCTACACGCACGGGGCCGGCCAGGCTTTGCAGGCCGATTTCAGTGGAGGTCGCGGTTTCGGGATTGAGATCGGGATTGCCGCCGGAGGGCCAGTACAGATCGTTGAAGGTCGGAGCATGGAAGGCTGTGCCGTAGGCCGCGGTCAGGCGCAGGTCGGCGGTCACACCGATGCCCAAGGCCAGGTTGCCGGTGCGATGACGGCCAAACTGCTCGTTGTCGTCTTCGCGCACTGCCAATTGCAGGTCGTGGGCGCCGAAGGCAGTGCGGTATTGGGTAAACAGCCCGCGGTTGGTGCGGCTGTCGACGGCGTAGGACTCGGCGCTGTCCACGCGGTCCTCCTGATAGTCGAAGCCCAGCGTCAGCAGATGGTCGCCCAGGCTGAAGTCGTTCTGCAGTGAAGCCGTGTCCCGCTCGGTGTCGAACCGCGTGGAAAACACACCCGCCTTGAAATTGTCGGCATCGTCACGGCTGCGTCCAGCGGTGAACGTGGCATGCCAGAAATCGCCGATCATGTAACCAAGGCGGGCGCCGAACACCTCGAGGGCCGACTCACTCTCGTCCTGGGCGGTGCCGTCGAATTCGTTTTCCGACTCGCTGCGAAACGCGTGCAGCTCCGTTTCCAGGCCGGAAGCGAAGCGGTGGCCAGCGCGCAGGCTGGCGGAACGTGAACGGTAGCCGTCGTCATCGGGTTCTGCCGGTTCCCAGGCATCATAGCCGTCCACCTCGACCCCCTGGGCCTGCAGGCTGTACCAACTGGCTCCATGACGGCCACTGAATCCGACGCTGAGTTCGCGCGTGCCATAACTACCTGCGGTGAGGCTCGCGTTGGGAGTGAAACCGTCTTGGGTGCGGCGCGTGAAAATCTGTACCACGCCCCCGATGGCCTCGGAACCATAGAGGCTGGAACGCGGGCCGCGCACGATCTCGATGCGATCGATCTGCGCGGCGGGGATGTCCTGCAACGCGACCTGGCCGTTGGTGGCGCTTCCCACCTTGATGCCGTCTACCAAGACCAGGGTGTGATCGGAGGATGTGCCGCGCAGCTTCAGGTTGGTCAACTTGCCGCGGCCGCCATTCACATCCACGGAGACACCGGGCGTGGCACGCACCAGGTCCGCGAGCGTTTGCGCCTGGCTGCGCTCAATGTCCTCGCGGGTGATGACGGTCACGGGCGCCAGCGTTTCGTCGGCGGTTTCGGCAACTCGGCTGGCCGTCACGATGATGGGGGAAGCGGTTTCGGCACGAGCGGCCGATGCGGCGCATAACAGCGCGGCCGCCAATAAACGGAGTCTCACTTTTTTTCTCCTCGCGCACACCCGCGCGATCCGGAACGGTACGAAAGCGGGTGCGGAGGAGAGGGGGACGGGCAGCCCAGGGCGGTCGCGTCGTGGTATCGCCCTCCGCAATACCGCCGTGATGCGACAGGCCGGTCTCCGGGCTCACGAGCGGGCATTCCCGGGATCTGCGCCTTCCCATGCCTGCGGCACAGTGGCGTCGTGCAGATCCTCGACTCGTCTACCGTTGCGGGGGCAGCGCCGGCTTGGCTCGATGGAGCGTACCGGCTTCCCGTTTAACCCCTCGGGCGGATGCCGTCAGGGAACCTGTAACGGGGGCGGAATGTAGCGGTAGGGGGGAGCGCAGGTCAAGCCATACCTGACAAGTCGTTTTTGCGACGTGGTTCTCACATGGGTGTGGCACGCCGTCCCGGCGCGGAAAACTGTGCGTTACTCATCGGAATTCCCGCTCAAGAAATCTTTAAATTCCACCTACTTATTCTCACGCCGGCCTAACAAGAAAAAGCAATGCTCTCCTTCGTGCGCACCTTGATGCCATGGCTGCTGGCTCTGACGTTGTCAGCGCCGGCTGTGTCTGCGCCTGCCTCACGGGAGCAGGTCAAGGGCCTGGACGAGCAGGTGCAGGACATCAAGAGCGAGGTCCTCGGCATTGCGGCCGAGCTGAGCCGGCTAGAGGAAAAACTGCTCTACCCCTCGGGGACGCAACTGTCCTTGTTCGTTTCCCTCGCCAGCGACGACACCTTGCGGCTCGATGCCGTGGACATCCAGGTTGACGGCCGGGATGTGGCCCATCACCTCTACAGCTTCAAGGAACTGGAGGCGCTGCAGCAAGGTGGTGTGCAGCGTATTTATTCCGGAAACATCACCGCGGGGACCCATGAGTTGCAGGTAAGTATTGCCGGCAAGGCGGCAGGCGGGAGCGACTATCGCCTGACGACCAGCGCTTCCATCGAAAAGGATGTCGGACCGAAGCTGGTGGAGATCCGCATTGCGGGTCCCGCTTCCGGACAGCCCGGCATCGATATCAGGGATTGGTAGTTTCCGCATGGCCGGCCTGCACCGACTCCTTCCCGGTGTGATCGCCCTGCTGTGGTGCTCCATGTCAGCCGCTGCGGAACTGCGCGACCTGTACTTCGGCGAGGCTTTGTACCAGGCCCATCAGGGTCACTGGTTCGACGCCATTGCCCGCCTGGACAGTGAGTTGGGCCAGCACTACGGCGTGGACGAGCGCCCGCTGGACACCTTGTACTTTCATCTCGATCATGCCGAGTTTGCGGTGGGTGATTTCGAGCTGTCCTACCGTATGCATAACCGTGCAGGGCGGGCCATCCAATCCGTCTTGGAAGCCAGGGTGGCACCCGAGGTGCGCAATGAAGCAGCCTGGCGCCTGGCGCGTATCCATTTCCAGAAGGAACAACCTGTTGAGGCCCTTCACGCGCTGGACCGAATCACCGGGCCGGTGCCCGCGCGCATCCGCGACGAGGTGGCGTTTCTTCGTGCGCAGGTCCTGATCGCCAATGGGCGGTTTTCCGAAGCCATAGACATCCTCGCCGGCTTGCGCGACGCCGATGGTCTCGAACATTTCGTCGCTTACAACCGGGGCATTGCGTTGTACCAGACGGGGCGCCTGAAAGAAGCAGGGGCCGAACTGGCCCGCGCCGGCCAGGCCGGGGGCGATGCCAAGGGCGACCAGGCGATGCGTGACAAGGCCAATCTGGTGCTGGGCACACGCCTGCTGGAAGCGGAGGACTATGCCGGCGCACAGACCTTTCTCGAGCGTGTGCGACTCACCGGGCCGTTTTCCAACCGCGCGCTGCTGAGTGCGGGCTGGGCGCACGCCGCCCAGGAAGAATACGAGCGCGCTATCGTGCCGTGGAGCTTGCTTGCACAACGCAACGTCACCGACCGTGCGGTGCAGGAGGCACTCCTTGCCCTGCCGTATGCCTACGGCAAGTTGGAGGTACATGGCAAGGCGGCACTGCTCTACGGCCAGGCCCTGGAGTCGTTTGGCAACGAACTGACACGGCTGGATACCTCGATCCGCAGTATCCGCGAAGGCCGGTTCCTGCAGGCGCTGGTACGCGAGGAACTGGCGCAGGACAGCGACTGGGTGATCAAGCTGCGCGAGCTTCCCGATGCGCCCGAGACCTGGTACCTCACCGAGCTCATTGCATCTCATGACTTCCAGCAGTCGCTCAGGAACTACCTGGACCTGGAGGACCTGCGCAGACGCACCGCCGAATGGGACGGGCATTTGGCGGCATGGGAAGAATTGGTGGTGAAGCGGCGTGCCTATTACGAGCCGCTGTTGCCCGAGATCGATCGTCAGTTCCGCTTTCTCGATTCCCGCATCAAGTTGCGCCTGGAGCAACGGGATCACATTTTCAGACGCCTGCAATCCATGTTGGTGATGCCGCGGCCAGACCTGCTCATCACCGCCCCGGAACGTGAGGCGCGCGAGGCGCTCGCTGCACTGGAGCACGCGGCCGCCGGCGACCGGCACCTGCGCGAGCGCGCCACGCGGTTGCAAGGCGTGCTGCACTGGAATATCCACACCGACTACGACCACCGCCTCACCACGGCGCACAAGCGCCTGCTCGCGCTGGATGCAGACATCGCCAGGCTCAAGACCAGGTATCGGGCATTCATCCGCACGCGTCAGGCAGCTACCCAGAGCTACCAGGGTTATGACGACACGCTGCGCCAACTGCGCATCCGTAGCCGTGCTGCCCACGCAAGAATCGAGCAGCTCATGGCGCGTCAGGGCCATCTGCTGGAGAGCATGGCCGTCGAGGAACTGGACAGGCGCCGTGTGCGGCTGGAAGAACAGCAGGTGAAGGCGCGTTTTGCCCTTGCCGACAGCTATGACCGCGCCAGCCGGCGACAGGACACGGAGGGCGCAGCCGAATGAACGTGCGCATCTGTTTCCTCGCCCTGTTCGTGCCGGTGCTCGCAGGTTGCTCCACGCTTGGTGGTCGCGAGACGTTGGCGCAGCTGCGCCATATGAAGATTGAGATTAAGGAAACACAGATCGAGGGTGGTATCGAAAAGGCCATCGCCAGCTACCGGCGCTTTCTGGAAGCGACGCCTGAGTCGGCCATGACACCGGAGGCCATTCGCCGCCTGGCCGACCTCAAGATTGAAAAGGAATACGGCCTGATGCACGGCCGCGCTGTGACGAACTCGCCGCAGGCAACAGCCACGGAAGGCCTTGTGCCGCCCACCTCCATGCCCGTGGCACCGACCGACGTGCCGATGGTGCGGGCCGACGCCGGGCGTGAGTCGCAACAGGCATTTGAGGAACGCGCCACCGCGGCGCCTCCGGTGGTGTCCCGGGTCGTGCCTGCGGAGCTGCCCCACCCGGAGGCCATCGACGCGCAGCAGGCCGACGCCCTCGAGGCCATCGCCTTGTATCAGAAACTGCTCGCCAAATACCCGTTGTACGAGCGCAACGACCAAGTGCTCTATCAGATGGCCCGTGCCTACGAGGAGCTGGGTGAGGTGGAAACGGCCATGCAGGTGATGAACCGGTTGGTGGCCGAATATCCACGGTCGCGCTACGTGGATGAGGTGCAGTTCCGTCGCGGCGAATATTTCTTCACCCGCAAGCGCTTCCTGGACGCGGAAGAGGCCTATCAGGTGGTGGTCGATATGGGGCCGGGCTCGTCATTCTTTGAGCTGGCGCTCTACAAGCTGGGTTGGTCCTTCTACAAGCAGGAACTCTATGAGGACGGTCTGCATCGCTTCGTGGCCCTGCTGGACCACAAGGTGGATACGGGTACGGATTTCCAGAACATCACCGACGACATCGAAAAAAAGCGCATCGACGACACCTTCCGGGTGGTCAGCTTCGCTTTTTCCTATCTGGGCGGAGCAGACGCCGTCAGCGAGTATTTCACTCACTACGGTGCCCGCGCTTATGAGCAAAACGTCTACAGCAACCTGGGCGAGCATTACCTGGAGAAGCGCCGTTACAACGACGCGGCGCTCGCCTACGGTACCTTCGTGCGCCTGCATCCGTTCCACCAGGCCTCGCCGCGCTTCGACATGCGCATCATCGAGATTTACAAGCAAGGCGGATTCCCCAAGCTGGTGGTGGACGCCAATAAGGCGTTCGCACGCAAGTACGGCCTGAAATCCGAGTATTGGCAGCACTTCGAGGTGGCGGCCTATCCTGAAGTGCTGGGTTATCTCAAGCAGAACCTGAAAGAACTGGCCAACCATTATCACGCGCTCTATCAGGACAAGCAGAAGGCGCGTGAGCGCGAAGATAACTTCCGCGAAGCCCTGGTCTGGTATCGCGAATACCTGGCTTCTTTCCCGACCGACAGCGATTCGCCACCCATCCACTATCAGATGGCCGACCTGTTGCTGGAGCACAAGGACTACGCGATCGCCGCGGTGGAATACGAGCGCATCGCCTACGGCTACCCGGCCCACGACAAGGGCGCGGCCGCAGGTTATGCGGCCGTGTACGCCTATCGTGAATACCTGAATACCGCCCAGGCGGAGCGTAACGCCGCACGCCAGGAAGTGGTGCGCTCGTCACTGCGCTTCGCCGAAGCCTTCCCCTCCCACGACAAGGCGGCGGTGGTAGTGACCGGTGCGGCCGAAGACCTGTACGAGATGAAGGATTACGCCTTGGCCGCCAGCACGGGGCGGCGTGTCATCGACGGCTATCCCGGGACGGAACCGGCAATCATGCGCTCGGCCTGGCTGGTGGTGGCCCACGCGTCGTTCGACCTGGCGCAGTTCGCCGACGCGGAACAGGCCTACGCCAGTGTATTGCAACGCACACCGGCGAAGGACGAGGCGCGCGCAGACGTGCTCGAGAACCTGGCCGCGGCCATCTACAAGCAAGGTGAACAGGCCGCGCAGGCAGGTGACCATGGGACAGCCGCCACACATTACCTGCGCATCGCCGAGCATGCACCCGATTCGAAGATCCGTCCCACGGCCGAGTTCGATGCCGCCACTGCATTGATCCAACTGCAGGCATGGGCTCGGGCAGCGGAAGTACTGCAGGCGTTTCGCCGCAGCTACGAGGGTCATGAACTGCAGCCTGAGGTCACCAAGAAGGTCGCCTATGTGTACAAGGAGGCCGGCAAGCTCGGTCTTGCCGCAGCCGAATACGAACGCATCGAGTCCGAAGCAGAGGACGAAGAGGTGCGCCGCGGCGCCTTGCTCATCGCAGCGGACCTGTACCAGCAGGTCGGCGACTCTGCGGGCGCCATCAAGGTCTATGGCCGTTACCTGCAACAATTCCCCCAGCCGCTGGAACCGGCGGTGGAGGCCCGGCACCGGCTGGCCGTGGTGTACCAGGGCATGGGTGATGTGCACGCCTGGCATCGGGAATTACGCCTCATCGTCCAGGCCGATGCTCGCGCCGGCGGCGCGCGCACCGATCGCACCCGCTATCTCGCTGCCACGTCGGCCCTGGTGCTCACCGAATCCCTCTACGCGGACCTGACTGCCATTGAATTGGTGAAGCCGTTCCAGAAGAACCTGAAACGCAAGCAGGCCGCCATGAAAAAGGCGTTGGACGGTTTCGCCCGACTCACGGAATACGAAGTGGCCGAGAGCACGGCGGCGGCCACCTACTACATGGCTGAGATCTATCTCCATTTCAGCAAGGCGCTCATGGCGTCCGAGCGTCCGGACGATCTCAGCGCGCTGGAGCTGGAACAATACGAACTGGCCATCGAGGAACAGGCCTACCCGTTCGAGGAAAAGGCCATCGAGGTGCACAAGAAAAACCTCGAACTCATGGCTGGCGGGATCTACAACCGCTGGATCGACAGCAGCCTCTCCAAGCTGGCCATGCTGGTCCCGGCACGCTATGCGCGGGCGGAAGAGAGCAGTGGTTACCTGGATGACCCTGATGTCTATCGCTACGAGATCGTGCGCCACCGGGTGGAGCCGGCTCGCGATACACAGGACGCAGGCGCGCCCATCGCCGATGCCGCGCCGCAGGACGAAGTCGCGGGTGCATTTCGGGGTGTCACCATGGCGGAAGATCGGACATGAGTCCCACACCGGCACAATGGAGTGGGACGCCGTGTGCCCGGGTATGGGCGAGATGCCGTCGGGGCACAGGCGTGATTATGCTCGCACTCCTCACCGCCCTGTCCGCAGGGTGTGCATCGCAACCACCACGCCAAGCGGGCAGCACGGACGCCGTTTCCAGTGAGGCATCCGGCTATGCCATACGCGAGGAGGCAAACCTGGACAGCCGCTTGCAGGCGGATTTCGACAGGGCCGTCGAACACTTGCGCGCCGGTGAGCATACGCAGGGGATCGCGCTGCTCACGGCCATCACGGCACATCCGAAGGGCCAGCACAACACGGCGCCATACATCAATCTCGCCATCGCCTATCAGCGCATCGATCAACTGGAGCAGGCGGAGAAGGCCTTGCAACAGGCGCTGGAAATCAATCCCGATCATCCTGCGGCAAACAACGAATACGGCATGGTGCTGCGCAGGAGCGGACGCTTCGACGCGGCACGTGCGACCTACGAGCGGGTCTTGGACAAGTACCCTGACTACCTGCCGGCACGCAAGAACCTGGGCATCCTGTGCGATCTGTTCCTCGGCGATCTGGACTGTGCCCTCGAGCACTACCGCATCTACAGCGAGGCTGTCCCGGAGGATGCCGTGGTGACCCTGTGGATCGCCGATCTGCAAAACCGAAGGGGAATGCAATGAACTCACTGTCGCCACGAGTGCTGGTCCCAGTCGCCATGCTTCTCTGGTCCACAGGCGGCGTGAGCGCAGAGACGGTCGCGGAACCCGAGCCCAAGGTGATCTCCGGCATCTCCATCGTCGGCAACAACGAGACGCCAAAATCCCTGGTCATCGTTCCCTGGAAGGGCTCCGACGTGGGTAATGATGGCGAACTGGCATCCCGACTCCTGGACGGTGGATTCGTGCCGGTGGACAAAGAAGTCTTCATGCGCGAACTGCGTTACTACGAATTGAGCAACCCCTGAACATCTGAGAAACGAGGCTCCTGACATGGACATCATCGACGCAATTGTCACTTTCATACGCGACGGCGGTATCTGGATGTATCCCATCCTGATCGTCGGCGCCATCGGTTCCGCCATCGTGGTGGAGCGCTTCGTCAAGCTTTTCCTGGTGCGCACCGCGAATCGCAGGATGTGGGACCAGTTGCACCCGGTGCTGGTGGCGGGAGACTTCGAGCAGGCGCGCCAGCTCACCGAGAATGACAAGTCGACCATCAGCGAGTTGCTCAGCCTCGGCCTCGCACGCCAGGGCACGGTGCGCCGGCGCGAAGACATCGAGATCGCCATGGAGGAGGGCATGATGGAGATCATCCCCCAGTTGGAGAAACGCACAGGATATATCGCGCTGTTCTCCAACATTGCCACGCTGCTTGGCCTGCTCGGCACCATTCTCGGCCTGATTGATGCCTTCAACGCCGTGGCCAATGCCAACCCGGCGGAAAAGGCGGACCTGTTGTCGGCGAGTATCTCGGTGGCCATGAATACCACAGCCCTCGGCCTGCTGGTGGCCATCCCGCTGCTTGTGGCCCACGCCTACGTAGTGGCACGCACAGGCGAGATCATCGACAGCCTGGAGATGGCGTCGGTGAAGACCCTGAACATCATCTCCGGTACCGCCAAGCGGCAATACGAGACCGTGAAGGCGGCAGCCTGAACGGCAGGGAGCGGGCATGGCCAGGGCACATCACTACAAGCGCAGCAAGGAAACACCTCAGCTGGATATCACCACCTTCCTCAACCTGATGGTGGTGCTGATTCCGTTCCTGCTCGTCACCGCGGTGTTTTCGCGTATCACGATACAGGAACTGGATGTTCCCGAGACCGCCGGCGGCTCGGCCCCCGATCAACCGAAGGTCATCGTCGAGATCGTGGTGCGGGAGAAGGGTCTTGAAATCATCGAGGGAAACAAGGTGGTGAAATCGCTGGCCAAGCGGCAGGACGGATATGACTTTGGGGCGCTGTCGCAGTTTCTCGCCGTGCTGAAGGACAAGTATCCGACGAAGGAGGATGCCACTGTGCTCATCGAGCCGGACATCGCCTACGAGGATGTGATTCACGTGATGGATGCGGTGAAAGTGGCAGAAGTCAAGGCGGAGGCGGGCGACGAAGTACAGAAACGTCCCTTGTTTCCGGAACTGTCCATAGGGGATGCGCCATGAAGAACACCAGACGCTTGAAGCGCATGGCGCGTGCAAAGAAGCATCGCGCCGGCACCCTGAATCTCACCTCGCTCATGGACGTATTCACCATCCTTGTGTTCTTCCTGCTGGTCAACCAGTCGGCAACCGAGGTGATCGACGCGCCCGATGAAATCACCTTGCCGGACTCCGTGGTGGAATCCAGGCCACGTCAGACCGTGATCATGATGGTCAGTGCCGAGCAGGTACTGGTGCAGGGCACCCCGGTGGTCGCTACCGCCGCCGTGTTGGAGTCGAAGAATGAACTCATCGAGCCGGTGAGGGAACGGCTTACGGAATTGAAGGAAAGCGCCATCGGTATCAACACCCAGACCATTGCCGAGAGCAAGGAAGTGACGATCCTGGCCGACAAGGAGATCCCGTTCAAGGTGCTGAAAAAACTCATGGCCACCTGCACCGGATCCGGTTACACGAAGATTTCGCTGGCGGTTAACCAGAAGGCACATCAAGGCTGACCATGCAGAACGCAGCCGTTTCCGAAGAACAGCAGCTGATCCTCGACGAGGTCGCTCGCACGCGCGAGAAGGTCGGCATGCTGGAGATGCAGCGGCGCGAGGTCGACACCGCGCGGGAGCGTCTGCTCGCCGACGGCCAGCACTATGCCGCGCTGAATGACATCTGCAACGCCCTCGATCGATTGCACGAGCTGGGCGCCGCCGACCTGTTCTGGGGTGAGCTGGGCGCCGCGAACGATCCGGCCGAACACCTCGCGAACATTCGGCAGGGGATCCACGGTTTCCAGCAGGAGTTGGCAGGGCTCGAACAGGGCCGAGCGCGCATCGAAGACGAGATCCTGCGCGAACACGACAACCTGGAGGCGCTTTACGACGAGCTCGCACGTGTCCAGGAACAGGAAGAGCGGGCCCGGTTCGAATTCGCCATCGAACGTGAATATGTGGAGCCGCCATACCGGCCGATGGTCATGCCATGGACGCGCAATGGCGAGGACGAATGGCGGTTTCGCAAGTCGCTGTTGGCAACCCTGTGCCTGTGCGTGGTGGTGAGCTTGTTCGTATCGATCTGGACCGTAACACCGCCACCGCAGGACAAGGTGGTGGAGATCCCCGAGCGCTTGGCGCGACTGGTGAAAAAGGACCCACCCAAGCCGGTGGAACCGCGTGAGCAGCGTAAGCCGGAGCAGACCGACGACACACAGCCCCGCAAGGAGACACCGACCGTGGCCGAGACGCAGGTGGCGCGCAAGAAGGCAGAGAGTGCCGGCCTGTTGGCGTTCAAGAACAGTTTCTCGGATCTCATGGAGATTGCCGGCACGCCAAAGCTCGGCGGCGAGGCGCGCATCACCGACCGGGGCCGCAAGGCGAGCGGTGCGAGCGCAGAACGCTCGCTCATCGTTGCACAGGCCCAGGGCGGCAGCGGTGGCATCAACACGGCGAGCCTGAGTCGAGGCATGGGAAATACCGGACGACTGGGCGGCGGCGTCGGTTTTTCGCGCGTGGAGAGCTCCATCGGCACCGCTGCCGGCGATTCGGAGCGTCCTCTCAGCAATGGGCCGGGCCCGTCCCGTACCGACGAAGAGATCCAGATCGTATTCGACCGCTACAAGGCGGCGCTGTATCGCATCTACAACCGGGAATTGCGCAGCGATCCGACCCTGCGCGGCAAGATGGTGCTGCGGATCACCATTGAGCCCGACGGCACCGTGTCCCTGTGCAAGGTGGAATCCACGGACCTGGGCTCCAAAACGCTGGTGGATGAGGTGCTCGCCAGAGTGAGTCGCTTCAACTTCGGACCAAAGGATCACGTACCCAAGGTGACAATCCTGTATCCCATCGACTTCCTGCCGGCAACGTAGGCGGAATCCGGCACCGGGGCCATCTGTTGCCGCCCCGGTGGCCGAGGATGCAGCGGACATCCATGAACAGCGATATCCAAGGAACACTTTGTTTTATGTTTCAGCCGCTTTTGGGTTTTGCTTCACGTTTGTCATGAGCAGGAATTCCTAGAATCAGTCTCCCTAACGCCGTTTAGAAATCCGTTCCTGATTCAATGTGGTTGACCCGGGTCATAGCACGCTCTCTGATGCGGGCAATTCATGGATTGCTTGCTTGCCTGGCGTTCGCCCTGCCCATGGGCGAGGCGGTGGGGGCGCAGCCGGGTAGTTGCGCGCCCGACAACGGCGTGCAATTCATCCGTCACGACCTGTCGGTCAGCTATTGTGAGCTTTGCGGCCAGGGCGAAGTGCGCCTGCTCATCAGCAATCCGCTCGGTGTCGACCTCAGCAATCTCTCGGTGACGGAAAACCTGCGGGCGTCGGGGCTGACCTATGTGCCCGGGAGCACCCGCTTCAACGGCACGTACGTGTCGGACCCGGCGCCGTTCGAACCGGTGGTGAGCGGCACCAACGGGTCGCTGCTTACTTGGTCATTCGGCGGTTTCGTGTTGCCGGGGCCGCGCAATCCCAGCCAGTCGAACCGTCACAGTACGCTGGAGATACGCTTCAACGTGGAACGCCACAGCGGCCTCAGCGAGGAGGGGCTGGTGTGGGCGGATCGTGACATCCGTGCCAGCCTCAGTTACCGCTCCTCGTGTTCAGGCAATGTGCAGACGGCCAGCACGCCACTGGAGGAACTGCCCATTGAGCAGCCGATTCCGCGCGTGACCAAGCGCGGGCGCAATATCGATGCGGCACAGGGCGGCTATTCCGATCCGGTCTATGGCAACACCGACGATGACGTGATCTGGCGCATCCAGATCAGCAACAGCGGTGATGCGCCTGCCCAGGACATCATCGTCAGTGACGTGATGAGCTCAGGAAATTACCTGATCAATTACGCCTGCCCCACGGATGCCACTGCGATGGCAGTGGCCAACAACAACGGCAATGCCCCCGGTGGCTCACCCTGTGTCCATGTGGGCCCCACCACGTCCATCAGTGATTTCCGCCTTGACCCGCCCTTCGGTGATCCACCGGCCGGTGCGGTGGTCGATGCACCGGAAGGAGGCAGCGCCTATGTGTATCTGGTCGGCAAGATCACCAGTTCCTGCCTCAACCGCACCAACACCGCCCAGGGCCTCGAGTGGGGTTGCGAAGTAGACAACCCCGACGGCGGTATCAGCACCCCCGCGAGCAACAACGGCTCCACGCCCTCGTTCACGGCCTCGGACTCGGCAACCCTTAGCACCTTCGTGAACAGTGGGTTGACCGTGCAGCGTCAGATCACCGGTACCAACACCTCGCAACCGGCGGGCAGCAAGGGTATGGTCACCCTGCGTATCACCAACAACACCGGGGGCACGGTCAAGAATATCCGCCTGCGTGACATCCTCCCGGCTGAATACGTGGTCGATCCCACCTGGTGGACCGATACCACGGCAGCCGCGGGTTGGAGCGGGGTCACAAGCGGTTATTACGCCACGCGCGCGCTGACGGTGCAGCCCGCGTATGGCAACTACCCCGGCATGACCAACCGCATTACCTGGACCAATCCAGCGCCGGGATCGCTCGATGGCGGCAACACCGATCCGGCGACGCGGCTTGCCAACACGCGGCCTGAATTTACCCTGTGGAGTTCCACGCGCAACACGGTGGATCCGGCAAATCCCGCGGATGATCAGCACAACCTGCTGCGGCGCGGCGATCGGATCACGGTGAGTTTTCCCATCGTGTTGGTGGATCCTGCCTACCACGACAAGACGGCCGATCTGGATGTGCGAGCGGAGGCGCCGAACAGCGATCCGCCCAATACCGATCCCGCCGCCACCATCAGCCTGCAAAACCGCGTGGACATCTGGTACGAGCAATTCTGCACCAGCGAGGTGAGGAACCAGAACTGGACCGACAGTTTCACGGCCCGTCCCGAGGACCTGGACGTGGACATCAGCGGCAGCGAGCTGGTGTTCATCCTCACCAACAATCCGGCCCAGCCGCTGCCGCTCACGGTGCAGTTGACCAACCATGGTGGCCACGACGCGGCCGATTATGCGACGTTCGTGAGCTTCGGCGTCACCATGTCGGTCATCAGCACCCCCGCCGGTTGCAGCGTCACCGGCAATCCGCCACCGCTGGCCGTATGGCGCGAGCCCGCACCCATCCCGGGGACGGCCACCGTGTATCGCTGCACCGGCAGCCCGGTGCGGCCCGGACAGACACGAACCCTCGAATTCCAGGTGGTGAAGAGCACGGACCCGGCTGCGCTGGCCGCGGACGATCTCACCTTTCGTGCCGACGTGGTCGGCGAGATCACACTGAGCGACGGCACGCCCCTGTGGTTCCCCACGCCCACGCCGCGCACGGACGGCGTGACTGATCGCGCCAACAACTACTCGCTGGATGGTATCCGCGCCCGCGTCATCGGCTTCAACCTGCTCAAGTCCCAGCTCGGGCTCTGCTCGGAAGAGAACGTACCACCGCCTGCGCTGCCCGATCGCTTCGTGCAGATCGGCGAGGAGTGCTCCTTCCACGTCGACACCGGCGGCTGGTTCGGCTTCCAGACGCCGGGTTTCACCTATATCGCCGTACAGAAGATTCAGGTGGTGGACGAATTGCCCACGGGCGGGCAGGCCAGCAGCCAGCGTTATATCAGGTCGACCGATCCCTACGCCCAGAGTACCAGTGCCGTCCGTAACGTGAGCCTGAACCCGGCCGGTCTCAATCCCCTGGATGCCACCTCGGTGGACTGGACCTTCAATCAGGTGGTGCCTGCGGAACGCATCATGCAGAAGGACGAGTGGTTCAAGGTGGACATCACCACACGCCTGCTGAATAACGCCATCGACACGCGCGCAGCGCCCAACATGCACGCGGCTACCAGCCGCAACATTCTCAATTCCACCTTTGAGGCCGTGTTCGCCGATACGGACGGTGCGGAGGAGATTTATCTGCTCGGACCGAACACGGTGGGCTACCCGCAGCAGTCGGTGCGGCGCGTGGATCTCACCGTCACCGAGCCGCAGATCCTCATCGAGCACGAGGTGTGCAATCTGACGCGCAGCGGCGGCACTTGCAGTGACGCGGACTTCCATGCGCTCGCCACGGGCGCCGGCCTCGGCGATGCCTACGACGAATATCTCTACCGCATCGTGCTCACCAACCAGGCCGCATCCGGCGGCGTGGCGCGCGCACCCGCCTATGACCTAGCGGCCACGGTGATGCTCGATTCCACCGGCCTCGAATACGTCATCCCCTTCACTGCTGACGGGTTCGACAACGACGGCGATGGGGTGAGCGACGGCGCCGACGCCCTGGAGGGCACCATCACCAACAACGTGTTCGGCGTGCGCGGCGTTCAGGCCAGCATCACCTACCACCACGATCACAGTGCACCGCTCAAGCGCATCGCAGCGGGAGAGAGCGTCACGCTGTATTACCGCGTCAAGCCCTACCCGGAAGTGGCGCCCGGCCAGTGGCTGGAACACACCGTAAGCGTGTCCTACGACAGCCTGCCCGACGAGTACGGCAACCAGAGCACGCCGACACGACCCACGGGCGACATCGGCGGCGCGCGCGCCTACACCGACAGCGCCTGGGTGCGCTCGTCCATGGTGCCGGTGCAGGTGGAACCCAAGCAGATCGTGCGCGTGGCCAACAC
>JBAYQE010000019.1:0-35520 GCA_041677345.1 Thiohalomonadaceae bacterium
GCGGCCTTTGCGCGGGTAAGGGTCGGGGAGGCCGTCGGGGCGGGTCTGGAAGAGGCGCAGGGACCAGACGTACTGGGTCGGGTCGAGGCGGATCATGTCTTCCAGCGCGCGGTTCATGCACGTGGCGTCCGCCACGTCGTCCCCGGTGGGGTAGTTCTCCAGGGCGGGAAACAGCCGCGCCACGTAGCGGCCGTCGCGGTGGTAGGCCATGAAGGGCACCACCACGGCGCCGCACAGGCGGGTGAGCTTGGCCAAGGCGGTGAGGGTGGCGGCAGGCACACCGAAGAAGGGCGCGAACACGGATTTTTCCGGGCCCAGGTCTTCGTCGGGCATGTAGTAGAACAGGTAGCCATTGCGAATCAGGCGCACCAGCGGGCGCATATTGTCGTTGCGCTCGAACATGAGCCCACCCTGGCGGGTGCGCCCGCGCGCCACGAACCAGTCCAGCACCGGGTCGCGCAGGCGCTTGAACATGCTGGTGGCCTTGTAGCGGCGGTTGATGGCGATACCCGCGAAGTCCACCGCCACGTGGTGCCCCGTGAGCAGGATCACCGGCCGCCCGGCTTCCACGTGCGGGCGCAGATGTTCCTCCCCTTCCACCGTGATGCGGGCATCGATGGCACGCCCTGACCCCCACCACAGCAGGCCGTAGTCCAACTGTGTCTGCATGAATTGGCGGAAGAATCCGCGCGCCAGTTCCGCGCGCTCTTGCGCCGACTTCTCCGGAAAACACATGGCGAGATTGATCTCGACGATGGTGCGGCGCTTGGCGTTGCGCTCGTAGGCGAGATCGCCCAGGTGTGTGGCGAGGGTGAGACGCCAACGGTCGGGCAGCAGGGCGATGATGCGCAGCGCACCTACCGCGAGCCAGGCACCCAGATACCTGGGATGCAGGAAACGCCACGAGAACGGGCCGGGGTAACGGGAATCAGGCGCGGACATGCGGCTCCGGTTGGATCATGGGTGAGACTGAAAGGCCGCCTATGATAGCGCGCCCGCGGTCGGTGGGGCGCACCCAGCTCACGTCGGGGTATTCAATGCTGTCCCGCGAGCAGGCGCGTCATCAGGGTTTCCGCCTGACGCGCATAACCGCCCCCGAACAACAGGTAATGGTTGAGCACGTGGTACAGGTTGTACAGGTCCTTGCGCACCGCATAGCCGGCATCCAGCGGCCAGGCGTCACGATAGGCGGCGTAGAAGCGCGGTGAGAAGCCGCCGAACAGCTCGGTCATGGCAAGGTCCGCCTCACGATCGCCGTGATAGACGGCGGGGTCGAAGATCACCGGCTCGCCCGCTTCCAGGGTGGCCCAATTACCGCCCCACAGGTCGCCGTGGAGCAATGACGGTAGCGGCGTGTAGCCGGAAAAAAAACCTTCCAGGCCGTCGAGCAGCTTCTCGCCCTGGCGCAGCAGGGAGGTGGGGCCGCTGCGTGCGGCAATGAGCCGCAGCAGATGGCCGAGGCGGCGTTCGCGCAGGAACGCCGGCCAGTCATCCAACCAGGCGTTGGGCTGAGGCGTGCTGCCGATGGTGTTGTCGCGGTGCCAGCCGAAACGTGCGGCGGTATGACCATGCATGGCTGCAAGCGCAATACCCAGGGCCTCGTCACCACCGCGGCCGTCCAGGGCGAGGTACTCGAGCACCAGGTAGCTGCGCTCAGCCGCGGCGCCGTGACATACCGGCTGCGGCACGCGCACGCTCGCCGTGGCGGCGATGGCGGCCAGTCCTTCGGCCTCGGCCTCGAACATGGCCAGGCGCGCCGCGCTGTTGGTCTTCACGAAGAAGCGGCGCGAGCCGTCGGCCAGCACCACCGCCTCGTTGATGCAACCACCGCCCGCCGCGCGCGGTGCCGCCGGCTTGAAACCCTTGCCGGTGACGTCCGTGATGTGTGCAGCGATGGTGCTCCAGATGGTCATGGGCTCGGCCTTTCCGCCCTGGCGAACGAATTCCCAAGCATACGACGGCACTGCGCCAGCCGCGAAGCCCACGTTGCGTTGACCTCCTCCCGGAGGCCTCAGAAGGGAAGCGCCCGATGCTTGGCCGCGATGAACTCACCGTGGGAGAGGTACAGCAGCTCGGCAATGCGGCGCACGAGGTGCTCCTCGTAATGATGCACCTTGCCGTCCGCGCCCGCGATGCGCCACAAGGACTCCACCACGCGGATCTTCTGTGCGTGATCGAAGTGGCGGTTGATAAGCGAAGTGAACTGGAAGTAGTCCGTGGCTTCACGCACCTCCTGCTCGGCGAGCCGCAGGAGCTCGGCGGCCTCCTCCGCACCCAGTTCAAAACGCTCGCCCACGGTGGCGAGCATGGCGTCCCGTTCCTCTGCGGTCACGCTGTCGTCCTGGCGCGCCGTCTCGATGAGCAATGCGGCGGTGGCGAGCCGCAAGGCGTGCGCGTCGCCATCGCGCATGCCCGGCTCCACCTGCGCCTCGAAGAAACGTCGGATGGCTCTCAGCATCAGCGCATGGGGATGGGCGGCACCTGCTTGAGCTGCCAGATGTCGCGGTTGTAGTCGAGCATGGTGCGGTCGGTGGAGAACCGGCCGCTCGAGGCCGTGTTGAGGATACTCATGCGCGCCCAGCGCTCCTCGTCCTTGTAGGCAAGGTCAACCTGCCGCTGCGCATCGATGTAGCTGCGAAAATCGGCTGCGGTCATCCATGGGTCATGGGGATTGCGGATGGACTGAATGATGGGGTCGAAGATGCCCGGCTCGAACTGGTTGAAGAAGCCGCATTCGAGCAGCGATATCACGCGCTTGAGGTCGGGATCACGCTCGATGATGTTCACCGGGTCATAGATGCGGCGCGTCGCCTCGACCTCCTCTGCGGTGAGGCCGAACAGGAAGAAGTTGTCGCGGCCCACTTCCTGGAGAATCTCGATATTCGCGCCATCGAGTGTTCCGATGGTGATGGCACCGTTCATCATGAACTTCATGTTACCGGTCCCGGAGGCCTCCTTGCCGGCGGTGGAGATTTGTTCGGAGAGGTCGGTGCCGGGACAGATCACCTCCATGGCCGAGACACGGTAGTTGGGCAGGAAGGCCACCTTGAGCAGGTCACCCACGTCACTGTCCCGATTCACCACTTCAGCGACCGCATTGATGAGCTTGATGATGCGCTTGGCCATGAAATAACCGGGCGCGGCCTTGCCGCCGAACAGCACGCAACGCGGTGTCCAGTTTTCCGTATCGCCGCGCTTGATGCGGTCGTAAAGGTGGATCACGTGCAGTACATTGAGCAACTGACGCTTGTATTCGTGGATGCGCTTCACCTGCACGTCGAACAGGGCGTCCGGGTTGAAGCGGACGTCGCACTTCTCCTGCACGAGATGTGCCAGGCGCTCCTTGTTCTCGCGCTTCACCTCACGCCAGCGGATGCGGAAACCGGGATCGTCGGCATAGGGTTTCAGTTGCTCGATATGCTCGAGCTCGCGCACCCAGTTATCACCGATGGTCTCACTGACCAGGCGTGACAACGCCGGATTGCACCAGGCGAGCCAGCGGCGCTGGGTCACGCCGTTGGTCTTGTTGTTGAACTTCTCCGGCCAAAGGTCGTGGAAGTCGCGGAACAGGCCCTGTTCCAGAAGACGCGAGTGCAGCTCGGCCACGCCGTTGACGGAGAAGCTGCCCACGATGGCAACGTAGGCCATGCGGATCTGCGCATCCGCGCCTTCCTCGATGATGGACATGCGCCGCAGGCGATCCACATCGCCCGGCCAGCGCTGTGCCACCTGAGTGAGGAAGCGCGCGTTGATCTCGTAGATGATCTCCAGCAGACGCGGCAACAATTGCTGGAACATGCGCACGGGCCAGCGCTCCAGCGCCTCGGGCAGCAGGGTGTGATTGGTATAGGCCATGGTGCGCGAGGTGATGCTCCAGGCTTCGTCCCAACCCAGGCCGTGCTCGTCCATCAGCAGGCGCATGAGCTCGGCCACGGAGATGCTCGGGTGGGTGTCGTTGAGCTGGAAACAGTTGGTGTCGGCGAAGTGGGTGAAGTCGTTGCCGTGCACCCAGACCCAGCGGCGCAGTACGTCCTGCAGGCTCGCCGAGGCGAGGAAGTATTGCTGTTGCAGACGCAGTTCCTTGCCGTTCTCGCTGGCGTCGTTGGGATACAACACCATGGTGATGTTCTCGGCGGCGTTTTTCGCGGCCACCGATTCCGCGTATTCGCCGGCGTTGAACTCGCCGAGGTCGAACTCTTCCGTCGCTGCCGCCTTCCACAATCGCAGGGTGTTTACCGTATCGTTGCGATAGCCCGGCACAGGGATGTCATAGGGCACGGCCAGCACGTCGGAGGTGTCCACCCAGCGGTGACGCAGGCGGCCAAGCTCATCGCGATAGGCCTCACTGCGACCGCGGTATTTCACGCGCTGGGTGCATTCCGGACGTTCCAGTTCCCATGGATTGTCATTCATCAGCCAGTGGTCGGGTTCCTCCACCTGACAGCCGTTGACGATACGCTGGCGGAACATGCCGTATTCGTAACGCAGGCCATAGCCGCGCACCGGCAGCTGCAGGGTGGCACAGGAGTCGAGGAAACAGGCGGCCAGGCGGCCCAGGCCACCGTTGCCAAGACCGGCATCGGGTTCGGCCTCGAGCAGTTCCTCCATGAAAATGCCAAGGCGGTACAGTGCTTCCGTGGCCTCGTCGTTCACGCCCAGATTGAGCATGGCATTACCGAGCGTACGGCCCATGAGGAATTCCAGCGACAGGTAATACACCCGCTTGCAGTCCGCTTCTTCATAGGCGTAACGGGTATTCTTCCAGCGCTCCATGAGGCGCGCGCGCAGCGCCAGCGCCAGCGCCATGTAGGGGTAATGGGGCGAGCTCACCGAGTACTTGTCACGCCCGAGCGCATGCAGAAAATAGCGACGAAAATCTTCGGCAATGGAATCCGTATCCATGCCGAGCGGCGGCAGCTCGGTCAGGGACGGGATGGGAGCACTTCTCAACAGCGCCTTGGTAGGCATGGTTGTTCCTCACAGTAACGGCTGCCTTCAGCCGCGCACATATTTTGGAGTGTAACTGTATCGGATCGACGGGCCGGCATCATCACGATGATGCTGAACTGACCGACAGCGTGATAACGATCACAGCGATCTCCACAGTGGGTACACGGCCTAGACTTATGGTCAACACACCTCGGGAGCAAGGCCATGGCCGACGGCAGCGGGGATCGGGTATTCGAGATTTTTATGGCCGCAGTGGATGCATCGGGCGGCTTGGGCCGCATGGTCCGCGAGCGCCGACTTATGTGGCTTCCGCATCTCATGCAATCGGCTTATATCGTGCTGCGTCAGGAGGACGAGCACTGCCTCCTCGAGGAGATAGCCGATGACCTGGGACTCTCCCGCGACCTGGTGGAGCACGTGCTCAGCGGTCCTGTCGACAAGGCACGGGCACGCATGCTGGCGCCCCCTCCGCAGGAACTCTACGAACGCAGCCACATTGCCGGCGGCATGGCCAGGTTGGTCTACGACGAAGCGGGCAGACAGTAGATACCGACGCGGAACACGCCACACTCCACGGTACGCCTGCGGTGGCATACGGCCATGGGCCGCGGGCGTACGTCCGTTTCCGGGCCTGGATGGTTGAGGTGGCGGTACCGGGCCGGCCCTCGTGGGCGGCCAATGAGGGGCGGCTGCTTGCCGGGTGGGGCGCATCTGGTACATTTGTCTGCAACCACCAGGAAATCGTGGAATGAAAGTCAGGCATCTGTTCAACAACAAGGGCTTCGATCTTTATTTCGTCGCGCCGGAACAACCGCTGACGGATGCCGTGGCGGTCATGATGCGCCACCGGGTGGGTTCGCTGGCGGTGCTCGAAAACGAAGACCTGGTAAGCATTGTTACCGAGCGCGATGTCATGCAGGCGGTGCATTCACGGCTGGACGACCTGACCGCGATCACCGTGCGCGAGGTGATGGCACCCAGGCTAATCTGGTGCAATGCCGACGACAGCATCGACGACGCCATGGAGCTCATGTTCCACAACGAGCTCGGCAAGCGGGTGCGACACCTGCCGGTGATGGACGGCGATCGCCTGATGGGCATCATCTCCATCGGCGACATCGTGCAGGCCCTGCTCACCGAAGTACGCTTCGAGAACCGCCTGCTGCGGAACTACATCAAGAACTGGCCCGAAGCCGGGATCTGATCACCCTCCCCAGGCCGCACCGACCGGCCGCGGGGTCATGCCTCCACGTCGGCGTGGGCCTCGATGTCCTCCACCTGCAGGTCATTGTTGCGGGCAAACCCCAGCAGAAACTCGAACAGCATGGGATCGTCCGCGTGCAGGCGCGCGTCCACCACCACACAAACGACACCTTGGCGCGACACCATGTGCACCCGGGGATGAAACACAATGCGGCGATCAGGCCCGAGACTCGCCACCGCGGTGGTAAGGCGCTGCGCCCAGTCCGCGGGACGGAAGGTGCGCCCCGTCCGGGTGATGCCCTTGATGACGATCTGCCGACCGACCGGTTCCATGGAGGGATGCGCCTTGTAGTCCTTCCCTCAAGTAAAGCAGGCAGGGCCGGGGACGGTACCAGCGCAGGCACATCCCCTAACCGGCCGCTCACCGCCCGGCCCGGGACCTGTCAATTGAGGGGGACGGAGGCCTGCAGCTGATCCAGTCGTGCCTGCGCCTCGGCAGGCGGCTGCGGTAGGTCCGCCAGCAGGGCGCGGGCCTGGGCGGCGAGTTCCGCCAGCGGTTCGGCTTCGAACAGCCAAAGGGCCGCGTCCAATTCCTCCGCCGCGACCGAAAGCAGGCTGGCGGCGAGTTCCTCGCCGGGGATGGGCGATGTGGGCAGCATGAGGTCGGCCACCAGTGGATACTCCAACAGACGCAGTTGCTGGGCGCGCGCCAGTTCCTCGTCGTCCAGCTCCGCCAGGGCGCGTGCATCACCCGCTGCGCCACGGCGCACCGCCCCCATGATGGCAGCGATGAGGCGCTTGAGCGCCGTTTTTACCGCCTCCAGGTCACCACCCAGCGCACAGGCCTCCGCATAGGCCTGGTCCAGGCGGACCTTGAGCGCCAACACCACCTCGCTCTCCTCATTGGGCTGCAATGCCGCCGCTTCCTGCACCAGCCCTTGAAAGCGCACCATGAAATCACGCACCTGTTCGGCATCGGCATGCTGCGCTGCCTCCCATTCCGCCGTGCTCACGTCACGGCGCGCGGGTGGGAACAGCGGATTGTGCGCACGGCGGCGCAGATGGCGCTCGCGCGGCCCCGGCCGCGCGTGAGGCGTGGACGGCATCAGTGCACCGCCCCGCGCAGGGCGGTGAGCACGTGCTCCAGGTGCTCGGCCACTTCCACCCCCAGGTCGGTGAGGAAACCGCCGTCCTCGGACGTGATGAGCCCCTTGGTATGCAGGCGAATGGCGGCGCTGGCCACGGCGGGCGATGCGTCCTTGTGGATCTTGATGCCGGTGTGCAGCGAATGCAGATCGAACCGCGACAGGACTTCGATTTCCGCGGCCAGCTCGGGCGTGAACAACGGGGGACGAATCATCGGCTTTCTTCTCCGGCTTCTTGTTGGTGCACAGGCTCGCCCGTGCGCAGGGTACTGCCCGCGGAGCACGCGCGTCGTGATGACCGCCGTAGCCCCGCACTGCATTGTAACTGCCAGCATCCTGTGTATTACCCGCTTCGCGCGCGATCAGTTCGCCACCGTCCGCCAGCAAACCCCGCCGGTGGGGACGCGGCGACACCGACGCGAGCGGGACGATGCTGGGCCAGGTTGGTGACGCTATACGGCAATCGGTTGCGCGTCCGTGCGGAAATGTCTTATCGAAGCTGTGCTAAGTATTACGAAGAGATCGCAGTCGAGCGAGGTCGTCGGCAATGAACACGAAACTGGTTCTGGCCGTACTTCTTTCGTTTGCCGCCATGACAGCCTGCAGCACCCGCGAAGTGGTGAGCGGCGCGGCGGGCGGTGCCACCGGCTACGAATTGTCCAACAAGCGTGCCATGGACGCACTCGAGGAGGACTACCAGTCCGGCCGCATCACCCGCGACGAGTACGAACGACGCAAGGACGAGATCGAAAGCCGCTCAGCCGTGTATTGACCAGCGACGGCATGCGCCCGGTGGGCGCATGCCGTGCAGCCTCAACCGGCGGCGGCCAGCCCCTCGGGCGCCGGGTGCTTCGCCACCACTGCGTCGGGCACCTCACCGCGCGCGGCCTGAAACAGTGCATTCGATTCCAGCACGAAGGCCACGAAGACCAGGATGATGGTGGGCATGACGCCAATGCGCGTGAGTGCGGTGAACATGATGTCGCGCATGTTGGGCTGCATGGCCATGCCCAGCAGCCAGGCGAGGGTGAGAATGCCGCCGCTGATGCCATAGCCGATGAGAAGCAGGCGGCAGCGGCGCAGGGCGACCTGCCAGTGCGCCATGACGAACCATGGGTCTTCACGCGTGGCACGGCGAGTGCGGACCAGGATGTAGGTCATCACGGCACCCGAGAACATCACTGGCAACAGCAAGGCCCAGGCGCCGATCCCCAGGGCGATGGCTGCAGGTGCCAGCAGCAAGTGGAACGCAATGAGGTTCAGGATGAACAACTCATGGGGATTCTTGGCGAGATTGCGCTCGTTTTCGGCCACGGAAAATTGCATCACTGCCTCCTGTCCGGGAATTTACCCCCAACATTAGAGCGCGATTATATTCTTCTGGCCAGCCCGATCAGCCACCCTCGCCGCCGGCGAGCTGGTGCACGAGGAGCAACATCGCATCCCGAACGGGCGGGTCGAGCAGGCGCAGGCGGGTGATGAGCCGGTGTTCGGCGGCAGACAGGCACACACAGGGCTCGTCGGCGGATACGGTGCCCGCGCTCTGGCGCATGGGGGCCTCACCGTCCTGCAGCCAGGCGCGTCGGACACCAAGTATGCGCGCGACCTCCGGCATGCGGGTCGACGAAGGCATGGCCGTGCCTTCGGCCCACTTGCGCACGGCCTGCCCGGAAACCCCGAACAAGCGACTCAACCGCGCCTGCTCCTTGGGTGTCAGGCCGAGTTCAGCGAGGGCTACACGAAAGCGTGCCGCGAAGCCGTGCCGCGCGTCACTGAAAATTGGTTCCGAACCGAGGTGTGTCATCGTGTGCAGGGTACCGGTGCCGCGCGAAACTATCAGTTATTGCTTCAGATAACCCTTACTCGAAAACCTTGAGGCAAAACACATCCTTTAAGTTGAGCTTAGACTGAAAATAACTGCACATAGGCTTGCAGCCCGCATCACGAATTGCGGTATCAGCAGCACTCGCACCTGCCTGAAACCGCGCAGGACACTGCCACAACCAACGGGTACACACCTGCCGCCGCTAGTGGCTTGCATCAGTGCGATATCACGTTTACATCGGTTCGGCATGCGCCTTACGGGTGTTCCGTACACCTGCGCTATACGTTCGTAAAGCAAGCGCAATCCTGCGGAGGGAGTGGCCATGCCGGTACGCACTGCGGAAGCGCAATGGCAAGGCGGCCTCATGCAGGGCCAAGGCACCCTGCGACATCCGGCCGACGGCCCTGCCGTGCCTTATTCCGCGGCGGCACGTTTCGCCGACGGCAAAGGTACCAATCCGGAGGAGTTGATCGGCGCGGCCCACGCGGGCTGCTTCTCCATGGCGCTCGCAGGGATCCTGGAGCAGGCCGGTCATGCCCCCGAGACTATCAAGCTGCGCACGCGCGCCCGGGTGCACATCGATCGCGAGGGGCCCGGCTGGCGTATAACATCCATCGAACTGGACACAGGGGGCGAGGTACCCGGACTCGACGAGGCCGGATTCCAACGCCATGCGGAAACCGCAAAACGCGACTGTCCCGTATCACGGGCCCTCGCAGGCACGGACGTGCACTTGACAGCGCGACTGATGAAAGGAGAAGCCATGAACTTCCATGATTTTCTCGGGCAGGTGCAGCATCGTGCACAACTGCGCTCCATGGACGAAGCCCTGCGCGCCACCCGCGCCACCCTGACCACGCTCTCGGAGCGGCTGCAGGGCCAGGAGCCGTTTCACCTCGGGGCACAACTGCCGCACGAGATCGCCGAATTCCTGAAAGGCCCCACCGCCGGCGGCGGTGAGCGCTTCAGCTCCGACGAGTTCTTCCGCCGGGTGTGCGACAAGGAAGGCGTGGACCTGCCTGCCGCCGTCTACCATGCACGCGTGGTGCTGGAGGTGCTGAAGGAAGCCGTCTCACCAGGCGAGATCGACGACGTGCGCGCCCAGTTGCCGCCCGACTACCAGCGACTGTTCGAAGGCGCCAGCGGCTCCATGCCGCCGGTCTGATCGACACTCGGCTATCTTTACGCTTTAGGCGACGCGGACCACTCAGCCGCTCGGACCATGGACGGTCATCACGTCGTTATCTTCCGACTGACCCAGCTGCTGTACCCGCTCAGCGAACTGGCTGAGGCGGGACGGCACGCCCTGGCACGGCGCGCGCGCGTCCTGCGGCTGCCGCCGCGGGCGCGCCTGCTGGCCATGGCCGAACAGCCATGGCTCACCTACCTGCTCAAGGGAGAGGTGGCCATCACCGGGCCGGCGGGATTCTCCGAACACATCCCCGGCGGCAGCCCGCGTGCGCGCCGCCCCCTGTTTCCACAGGAACCCACCGACCTGGAGGCCGTGGCACAGACCGGAGCCATCGTGCTGCGCTTCGAACGCGCCCAGGTGGGCAGTCTGATGTCGGCCCAGCGGCAGGACGCACCCCCCGTGGAGCTGGCGGCAAGGGTGTTGCAACTCTGCCGGTCGGGTGAACCTGCCGTGCCCCGCCTGCCCGCGACCCTGCATCGCCTGGTGGAACTGCTCGGCCCTGGCGTACGCCTGAAGGACCTCGCCCAAGGCATCACACGCCTGCCCGGTCTGGCCCAGGTCTTCCTGCAGGCGGCCAACCGCGGGCACGGCCCACCGGCCCGGACCACGCCCGAGGCCGTGCTGCGCCTCGGACTGCCGACCGCCCGTTCCCTGGCGCTTTGCCTCGCCCTGCGGCCCCTGTTCGATGCCCGTGACCCCGGCTTGCGCCGACGTATGGGTGAGGTGTTCGCCCATAGCCTGTCCGTGGGCTGCCTGGCCTACACCCTGGCACGCCAATACCCGCCCCTGCTCCCCGAACGGGCCCTGCTGGCGGGGCTGCTACACGAACTGGGGGCGGTGGCGGTCCTGGGTGTGACCGATGCCCACCCGGAGTTGTGCGTGGGGAGCACCGAACTGGACCTGCTGCTGCGCCGGCTGCGTGCCTTGGCCGGACCCGCACTGATCCAACGCCTGGGCCTGGCGCGTGACTTCGCCTGTGTGGCCGAGCACGCCGAACGCTGGTTCCGGGCCAGCCCGCAGATGGATCTCGTCGACCTTGTCACCCTCGCCCACATGCTGGAACAACCACAACTGCCCGGCCCCCATGCCCGCCTGGAGGACACCCCCGCATTCCAGAAACTGGGCTGGTCGGGATACTCACCGCAACGCGCAGCGCGCCTGGTGGGCAGCGCCCGCAACATGGCCGCCGGCCTGTGCCGGCGCCTGGACTAAGACACTCCCCTACGAAAGAGTCACCGCTTGCGAGGCGGCTAACAAGCAGCCGCGCGAGGTACTGGAGGGGCTCCGCCTGCCCGATCTGTTGAGCTTCCCCTTGCCACGCGAGGGTGCAGGGGAGCCCCCCGTGATCGAGGCCGCGGTGCCACGCGCCAAGCGCGGAGCGGTGCCTGTGGCGGTGTCGCGCTCGCGCTTCGGGGCCTTGGGCGGCAGCATATTCGTCATCCGCGACATCACGGAACAAAAGCGCCTGACACGCGAGCTGGAGATCTACCGCTCACATCTCGAAGAGCTGGTAGCGGAACGCACCCGCGAGCTACCGCTGCACTGCGGGAACTGGAGGCCTTCAGTTACTCCGTGTCGCACGACCTGCACGCGCCCCTGCGTGCCATCAATGGGTTCGGCGCCGCATTGCGCGAGGAGTACGCCGATCACCTCGACAGCGCGGCTTTGGCCTACCTGGAACGCATCGAGACCGCGAGCGTGCGCATGGGCGAACTCATCGACGGACTGCTCGAGCTCTCGCGCGTGGTGCGCACCGGCTTGGTTCGTGAGCAGGTCGACCTGAGCGCGCTGGCCGCCGAGATCACTACTACCCTCGCCGCGGCCACACCCGAGCGACGCGTGATCACACACATCGCGCCCGCATTACGCGCCACGGGCGACCGGCGCCTGTTGCATGACTGCTGCACAACCTGTTGGAGAATGCCTGGAAATTCTCCCACGCGCGTACTGCCCTGGAAGTGGAGATCGGTGCCACGGAGCAGGACGGCAGGAGGGTCTTCTTCGTGCGCGACAACGGCGAGGGTTTCGACCCGGCCGACGGTGTCCGCCTGTTCGAGCCGTTCATCCGGCTGCGCATCGACACGCCCGGCACGGGGCTCGGTCTCACCACTGCAGCGCGCATCGTGCAGCGCCACGGTGGCCGCTTGTGGGCGGAGTCGGCACCGGGGCGGGGTGCGACTTTCTATTTCACGCTGTCGGGCGAGTGCGACGAAGAGGAAAGCCGCGATTCGGAGCGTGTGTCGCTGTCGTAGATCACCAGTTGCCAGGTATCCGTACGGTCATCGTGATGCACGATATACAAGCCGCCGTCACTGCCGCGCAGCTTGAAGTAGCGGTGCGCCGGTTCGTACCAACGGTCCACCACCTCCATCACCTCTATCACCCGCGCGCCAATACGCAGGCGGTGCGGCGTCTCCTCGCCACCATGGCCCGCATGGCATTCCACGGTCAATGCGAGGTGCAATTTCTCATCCATACTCCTGTCCATAGCAAAGACAGGCCATTTGCCTTGTTACGACCGCTTCCGTATCGTTTCATGTTTCCCAGCGGACCGCCGCTACCGGAGTCTCCCCATGAGTGAACGTCCCTGGGTCGGACGCGTCCAGCGCAACCTGCTGGCCGGCGTGCTGACCCTGATCCCGCTGCTCATCACCTGGTTCGTTTTCACGTTCGTGCTCCGCCAATTGTCGGCCATGGGCTCGCCGGGCGTACGCGTGCTGGCGCGTGCCCTCGAACCCTATGCGCCGGGCGCGACCGACCTGCTGCTGCATCCCTGGTTCGCCGCACTGGTGGCCATCGTAGTGACCCTCGGCGGCCTGTACCTGCTGGGCTGGGCGGCGACCCACGTCATCGGCGGCAGGCTCATCGCCATGTTCGACGCCATGATGCATCGCATCCCCCTGGTGCACACCATCTACGGCGGGACCAAGAAGCTGCTCGCCGTCCTGCAGCAGAAGCCGGATCAGGTGCAGCGTGTGGTGCTCATCGAATTCCCCTCGCCCGAGATGAAGACCGTGGGCCTGGTCACCCGCGTCTTCACGGACGCCTCCACCGGCCGCCAGGTCGCCGCGGTCTACGTGCCCACCACGCCCAATCCCACTTCGGGCTACCTGGAGATCGTCCCGGTGGAAAAACTCGTCTCCACCGACTGGACCATGGACCAGGCCATGACCTTCATCATCTCCGGCGGCGCCGTGGCGCCCGAGCAGATCCACTACACCCACAGCTCCGCGCCCCTCAAGCGCAGTGCTACTGGCGGCGAGTGAGAAAAACAAAAAGCATTAACGCGGGGAACACGGGGGTAACCAATGAATATGGTTACCCCTACCTGTGGGAGCGGCCTCAGGCCGCGATTGCGGCCTGAAGCCGCTCTTACAAAACAATTTCCCCCCCGTGTTCCGGCTTTTCTCTTCACCCGCCGCCGAGGATGAACATGCCGGTCGCGTTCTGGAGCAGGTGCATGGTGGTCGGGGCGACGAGGCTGCCGCGCCAGAGGAAGAGGGCGCCGTAAAACAGGCCGAGCGCGGCCACGGCGACGACGCCGGTGCGGCCCTGGTAGCCGTGGCCCATGGCAAAGATGAGGGAGGACAGGGCGAGTGCGAACGCGGTGCTGCCGGAGAGTGCGCGCAGGCGCGTGATCAAGAAACCTCGGAACAGCGTTTCTTCGGTGACGGCGACGATCACCAGCAACAACGCCGCGAGCCCCCATTGGCCGGCACCCTCCGGGATCATGGCCGCAGGCGGCGGCACGGGAGGAGGCAGGCCCAGGTGCTGGAGCAGCCACTGCAACAGCGCAAGCCCGGTGAGCACCGGCAGAAACAACAGCGCACCGAGCGCCGCTTCGTGCTGGAAACCGGCCCGACGCCAACCGATGGTCTGTGCCTGTTCACCTTCCGACCACACGAAATAGGCCACCAAGCCAAGCAGGGCCAGGTCACGTACCATCACCGAGACCGCGATCACGGGAAAACCGATGCCATCGGCAAGCAGGGGCGACAACCCCAGCGACGGCAGCACGAGAAAGAGCAGCAGCAGAACCTGGGCGAGCCAGCGCTGCGTGGCCGGGGGTTTCATGGGGGCTCGGCGCGCACCGGCACGCTATTCCGCACGCGCCGGCGGCGCCAGGTGTTCACTGATTGCTCGGGCTGGCGTCCTCCGCACCGCGCTGGATAGTCTCGCCGGCGGCTTCGACATCCTCACCGGCCCCTTCCATGGTATTGCAGCCGACCACGCCCAGGGACATTAACAGGACGCCAATGAGCGCAAGCAGTCTGTACATGGGCACACCTCCTGCGGTTCGATCGGCAGAAGCATAGGCAGGCGCAAGTGGACGCGACCTCAATGAACATTCACATCGGGCTAGCGTTCCAACGCGTTAGCGGTAACGATTGAACAGCCATGCCAACGCATCGCGAGACCCGCCACGTACCCTACACCGTCGAACAGATGTTCGACCTGGTCGCCGATATCGGGCGCTATCCCCAGTTCGTACCGGGCTACCGCGAGGCCCGCGTGCTGGTTCGCGAAGCCGGTCGCCTGCGCGCGCGCCAGCGCGTGGGCCTGGGTGTCATCAGCGCCAGCTTCGACTCCGAGGCGGAGTTGCAGCGTCCCCACCACATCCGTGTGCGCTCACACGAACGGCCGTTCCACACGCTGGCCATCGACTGGTACTTCGAGCGGCGCGACGACGGGTGTTGCGTCCAGTGCTTGGCCGAATTCCGTCTCGCCGGTGGGCTCACGGCGCTCGCCCTCACCCCTTGGCTCGACCTTTTTGCCCACCACCTTACCGACGCCTTTGTGCGGCGGGCGCAGGTGTTGTACGGGGAAAAAAAGAAAGGTTAACCACGGGGAACACGGGGGGCATTCATCCATGATTATCCTTGGCTGTGGGCGCGGCCTCAGGCCGCGCCCACAGAAATAATGATTTCCCCGTGTCCCCCGTGGTCCAGGCTTTTTCCCCGTCAGTGAAGATTGCGGTGCAGCCAGTCGTTCATGGCCTGGTAGCCGTAGCCCATCCAGCGATCACCAAGGGTGAACACATAGACGATGTCATCGGTGCCCAGCAGGGGCTGCAAGCGCTGGAATAGCTCGTCGGCCTCCAGGTCGGCCTCGATGGCATAGCTGTCAGGCGAGAAGCGCATGGCGTCGAAGCCTTCCAGCACGTGCTGCAGGGCCTGTTCATGCGCTGGGTCGACGGTTTCGTAAACCACGAGCAGGGTGTGCATGGTTTCTCCCGCTATTCAATCAGCAAGTTGTTTCGGCCGGCGACGACGTGCCAACGCCAGGGCGCGCGCACGCCCTTCGCCCAGGCGTGCGCGCAACACGGCCAGGCGACGGATGGCAAGGGTACGCTCGTGCGGTGCCTCGACGACGCGCAGCAGGTCTTCCACCTCGCGGATCTCGTGTGCGAGCTGCACATCGGGCGGCACATAGCCGGCGGTTCTCAGCAGGCGATAGGCCGCACGCAGTTCCTCGGGCACGAGGGTGTCGTCCTCGAGGCGCAGGGGCTTGCCGGTACCGGGCAGGTCGTCCAGTTCGCCGCGCGCAATCGCCTCGCTGATACGTCTTTCGGCGAGCAGGTCCAGGGCACTCAAGGCAAGGCTCGCCGCTTCACTGCCGGCAAAGGCCATCTCAGGGGTGCCAGTCGTCCGGGACGCCGTAATGACGCCGGGTCTCCGGTGTGATCCGCACACCAGGCTTGTTGACGATCTGCACCGAGGTGGCCTGCAGGCCGTCATCACCCAATTCGGCCTCGTAACGCACCTCGGTGCCCAGTGACAGGCGGTCGAAATCCCCGTGCAGGACGGCGTTGCGATGGAAATAGATCTCCTCGCCATACACGGTCTTCAGGAAGCCGTAGTCCTGATCGGGGAGCAGCTTGAACACCAGCGCCAAGTCCTCGTCGTGGAACTTCACGTCGCCCCGACGCAGGTTCTTGGCCTTGATGAGTTGGCGCTCCATGGCCTTGAAGGCCTCGCGAAGCACATTGCGCAACTCCGACTGGCCGGGCACCTCCACCGGCTCCACCACGGCGGCCAGGTCCATCTGCGGCGGCAAGGTGACTTCGACCACTACGTGATAGGGTTGGCCCGACTGCTGGCTCCGGTGCGGGCGCGATACCGTGACCCGGCAGGAGATCATGTCATCGGCGTAACGCTCCAGACGCTCCACCTGCCTGCGGATGAAATTCTCGCTCCACTCGGAGCGGTCCACGTCCTGGAATCGGATGTCGAGAGGAACTTGCACGGACGATCTCCTCTGTTTACCTCAAGCATAGGAAGCCGACGGACAGACCGCGTCATGCATGCCGGCGCAACAGCCTGCGCAATTCCGCGAGTGGTCGTGTATTCAACACATGGCGGGGCTCGAGCCAGCTGCGGCGCGCCTGCAGGATACCGTCATCGAGATTGGCGAAACTCTCGGTCCCGTGACCATCGCTGTCGATGGACAGCAGCACGCCCCGCTCACGCGCGAGCCTGCAGTAAGTCTCGTTGAGGTCCAGGCGGCGCGGCTGGCTGTTCAGCTCCAGGGCACAGCCGCATGCGGCGGCGCGGCGCATCACCGTCTCCATGTCGACCGCATAGCCCTCACGCTCCGGCCGGAAGCGCCCACCCGGATGGCCCAGGATGTGTACGGGATGGTCCATGGCGCGCAGCAGGCGATCGGTCTGGCGTCGGCGCGGCAAAGCGGTGGCCGTATGCACCGAGGCGACCACCAGGTCGAGGCTTGCGAGCACGGTGTCTGGCAAGGCCAGCGTTCCGTCCTCACGGATGTCCACCTCCACGCCCTTGAGCAGGGTAATGCCCTTCAACTCCTGGTTGAGGCGATCGATCTCCTCACCCTGTTCCTGCAGTCGCCGCGCATCCATGGGCTGGGCACCGGTCCCGTGCTCGGCGGCATGGTCGGTGATGGCGATGTATTCGAGACCCGCGGCGAGGGCGGCCTCGGCCATGGCACGCAGGGAGGCGCGACCATCGGAGGCCGTGGTGTGGGTGTGGAGGTCGCCGCGCAGATCGGTGCGCCGCACGAGGTGCGGCAGGCGACCTTCCAGGGCGGCCTCGATCTCACCCCGATCCTCGCGCAGCGCGGGTTCGATGAAGGGCAGACCTACCGCGGCGAACACGGACAGCTCCGTATCGCCGGCGATACGTTCGGCGCCGCGGAACACGCCGTATTCGTTCACCTTGAGGCCGCGCTGCTGACCGAGCCGGCGCACCCGCACGTTGTGGGCCTTGCTGCCAGTGAAGTAGTGCAGTGCCGCGCCGAAGCTCTGGGGCGGGACCAGGCGCAGGTCCACCTGCAGGCCGCCGCGCAACACCACGGCGGCGCGCGTGGGGCCGAGGGCGGTCACCTGGGCCACGGCCGGGAACGTGGTGAAGCCATCCATCACCGCCTCGGGGGTCGCGGCGCTGACCAGCAGGTCCAGGTCGCCCACGGTGTCACGCCCACGCCGGTAGCTGCCTGCCACCACCACCTGTTCCACGCCGGGCACGGCGGCCAGGTGGCGCTCCAGGGCCTCGGCATGGGGACGCGCCTCATGCCGCGGAATTCGACGCTTCTTTTCGCGCCGGTCCGCCAGATGCTCCAGCAGGCGCTGCTCGGTCTTCACACCGAACCCACGCAGGCTGCGGATCCTGCCACCCTCGGCCGCAGCGCGCAGGTCGTCCAGGTCAAGGATGCCAAGCTGCTGATACAGCGCCCGCACACGCTTGGGGCCGAGGCCGGGGATGCGCAGCAGTGTCTCCAGGCTGGGCGGCACCTCCTGGTGCAATGCCTCGAGCGCGCCGATGGAACCGGTGTCGAGGGCCTCGGTGATCTTGCTTGCAAGGTCTTTGCCCACGCCGGGCAGGCTGGTCAGGGGCTCGCCGGCCGCGGCCATGTCGCGTACCTCGCGGCCGAGGCCACGCAGGGTGGCGGCGGCATTGCGATAGGCGCGCACGCGAAACGGGCTCGCATCCTCGATCTCCAGGAGATCGGCGATCTGCTCGAACAGGTGGGCGACATCCGTATTGGACAGGCGCAGCACGAACCACCTCCTGGGGCAAGTATGCACCCCGGGCAGGCGAGTGCAGGCTCAGGCCCGAGAGGCATCGAACAGGTGGCGCAATTCACCGAGGGAGACCTCCGCTGCCAGGCGCAGGATTTTCGCGTAGAGGTCCGGTATCACGCTGGCACGGCTGCGAAGGGACGCGCCGCTTGACCACCTCCATGTCGAAAGTCGCGATGGATGGGCCAACCGGCCGTTCGACGTGTCGGGCGGCTCGGCCGGTGCCAAGCTTACCCGCAGAGGCCGCCATGAAGACGAGACACGCATCCATTCTGTCGGCGGGTGTGGTGCTGTTTCGGCAGGACAGCGTGCCGCCGCGCTGCCTGCTGCTGCGTGCCTACCGCAATTGGGACTTCCCCAAGGGACGGGTGGAGGCGGGTGAATCCCCTTTGGAGGCAGCGCAGCGGGAGTTGGCGGAAGAGACCGGCGTGACCCGGCTCAGTTTCGTGGCTGACGGGGACTGGCGCGAGACCGCGCCATACGCCGAAGGCAAGATCGCCCGTTACTATCTGGCCGTCACCGACGAAACCCGGGTGTACCTGCCCGTGAACCCCATACTCGGGCGGCCCGAGCACCATGCCTTCCGCTGGGTGGATTGCCGTACCGCAGAGACCCTGCTGCCCCCACGCCTCATACCCATACTGCGCTGGGCGTGTGCCGAAGTGAGCGCTTTACAGCCCATCCGATTCTAGACTTTTCATGAGTAAGCCTATCAAGCTGAGGAGGTTGCCATGGCTATAGGTTCGGTCGGCAGTTCCGGCATGAAGGACGAGCACTACGATATCGTCAGTGCGCTCTACCATGCCTTGCAGGGCGCCGATGTGGCAGGCAAGTACATCAGCGATGCCGAAAAGGAAGGCGACAAGGAAGTGGCGACGTTCTTCCATGAAGTTCAGGAAAAGAACCGCGAGCTCGCCATGAAGGCGAAGGAACTACTCGCCAAGCGCGTCCACTGACGCCTGTGCGGCGAGGCGGGCAACGCCTCGCCGCCATCTTTCCGCCGGCGTGAACCGCACACTCACGCTCAACACCGGGCAGACCATGCCCCGCCTGGGGCTGGGCACCTACCGCGCCCACGGTCGCGAGGCTCGACAGGCGGTGCTCTGGGCCCTGGAAGCTGGTTACCGCCTGGTGGACACCGCACTCGCCTACGGCAATGAGCGCGAAGTGGGTGCCGCGCTACGCCAAAGCGGTGTGCCGCGTGAGGAGGTGTTCATCACCAGCAAGCTGGAGAACGACGATCACGGCTATGCGAACACCTTCGAGGCCTGTGCACGCAGCCTGGAGAATCTCGGCACCGACTACCTGGACCTCTATCTCATCCACTGGCCCGTGCCGGGGTTGCGCGGAGAGACCTGGCGCGCCATGGAGCAACTGCATGCCGACGGCCGCTGCCGGGCCGTGGGTGTGAGCAACTACACCATCCGCCACCTGGACGAACTGCTCGCGACCTCCGCGCTGGTGCCGGCGGTAAACCAGGTGGAGTTCCATCCCTTCCTGTATCAGCGCGAGTTGCTCACCTGGTGCCGTGAGCGGGACATTGTGCTGGAGGCCTACAGCCCGCTGGTCAAGGCCACGCGTTTCGATGATCCCACCCTCAGGGACATCGCCCGGAGCCACGGACGCACACCCGCCCAGGTGCTGCTGCGCTGGCACCTGCAGCGCGGGGTGGTGGCCATTCCCAAGTCGGTCCATCGGGCCTGGATCCACGAGAACGCCGGGGTGTGGGACTTTAACCTCCCGCAACAGGACATGGCCCGCCTCGATGCCCTGGACGAACGCCGCCACGTGGACTGGGACCCGAGCGACCTGCCCTGAGCGGCCATGCCGGGCCTGTATCTACCGCTATCCTGTGAGATCCTGATCACCCCTCCCATCCGCCCGGGTGGATTAACTGCGCGCGCTGGTGCAGCATCGGGGTTCGGGAGATCCGCCCTTGGGGGAATAACTTCATGCGTTCGGGCATCTTTACTTCAGGCAGGACTGGGGAGGCCTGCGACGACATGTCCTTCATCGCATCCATCGGGCTCCGCAAACGTATCGAGCAGAACCGCACCCGCCTCTACCGCATGGCCTACGCCTGGTGCTATGACGCGGCCACCGCCGACGATCTGGTGCAGGAATGCCTCACGCGTGCCCTGCAGAACCTCGGCAAGCTGCGTGACCACGACCGCCTCGAGGTGTGGCTGTACAGCATCCTCAACAACTGCTGGCGTGAGCACCTGCGCCGGCGGCGCCCCAATGACGAATTCGATGAAGAGAAGTTCGTCTGTGACAACTGCCCCGAGACCCAGAGCTACCAGCAGGAGATCGTGCAGCGCGTGCGCGGTGCCATCGCCTGCCTGCCCATGGGACAGCGCAAGGTGGTTACCCTGGTGGACCTGGAGGGGTTCTCCTACGCGGAAGTGGCCGGCATCCTGGAAATCCCCATCGGTACGGTCATGAGCCGGCTGAGCCGCGCCCGCACGGAATTGCAGAAGCGTCTCGCGGACATCTCTCCCGCACAACAGGAGGCGACGCCGCGGCTCAGGAGGGTGAAATGAACGAGCGTTATTCCGATCGTCTGCAGGCCTTCGTGGACGGCCAGTTGGATCCCGAGGACCGGGCTCGGATGCTGGAGGAAATGGAACGGGATCCCGTACTGCGGGAACGCGCGTGCGAGTTGCGCGGACTGAAGGAGGCCGTGAGCTGCGCCTTCGAGAATCCCCCGGCACCACCGCGTGCGCAGCCCGCCGCGCGCCGGTCCTGGCGCAAGCTGTCCATCGGCGTGGCCGCCAGCCTGCTGCTGCCGCTGACCTTCATGCTGGGGCGCTGGAGCGCCGCACCGCCCGCGGATGAGTTCGCCGAGGTCACCCAGCCCGCCATGCAACTGGTTGCCGCACCCCGGGACAGCCGGCGCGTGGTGCTGCACGTGGATGAACACGATCTGGGCAAGTTCCTGGTGGCGCTGGAGAGCGCCGAAGAACTCATGTACTTCCTGCCTGAAGGCGAGGTGGAGATCATCGTCAACGCCGGTGGCCTCGACCTGGTGCGCAGCGACCGCAGCCCCTATCGCGAGCGTGTGGCCGCCCTCATGGCGGAATACCCCGACATCCATTTCGTGGCCTGCAACATCACCCTGAACAAGCGACGCGTGCTGGGGGATGAGCCGGTACTGGTACGGGGCACGGAGGTGGCACCGTCCGCCGCCGAGCGCATCATCCAGCGCATGGAGGAGGGTTGGGTCTACCTGCGCGTATGATGACCGTGCACCGGTGACTGCTCGCTGACGCATCACGGGGCCCCGAAGCCGAAGGGATCATGGCGCTTTTCGTGTGAATGGCATCACGCCATGGTGTAGGGCTTCTTGGCCAGAATGGGGCCGATTCCTCCTCCGTGCCCCGGTATGGCGAAATATCAGAAACAATCGCACCTGTTCGGCGACGTGCAGGCGGAACTGGTGGACAGCCGCCACCTGCGGCTGCTGGAGCGGCGCCCCTTCGGACGGCCACGCGCGTTCATGGTGGACGTGGCCTGCATCGCACCCAATTTCCCCGTGGTAAGGCCTCGGGCAGGCACTTGGCTGCTTGCTGCCCTGCTCAGCGGTGCCGGCGCCGCGGCGGCGTTCTGGCTGACCTTGGGCGGTACAACCGCGGCGTGGTCGCCCGGGGCCCTGCTCACACTCGTCGCTGTGATCAGCGCGGTGATTTTCCGGGTACGGAGCGCACCCACATTGGTGCTCGTTACCCGCCACGCAGCCGTCCCCCTGCTGCACATCCGCCCCTACCGCCGCGACGACACCAGTCTTGCCCCCTTTCTCGACATCCTGCGTGTGCGCATCGCGGAGGTGGACACCAAGCGCGGGCTCACGCCCGAGCGCTTGCGTTCCGGTGAGATCAAGACCCTGCGCCGCCTCGCCTCCGAAAGTGTGCTGAGCCAAGGCGAGTACCAGAAGGCCAAGCAGGTGGTACTGCTCGCCGGTGCCTGAGCCTCCCCGGCGGATGCCGCGTGGCGTGGCTTTTGTTAACGTGCGGCCACCAGGAGGCAACCATCATGGCCAAGCTCTATCCAGGCATCGACGCCGACATGGCGGCGTGGATCGCCGCCCAACCGATGTTCTTCGTCGCCAGCGCACCACTCGCTGCGGACGGCCACGTGAACTGCTCGCCCCGGGGCCTCGACACCCTGCGGGTGCTCGGCCCGCACGAGGTGGCATGGCTCGACCTCACCGGCAGCGGCAACGAGACCGCCGCGCACCTTGCCGAGAACGGCCGCATCACGCTCATGTTCTGTGCCTTCAGCGGACGACCGCGCATCCTGCGCCTGTTCGGCCGCGGCGAGGTGCTGCTGCCCGGAAGCGAAGGGTTCCGCAACCTGCGTCCGCTCTTTCCAGCCGACCTGCCGGGCGTGCGCCAATTGGTGCGCGTGGACGTGACCCGGATACAGACCTCCTGCGGGTTCGGTGTCCCGCACATGCGCCTGGAGGGCCAGCGCACCGAGCTGACCGAGTGGGCGTTGCGCAAGGGTGAGGATGGGTTGGTCGGCTATCGCGCCGAACGCAACGCCCGCAGCATCGACGGCCTGAACGCCCCCGGCCATGCGGATGACTGAGGCGGCCGACGCCCTAGCACAGCGCCGAGGCCTGCCGCAAGCCGCTGGCAGCCTTCCAGAGCCGGTTTATGCACAGAATGGCGCTCCAGACCGGGGACGGAGGAGCGTGGGCGACCGGCCTCTATCAGTATTCGCAGATATTCGCAACCTATTGATTACTTGGTCTTTTTTTTGGTGGCTAAATTCTCACCGAATCAATGATAAGCAAGGCGTGACGCGGACTTGGGGCGGATAGCCCCAGTTCATCCACACAGTTATCCACAGCTTTTGTGGATAAGGGATCTTCCCGAAGCGCGATAGGCAGTTAGGGCAAAAACCGCAAAGCGTTCTCAAATTCGCCCGCCCTACGCTCGTGGTACATTGCCGCGCCATGAAGCCACCCGTCCTGCGCGTCGCCGTCCCCTCGCCGCTGCGCCGCACCTTCGACTACCTGAGCCCCACCGATCCGGCACCCGCCCCGGGCTCGCGGGTGCGCGTGCCCTTCGGCCGGCGCGAAACCGTGGGTGTGGTGGTGCAGGTCGTCGCCGAAAGCGAACTGCCGCGGGAGCGTCTCAAGCCGGCCCGGGTCATCGACGAAACCCCGCTGCTGCCGCGGGACGTGATCGAGCTGCTGCGGCGTGCCATGGCCTATTACCACCACGCCCCGGGCGACGTGTTCGCCACCGCCCTGCCCGTGGCCCTGCGCCAGGGCGCACCGGCGCGGGTACGGGCGCCCCAGCGTTTCCGCCTCACGGCCGCGGGCCGCGCCGTGGAACCGGGTTCGCTGCGGCGCGCCCCGCGCCAGGCCGCGGCGCTGGCCCTGCTGGCTGCCCACCCCGCAGGCCTGGACGAGGAAGCGCTGTTCGCGCAGCTGGAAAACGGCCGCGACGCCGTGCGCAAGCTGGTGGAGAAGGGCTGGCTGGAAGCGGAGGAACGTCCCTGCCTGCAGGCGGCGCCGGCCGCGCCGTCGGTACTACCGGTGCTGCACCCCGCCCAGCAGACGGCGGTGGAGACGGTGCTGGCCGGGACTGGCAGTTTTGGCGTGTTCCTGGTCGATGGCGTGACCGGCAGCGGCAAGACCGAGGTCTACCTGCGCCTTATCGAGGCCACTCTGTCACGGGGCGAGCAGGCCCTGGTGCTGGTGCCGGAGATCGGCCTCACGCCACAGCTAGTGGAACGCTTTCGGCGCCGCTTCGCCGTGCCCATCGCCGTGCTGCACTCGGGCCTCGCCGACGGCGAGCGCCTATGCGCCTGGCTGGCGGCACGGGAAGGTCAGGCACCCGTGGTCATCGGCACCCGCTCGGCGGTGTTCACGCCGCTGGCCCACCTTGGGCTCATCGTGGTGGACGAGGAGCACGACCCGTCCTTCAAGCAGCAAGAGGGTTTCCGCTATTCCGGGCGCGACCTCGCCATCCTGCGCGGCCAACTGGCGGGCGTGCCGGTGGTGCTGGGCTCGGCCACGCCCTCCCTGGAGAGCCTGCACAACGCCAATGAGGGCCGTTACCGGCACCTGTCCCTGCCCGAGCGCGCCGGCGCCGCCAGCCACCCGGTAGTGCACCTGGTGGACCTGCGCACCCAGCCGCTCTACGACGGCCTCTCGCCCACCCTGATGCAGGCACTGGACGCCCATCTGCAGCGCGGACACCAGGCCCTGCTGTTCCTCAACCGCCGCGGCTACGCCCCGGCCCTGTTGTGCCACGCCTGCGGCCATGTGTTCGACTGCCGGCGCTGCGATGCGCGCATGACCCTCTACGCCGGCGACCGCCGCCTGCGCTGCCATCACTGCGGTGCCGATCACGCCGCACCGGCGCGCTGCCCCGAATGCGGCGGAGACGATCTGCGCCCGGTAGGGCGCGGCACGGAGCGCCTGGAGGAGGCCCTGCAACGCCGCTACGGCCCCGGCGTCGTGCGCATCGACCGCGACAGCACGCGCCGCAAGGGCAGCCTGGCGGCGCTGCTGGAACAGGTGCACGAGGGCGAGGCGCGGGTGCTCATCGGCACCCAGATGCTGGCCAAGGGGCATCATTTCCCCAAGGTGACCCTGGTGGGCATCGTGGACGCGGACCGGGGCCTGTTCAGCGCCGACTTCCGCGGCGCCGAGCGCATGGCCCAGCTCATCGTGCAGGTGGCCGGGCGCGCCGGCCGCGCCGAGCAGCCGGGCGAGGTGCTGATCCAGACCCACCACCCGGACCACCCGCTGCTGGCGCGGCTCACCGCCCACGATTACGGCGGCTTCGCCGCCGAGGCCCTGGCCGAGCGCCGGGCCGCCGAGTTGCCGCCCTTCTCCCATCTGGCCCTGATCCGCGCCGAGGCCGGCGCCCTCGACACCGCGCTCGACTTCCTGCGGGCCGCCGCGCGTACGGCGGTTGCCGCGGGCCACCCCGGCGTGGAACTGCTCGGCCCGGTGCCCGCCCCCATGGAACGCCGTGCCGGCCGCCACCGTGCCCAGCTCCTGCTACAGGCCACGCGCCGGGCCGACCTGCACCGCCTGCTGGATGTCCTCGCCCCCGCCCTGGAGACCCTGCCCGAGGGTCGCCGCGCCCGCTGGTCCCTGGACGTGGACCCGGCGGAGATGTTCTGAGGAAGAAGGTTCTTTTCACCTGTAGGAGCGGCCTCAGGCCGCGATGGATTTCACCCACAGCGGCAAGAATCGCGGGCTGAGCCCGCTCCTACGGCAGGCAGGACCGAATCGGGTGGTCGTGTTGCAATTGCCGCAATATCGGCCTAGAGTCGGCATATGCCGTATACGTAAAGGTGCCGCCGATGAACACCGCGCTCGCCCTGAAGAACGACAAACGGGCCGTACTCACCAAGTCGCTGCTGCGGGCCGGGCAGGGACTCGGGCTCGACCAGGCCGCCCTGGCGCGCGTGATCGGCATGGAGCGCTCGGTCTTCCGTCGCGGCGTCGAGCCGGCCAGCAAGGCCGGTGAACTGGGGCTGCTGCTGATCCGCTGCTACCGCAGCCTGTTCGCCCTCATGGGCGGCGATCCGGAGCACATGCGTCACTGGATGCACACCCCGAACCGCCACACCGGCGGGGTGCCGGCCGCGCAGGTGCAGACCGTGGAGGGGCTGGTGCACGTGCTTTCCTATCTGGACGCCATCCGCGGCAAGGTCTGACGCGTGGGATTGTGGCAGCAGTGCGGCCTGGAAGCCGCCGTGGGCCCCATCGGGGGCGAGCTTTACCGCATCGTGGAAAGCCAGGAGCAGGTGGCGACCCTTGGTCTGGTGGATTCCCTGGACGAGCAGAGCCTGCTCGAGGAGATGCTGGAGGCCGTCAAGCCGCCGCTCCCGCCGGAGACCCGCGGCCTGCACTACCTGCTCGCCACACCCTTCCGCTATCCGCCCCTGCGCCACGGTTCACGCTACGGTCGGCGCCACGAGCCCGCGCTGTTCTACGGCTCGCTGGGCCCGCACACCTGCCTTGCCGAATGCGCCTGGTATCGGCTGCTGTTCTGGCACGGCATGGAGGCCCTGCCGACCCGGCGCATCCGCACACGACATACACTGTTCCAGGCACCCTATGCCGCCGCGCGTGGGCTGCGCCTGCACGCGCCGCCCTGTGCCGCCCACCAGGCCACCCTGGCCCACCCGTCCGACTACACGGCCACCCAGGCCCTGGGCACCGCCATGCGCGAGGCGGGCATCGACGCCTTCGAGTTCCCTTCCGCGCGCTGCCCGGAGCGCGGCGTCAACGTGGCCCTGTTCACCCCGTCGGCATTGGCCGCTACACGGCCGACCTACACCGAGGAATGGTGGTGTGACGTGGACGGCGAGCAGGTCACCTTCCTGAACGCCGCGACCCGCCACACCCAGGGCTTCGCCGCGAGTCTTTTCCACGAGGATGGACGCCTGCCGTTCACGAAGTCCGCCAATGAGAGCAAATGACCGCGAAATCGCACAGGGTCAGCTCTGGTCAATGGTCACCGCCAAGGACGCGAAGGACCGCCGAGGATGGTCGACACCGGCAGCCCCTGGCGGCCCGTAGTTGATTCGTGAAATCCCAGTGTTCCCCGTGTCCCCAGTGTTTTGAGCTTTTTCGTGAAGGCTGCTTTTGCCCGGCGCGGGCCGTAATCGTAGAATTGCTGGTTCCGCAGATCAGAAGGGTTGATCCTTGAAAAGGCATCTGACCGAACTCATCCAGGCCGCGCTCGCCTCCCTGGCACAAACTGGCGAAATGACCGGCGCACAGCCCGACATCATCATCGAGCGTACGCGCGACACACGCTTCGGTGATTTCGCCTGCAATGCGGCCATGCTGCTGGCCAAGCCCCTGGGCCGCAAGCCGCGCGACATCGCGGAGCTCATCGTGGCCCGCCTGCCCGCCTCGGAACGGGTCACCAAGGTGGAGATCGCCGGTCCGGGTTTCATCAACTTCACCATGAGCCCCGCGGCCGTGCGCGCCGTGGTGCCTGAGGTGCTCGAGGCCGGCGAGGCCTTCGGCAAATCCACCGTGGGCAACGGCCAGCACGTGCAGGTGGAGTTCGTGTCCGCCAATCCCACCGGGCCCCTGCACGTGGGCCACGGCCGTGGCGCGGCCTACGGCGCCACGGTGGCCGACCTGCTCGCCGCCGCGGGCTTCCGGGTGCACCGCGAGTACTACATCAACGACGCCGGCCGGCAGATGGACATCCTCGCCGCCAGCATCTGGCTGCGCTACCTGGAGCTGGGTGGTGAGGAGCTGCAATTCCCCTCCAACGGCTACAAGAGCGACGACTACGTGTGGGACATCGCCGCGGCGCTGCGCAACGAGCACGGCCACGCCTTCCACCACGCCGCCGCCGTGGTGTTCCAGGACCTGCCGCCGGACGAGCCCCAGGGTGGCGACAAGGAAGAGCACATCGACGCCATCGTGGCGCGCGCGCGCGAACTGCTCGGCCCCGAGAAATACCGCACCGTGTTCGACAAGGGCCTGAGCGTGATCCTCGAGACATCCGCCAGGACCTGGAGGAATTCGGTGTCGCCTACCAGGAGTGGTATTCCGAGCGCAAGCTGGTGGAAAGCGGCGCCGTGGACCGCGCCATCGCGCGTCTGGAAGACGCCGGTTACATCTACGAGAAGGAAGGCGCCAAGTGGTTCGCCTCCACCCGTTTCGGTGACGAGAAGGACCGCGTGGTGGTGCGCGACAATGGCGTGAAGACCTATTTCGCCTCCGACATCGCCTACCACATGGAGAAGTTCGAGCGCGGCTTCGACCGCGTCATCGACGTGTGGGGCGCCGATCACCACGGCTACGTGCCGCGTGTGAAGGCCGCGCTGCAGGCCATGGGGCAGGACCCCGACCTGCTCGACGTGCTGCTGGTGCAATTCGCCATCCTCTACCGCGGTGGCGAGCGCGTGCAGATGTCCACCCGCTCGGGCTCCTTCGTCACCCTGCGCGAGCTGCGCCGGGAGGTGGGCAACGACGCGGCGCGCTTCTTCTACGTGATGCGCAAGTGCGAACAGCACATGGATTTCGACCTGGACCTGGCGAAGTCGCAGAGCAACGACAACCCGGTGTACTACATCCAGTACGCCCACGCGCGCATCTGCTCGGTGATGCGGCAGATGACCGAGAAGGGCTACTCCTACGACCAGAGCGCCGGTCTCGCCCACCTGCACCTGCTCACCGAGGATCACGAGCAGGCGCTGTTCAACCGTCTGGGCCGTTATCCCGAGGTCCTGGAAGCCGCGGCGCTCGCCCACGAACCGCACCAGATCGCCCATTACCTGCGCGAACTGGCCAACGACTTCCACACCTACTACAACGCGCACCAGTTCCTGGTGGACGCCGCCGGCCTGCGTGATGCCCGTCTGTCCCTGATCCTCGCCACCCGCCAGGTACTCGCCAACGGCCTCGGTCTGCTGGGCGTGTCCGCCCCCGAGAGCATGTAGATGGGGCGAGACTACAAGCGGCGCGCGCCGGCCAGAAGGAAAAAAAAGGCCACACCCGGTTGGGTGTGGCTGCTGGCAGGCCTCACCGTGGGGCTGTTCGTGGCGGTGCTGGTGTACCTGAACGGGCAGCCCGGCGCGCCGGAGCCGCCCCGCGTGCGCGCCCCCGCGCCCAAGCCTGCGGAAGCGCCCAAGCAAGCCGTGGTAAAGGCCAAGCCGGTGCCAAAGCCCGACCCGCAGGCCGACGCCGGCAGGAAGCCGCTCACGTACGACTTCTACACCATACTTCCGCAGTTCGAGGTGGAGGTGCCGGAGGAAAAGAGCCCATCGCGTGAGAAGCCGGTGACGGCCCTGACCATGCCGGGCACCTACGTACTCCAGGCGGGGTCTTTCAAGAACGCACGCGACGCGGAGACCCGCAAGGCCGAACTGGCCATGCTGGGCATCGTCTCCGCCGTGCAGACGGTGAATGTGGACGCCACCACGTACCACCGTGTGCGCATCGGCCCGCTGCAGGACCTCGAACGCCTCAACCGCGTGCGCCAGACCCTGCGCGAGAACGACATCGAATTCATGACCCTCACCCTCAAATCCCGTTCCTGATGCCGCCTGCGGTGTCCAGGACACACCAACACAACAAGGAGCAATACGCGATGAAATCCCGTTTCAAGCCCCTCGCGGCCGCGGCCCTGCTCGCGACCAGTCCCCTGGCCTTCGCCCAGCAGGCGCCCATGGACTACGTGAGTGCCCAGTTCGCCCTCGGCATGATCGAAGATTTGGATGATCCCTTCACCCTCGTGCTCACCGCCGGCAAGCAACTGCCCAACGTGGTCCGCGGTTTCGCCGTGGAGGCGGAATTCACGGACTCCATCAACGCCGCCGAAGAGCGCGACGTGAGCCTTTCCTACTGGACCCTGGGTGGCTACGGCGTCATGAGTTTTCCCCTGAATGATCGCCTCACCGCTCGCGCGCGTGCCGGGCTGCGCCTGCTGAAGGCCTACGCCAACGGCCGGGACGAAGACGATGTGGGCCTGAGCTTCGGTGCCGGTGTGGCGTATCGCTATGCCACCAATCTTTCCTTCGTGGGCGAGTTCACGTATCTGGGTGAAATCGACGCCGACGGCGACGACATCGGCCTCAACCATCTCTCGGCCGGCGTCCAACTCCACTTCTAAACGGAGCCGGGCGCGTCGGGGGGCGACGGGATGATGCCCGTCGTTCCCCGCGCCCCTGCCACCTCAGCCACTGCAAGCTTCCGGTTACCCCGGCAACACCGACGGCGGCGAGAAACACCCCGTTTCCCGCTGCCCTGACATAGTGTTAGTACACCGGCCACCTCGCTCTCGGGCTCCCGATGAGCCTGCCTCGCCAGCCCACCCACGCCCGCTCCACCATTTCCGCCATAGTGAGCCCTTACACCCGTCACTACGCTCACCATAGGTGCACCCCATGGACCTCAGTGAGGAGAGCCCCATGAAAAAGCCCTTGTTGGTTCTCGCTTCGAGTGCAGCCCTCGGCCTGGCTGCGGCGCCCGCCCTGGCGCAACAGACCGGCGGCGGTGTCATCGATTACTTCACGGGCCAGTTGGTATGGGCCGACGTGGACGACTTCGATGAGGCGCTTGCCCTGGCGCTCACGGCCGGCAAGAACATCGCGCCGAACTTCTACCTGGAAGGCGAGCTGACCACCACAATCAGCGACGCGGAGGCGGAAGGGGCGGGTGACGACATCGAACTGTCGTACTGGTCGTTCGGCGCCTATGGCGTCTACGCGCTCCCCTTGGGCCAGGACTTCGCGCTGCGCGGCAGGCTGGGCGGCGTGTACATCAGTGCCGATGACGAAGGCGGGGATTCGGGCCTCGACGACGAGTTCAACGTGAGCTTCGGCGTCGGCGGCATCTACGACCTGACCCCGCGTCTGAACCTCGTCGCCGAATACACCCGTATGGACGAAGACATCAACCACCTCTCCGCCGGCGTGCAGTTCAAGTTCTGAGTCATCCCGCGCGGGACGGCGCAACGACAGGGCAGGATGCCCTTTTTTGTTGCCCTGCGTTCCCCTGGTTTATTGATCCCCTCATCCTGTCCTTCTACCCCGTTCGGGGCATAAATCCCGGAGGGAGAAGGGACGAATCTTCTCGTCGCTCTTGTAGGTCAGGTTGCGCGAAGCGCTAAGTGACAAAACGCGGCTTCACCAACCGCTGTCACGTAGGCGCTGCGCGCCAACGTGACCTACGACGCCTGCCAACGGCGTCGTAAGAGCCCACATTGTGGGCGAACAGCGTGTCGATGACCGCCTGCGACGGGAAAGGCATTCGCCCACGGTGTGGGCTCCTACGGATGCCGGTGCACTCGGCTAGAGAAGCAGCACCAGCGCAAGCACCACAGCCGCCACGGCCAGCGCTGCGGACAGCACGGTGACGGTGTTTTGGCTGGTCTCCAGCCGAAGTTTGAGGCGGGCGATGTACTGTTCCCGGGCCTGCAGCTCCGTGCTGAGCTCTTGCTCGCGCTGCTTGTACTGCTTGAGGGAAAGCTCCAGTGATTCACTGTGCTCTTCGCACACCCGCAGATCATGGGCCAGTTGTTTGGCGCTCTTGCCGCCGGTGGCGTTGGCGGCCAGGGACGCGGTGTCTTCCTCGGACTCGCCCAACACCACCAGGCCGGGCTCCTCGCGCCGGGTCACGAACGCAAGCGCGTGTTCCAGGGCGCGCAGCTCGGCATACAGTCGCGTGGGAGAGAGATTGGATTTGGGATCGATCAACTGATCGCGCGCGCGATTCAGATCGGTCTGCACGCGCGCGGCCGGGTAGAGGATGTGGCGCCGGTAGGTGTCGACATACACAAAGGCATCGGCGGCGCGAAACTTGAACTTGGCGCTCACCGCGGCCCCTGTCCCTGTTCCGTTGCCATCGCTTGCGCCGGCCATGCCACTCAAGCTTCCAGGTAGGTGTACCCGGTGAGGCCGTCGGCCAGGGTGTCCAGAAACAAGGCACGCTCCGCCTCTGCCAGATCGGCGGCAGCCACCTTGGTGCGATAGGCCTCCAGCAACACCTCCGGTGTAAAGCTCACATAGCGCAGCAGCCCGTCCACCGTATCGCCGCGGTGCGTGGATTCCAGGTGGTAACCGTCCCCTTCCAGTACCACGTTCACGGCATCGGTATCGCCGAACAGATTGTGCATGTCGCCGAGGATTTCCTGGTAGGCGCCGACCATGAAAAAGCCGATCAGATATTCATCCCCGCTTTGCCAGTCGTGCAGGGGGAGGGTGCTTTCCACACCGTCGCGGCCCACGTAGTGATCGATGCGGCCGTCGGAGTCACAGGTGAGGTCCTGGATCACGCCGCGGCGCTCGGGCGCCCCGTGCAAGCGGTGCAGGGGCACGATGGGAAACACCTGATCGATGCCCCACACGTCGGGCACCGACTGGAACACGGAGAAATTGAGGAAGTACTTGTCCGCGAGCTTGTCGTTCAGTTCGTCCAGGATTTCGCGGTGGGCGCGCACCTTGGGGTCGAGCAGGTCGCGCACGCGCCGGCACACGGCGGAGTACAGACGCTCGGCGCGGGCGCGCTGCTCCAGGGACAGCATGCCGTGGGTGTACATGGCCTGGGCCTCGCCCACGGCATGCACGGCATCGTGGTAGACCTCGATGGCCGAACGCGCCGGCAGGGCCTGCAGAGCGGCCCACAGGTCGTGCAGCACGGCGGGCTCGTCCTCGCCCGGCGCGGTCGCCGCCGCACCGTCCGGCGCGTATTCCACGTCGGTGACGTTGGCCACCAGCACCGCGTGATGGGCGGTGAGGGCGCGGCCCGACTCGCTGATGATGTCGGGGCAGGGCAGGGCGTGGTCGGCGCAGACTTCGGAGAGGATGTGCACCACGTTGTGGGCATACTCGCCCACGGTGTAGTTCATGGAGCACTCGCTGCGCGAGCGGCTACCTTCATAGTCCACGCCGAGGCCACCGCCCACGTCGACCACGCGCACCGCCACGCCCATGGCGTGCATCTCCGCGTAGAAGCGCGCCGCCTCGCGGATACCGGCCTGAATGTCGCGGATGTTGGCGATCTGGGAACCGAGATGGAAGTGGAGTAGTTGCAGGGTATCGAGCCGCCCGGCCTCGCGCAGGCGCGCGACCACGTCGAGCACCTGGGTGGCGGAGAGGCCGAACTTGGATTTCTCACCGCCGGTGTTCTGCCACTTGCCGGCGCCGATGGATGCGAGCCGCACGCGCACCCCGAGCAGGGGCGACACGCCCAGGCAGGCCGACTCCTCCAGGATCAGGTCCAGCTCGGACATCTTCTCCACCACGATGTACACGCGGTGGCCGAGGCGCCGGCCGATGAGGGCCAGGCGGATGTACTCGCGGTCCTTGTAGCCGTTGCACACCACTACACCGTTCGGCTTCGACAGGGCCAGCACGGCCATGAGTTCAGGCTTGCTGCCCGCCTCCAGGCCCACACGGTCGTCGCCGTGGGCGAGGATCTGTTCCACCACCGAGCGCTGCTGGTTCACCTTGATGGGATACACCGCCGTGTAGCGGCCCTGGTAGCCGTCCGCGGCCATGGCCGAGGTGAAGGCGTTCACCAGGGTGTCCACGCGGTCGCGCAGGATGTCGGCGAAACGCACCAGCACCGGCAGGCTGAGGCCCTGCGCGCGCGCCGCATTGGCCACGTCCACCAGCGCGATCTCCGGGCCGCTCGCATCACGCCGCGGGCGCGCCACCAGTTCGCCGCGCTCGTTCACGTCGAAATACCCCTCGCTCCAGCCGCGGATACCGTACGTGGCTCGGGCGCGATCGAGGGTCCAGGGTTTGTTGGCAGCGCTCATTTCTGTCTCTGCAATGGCAAAGGGGGCGGCGGAACCGTATTATCGCACGCCACAATCCCCCCTGGCCCCAAGTGACGGAGTGGTTTCATGACAATCCAGGTTGACGGCTGGTTCACCGAAGAATGGCCCGGCGAGAAATCCGCCATCTCCCTCAAGCTCGTGCGCAAGCTGCACGAGGAAAAGTCGCGCTTCCAGCGCATCGAGGTGTTCGAGACCGAAACCTTCGGCAAGCTGCTCACCCTCGACGGCCTGGTGATGGTCACCGACCGTGACAACTTCATCTACCACGAGATGATCAGCCACCCGGCCCTGTTCACCCACAAGAACCCCGAGCGCGTGCTCATCGTGGGCGGCGGCGACTGCGGCACCCTGCGCGAGGTGCTCAAGCACCCCGGGGTGAAGGAAGTCCACATGGTGGAGATCGACGAGCGCGTCACCCGCGTCGCCGAAATGTTTTACCCCGACCTCACCGAGTCCAACGGCGACCCGCGCGCCCAGTTCTTCTTCGAGGACGGCATCCGCTGGGTGGAGTCCGCCGCCACCGGCAGCTACGACGTGATCATCGTGGACGGCTCCGATCCGGAAGGCCCGGCGGCCGTGCTGTTCTCGGAAGACTTCTTCCGCCACTGCCACCGCGTGCTCTCGCCCTCGGGCGTCATGGTGGGCCAGTCCGAATCGCCGCTGTTCCACCTGGAGCTCATCAAGCACTATCACGCCACCGCGCGCGCCGTGGGTTTCCAGGACGTGGCCAGCCTGCATTTCCAGCAGTGCACCTATCCGTCGGGTTGGTGGACCGTCACCGTCGCCACCAAGGACAAGGCCGTGAGCGACTTCCGCGAACAGGATGCCGCCAACCGCCCCTTCAAGACGCGCTATTACACGCCGGCCATCCACCGCGCCGCCATGGCGCAGCCGGCGTTCGTGAAAGAAGCGCTGAAATAACAGCGCTCCTCTGTAGGAGCGGGCCCAGCCCGCGATTGCCGCGTGAAGAAACCATCGCGGCCTGAGGCCGCTCCTACAGGCCTTCCTTTCCACCAGTGTGTGGGGTGTGGGAGCGAGTTTATGCCCGAAGGGTGCTTCCGCTCGCGATTCAATCCCGGCCTCGACGCGAACTGCCCCCCCCGACATCACCCGCTTTCCCCCGTAGGTCACGTTGGCGCGTAGCGCCTACGTGACAGGCTCGGCCAGAAGACGCCGCTACGGCTAGTCCCCCAGTCGCAACAACCGAGACCCTAACACCCTCTAACGCCCCCACCACTCCAGCATCAGAGCGACACTCCCCTTCCACCCTCCTTGCCCCCGCGCTACCATCGACCCGTCTCAGGCGGCCGGACGCCCGGTGAAGTCGAACCCGGGCGCGGGCGGAATACAACACCCTCACGGGAAACAAGCCCGCCGCACCTGACAAAGGAACGCAGTGCCTGCGAAGCCACACGGAGGGGTTCCCGGGCACACGGAACGCAATGTCAGGAGAACGAACATGGAAAGACACCATGCAATCACGGGCCGGCTCGACCTGATCGCCGGTTACATGCGACTGCTTGCCGACTTGATGTTGGCCGGGCCCGACCTCCAGGACGTGGACCGCGGCGCCTTCGCCCAAGTGCTGCACGACCTCGCCGTCCGCCTCGAAACGGCCACCGAGGAACTGCAAAACGCTGGCGCCCGCCACACAATGGAACAGGAGGCCCCGTGATGGAACACAGCTACGAGGACACCCGCGGCCCCTCGCCCTGGTACAAGATGAAGACCCGCCCCAAGCACCTCCCATCCCACAAACAGGCCGAACTGCGCCGCATCGTCGAAACCATCCGCGCCCACCAGGACGTGGAAATGATCATCCTCTTCGGCTCCCACGCCCGCGGCGACTGGGTGGAAGACGAATACGAAGA
>JBAYQE010000020.1:0-35467 GCA_041677345.1 Thiohalomonadaceae bacterium
CACCTGGTCGGGCTCACGCCGCTGGGTGGTGTGGCGCGAGGTACCGGGCTTGCGCCGGTCCAGGTCGACCTGCAGCTCGGCCTCGGTGATTTCGAGTCCGGGCGGACAACCGTCCACGATGGCGCCCAGCGCCGGCCCGTGGCTCTCGCCGAAGGTGGTGACAGTGAAAAGCTTGCCGATGGAGTTTCCAGACATGGGGCGGCATTGTAGCGGTTTCCGCCTGCCTGCGCGCGGGGGAGAAAAGCCTGAACACGGCGAACACGGGGAAATCCATTCCTCGTGTGGGGGCGGCCTCAGGCGGCGACACATGGCTTGGAAGGCAAGTCGCGGCCTGAGGCCGCCCCTCAGAAGAAACAGGTTTTCCCCGTGTCCCCCGTGTTAATGCCTTTCAACGCTTCAAGACGGAGCCACTTCGTCCCAGGCCTGCACGTCCACTTCCTTGACGATCTTGCCGTCCTTCAGGGTCAGCATGGACGACGTGAACACCTTGGAGCCGTCGGGGTATTCACAGCTGTCGGTGTAGGCCATGTGGCTGTCGCCCATGACCTCGTCTTCCACGCGATGTTTCAAAGGCCGGCTGAGCACATCGTTGAAATACTCGGAAATGGCCTGCTTGCCGGAAAGGATGCACGGCGAGCTGGGCGGGTGGTTGTGGTCGATGAGCCGCAATTCGGCATCGTCGTCGTAAAGGGACATGAGCTTGCTGACGTCACTATGCTCCAGGCCGTCATGAATGGTGCGGGAGACTTCCTGAATATCCATGGCTCACCTCGCATGGTCGGATCATCTCCCATAAGCTTAGACCGGACCCCGTGGGCAACGGCATGCACCGGCAACGCTGGCTGGCGGCCGACCGCTATGCCACCGGGATGCGGCCGCTCTCGGCCAGGCGGTCCTCGGCGTGAGACTCAAACGGCACACCCGGTTGGGCGGAGGTGAGCGGATTGCGGTGGAACGCGATGAAGGTCTTGAGACCGCCGCTGAGATTGCTCACACGATCGAAACCGTGCTGGCGTAGCACGCGCGCCCCCACATAGCTGCGGAACCCGCTCAGGCAGTAGACATACAGCGGCCGCCCCTTGTGCGCCTCCAACTCCGGCAGACGGTCACGCAGGTCGCCAAGCGGCACGTTGACGGACTTGGGGATATGCCAGCCTGTGTATTCGCGCGCACTGCGCAGATCCACCAGCACGGCATCATCGGGCAGGTCCGGGTACTCCTCCGCATACCACACATCCACGTCCCCGCGCAGGGCATTGGCAGCCACGAACCCGGCCATGTTCACCGGGTCCTTGGCTGCGCCGTAGGGTGGTGCGTAGGCGAGTTCGAGGTCTTCCAGGTCATACACCGTCATGCCGGCCCGCAGTGCCGTGGCGAGTACGTCGAGCCGTTTGTCCACGCCGTCGAAGCCGACCACCTGCGCACCCAGCAGCCGGCCCTCCTTGGGCGTGAACAACAGCTTGAGGTGCATGGGGTGCGTGCCGGGGTAATAGCTCGCATGGCCGTTGGGGTGGATATAGATCTTGGTGTAAGACATGTGCATGCGGCGCAGCGCCTTCTCTGATGCACCGGTACCGCCGGCAGTCATCTCGAATACCTTGATCACCGACGTCCCCAGTGCGCCGTGAAAGGCGCTCGGACGGCCGGCAATATGATCGGCAGCGATACGGCCCTGGCGGTTGGCCAGCCCGGCCAGCGGGATGAGCGCCATCTCCCCCGTGGTGGCGTCACGTACTTCCACGGCATCGCCCACCGCGTAGATGTCGGGGTCGGAGGTGCGCATGTGCTCGTCCACGGTGATACCACCGCGCATGCCGATGGTAAGGCCTGCGGTTTTGGCCAGTTCGTTCTCGGGATGCACGCCCACCGCAAGCAGGACCATATCTGTGATGAGGCGCGCACCGCCTGCCAGCACCACTTCCACACGACCATCCGCATCGCGGAATTCCCGCACCGCAGTGCCGAGGTGGACGTTCACACCGAAGCTTTCCATGTGGTAGGCGATATCGCGGGACATCTCCGGGTCCAGGTTCTGCATGAGCTGATCGGAGCGTTCGATCAGATCCACGCGTACGCCACGACGACGCAAGGCTTCCGCCATCTCAAGGCCGATGTAGCCACCGCCTACCACCAAGGCGCTGAAGGCACCCTGCTCCACCTCGGTCTTGATGGCGTCCATGTCGGGGATGTTGCGCAGGGTGTGGATACGTGGGTGATTCACACCCGCCAGCGGCGGCCGGACGGGACTGGCACCGGGTGCCAGCACCAGCTTGTCGTAGGTATCCTCGAAGGTGCGCCCCGTGGCATGGTCGAATACCCGCACGCATTTGCGCGCCCGGTCGATGCCAGTGACCTCGTGCTGAGTACGCACGGTCAGCGCCAGCGTATGTTCCAGGTCCTTCGGCGTCACCACGAAAAGCCTGTTGCGATCCGGGATATCGCCGCTGATATGGTAAGGCAGGCCGCAGTTGGCGAAAGACACGTAGGGATCGCGCTCGTACACCACGATCTCGGCCGATTCGTCCAGGCGCCGCAGCCGCGCGGCAGTGGACATACCCCCGGCCACGCCTCCCACGATCACGGTTTTCATACCACCACCTCCTCGGCGCCTGCCAAGCACGGCCCGCGTCTGCTTAGCACAAGAATAGCGGGCGCGTACGTCACACGGGGAGTGATAACGCGGAGGGCGCGGAGGACGCCGAGAAATCACTATTCGTCACGGAGGCCACGGAGATTGTGCGATCTCCGTGTTTTCTGTGGTTCCGTGTTGAATTCTTTCAGCGTCTTGCCGCGCGGGGTGAAGGCGGACACCGCCCGCCCCATGCCTCCTTTTCGGGTTCATTTCCGTTCATTGGCGGACTTCACCTCCGCGCCTCCGCATTATCACTCCCCGGCGCGGCGCTCACGCCACCAGGCGAAGGCGCCGGCGGCCACGGCAAGGAAGAGCAGCGCGAGGGCGAGCAGCGGGTTGTTGAGGCCTTCCGGTGCGAACAGGAGCACACCACCCAGTCCCAGCATCATCACCCCCGAGACCAGCTTGAGCACACGCCCCTCCAACTCACTCAGCTTGCGTGAGCCGAGGGTATACACGTAGCCGAGCACGATGAGCATGAGCGGTAGTACGTACACCAGATTGTAAAAGGCGAGATACGCGTAATAACCGGATGTGGGGAGTTGCTGCAGCGTGAGCAGGCGCGTGTACACCATGGGGAATCCGGCCGTACACAGGGCCTCGTAGCTGTTGGCCACGATGGCAAGCGTCACCGCACCTGCGAGCATCACGGGCCAACTGTCGGCCCGCAACAGGCGGCGCATGCGTTCGAACAGCCGCGGCTTGGCACGCTCGGGAATGGAAAGCGAGATGCCGCGCTTGAACCAGACGTAGTCCTTTATGTTCACCAACGCCATACCCACCGCAAGCAGCCCCGCCGCCAAAGTCACCAGACGCAGTTCGCCGGCGATGAGGAACACATTGAGCCAGGCGGACATGAGCAGGAAATACACCAACCCGGAAAACAGTACGAACACCCCGCCGATCACCAGCATGCGCGTACGAGTACGCTCGTGGGTAAGCAGGCTGAGCAGGAATAGCAACACGAAAAAGGCGCAGGGGTTGAATGCATCCAGGCCGGCGATGACCATGGTCACCAGGGGCAGCGACCAGTTTGCCACGTCCACCGTACCCAGCACGGGCAGTGACACCTCCGCGCCTGGTGCAACGTCCTTGGGTGTCGGCGCGGGTGCGGGTACCGCGCCGGCGGTCAGGGCATCATGGCAGGCGAGCAGGCGCTGCTCCAAGAAACGGCCGACGCCTGCCGGTGAGTCGTAGCCCACGTGCATTTCACCGCAGAAGATGAAGCCCGGCACCGACTTCGCCTGCTGCCCGAGCGCGCCCGCCATCTCCACATAGCGCTGCACGTTGGCGCGGCTTGCTGTGAGTTCATGGGAGTGGAGCCGCAGCCAGGCATGGCGTGCAGCCAGTTCCTGCACGAAGGGCAGTGCGTCCTGACAATGGGGGCAGGTCTGCGACCAGAAGAAATGCAGATCGACCTTGGGCGCAGCGGCCGCGACCGCGGTGGCGGGAAGCAACCAACTGGCGACGAGCAGCGACAGGAACAGGAGGCGTTTCATCAGGTGCCTACCCTAATGCGGTGCCACAACGCTGGCAATCACCCGGCTTATGAGGTGCGCCGGCGGAAACCCTGTGGTGCACCCACTATTCAGCCTGCTTCGCGGGTGTGGCAAAGCGGTAGTAGTTGGGCTCGGTCATGAAGTCCAGGAGGCAGGGATCGCGCACCACCCCCTGCCCTGCGCCGGTGGCGGCGCCTACCGCCGCGTAGGGCAATCGGAACCGGCCCCACGTGGTGACGCGGGTGCTGCCGTCCGGCGCGGTAAAGCGGGCACGCACGCTCCAGAAATACTTCGTACCGGCTCGCAGCGGCATCTCGATGGTGTGCTCCGTAGCGGTGAGGCCTTGGCGCTCGTACACCAGGAGCGGCACCACCCCGGGCAGTACCTGCCAGAGGCGCAGGTCATAGCGTACTTCGCGCGCGGTCTCGGCCACCGCCTCGGCCCCGGCACGCCACGCATGTTCCGTGAGCGGCTCCCAGATGAGGGTGGGCGTGAGCGTATCGAGCAGGATGAAACGGTTCCATTCCGCAGGCGATGCCCCCAACTGCGGGCGATACAACCGTCTCGGCGCAATCCACTGCAGGCCACAGGCACCACCCACGGCACGGGCCATCCCACCGGGCATAAACAGTTCCTCGGCGATGCGCTCGCCCAACTCGGCATTGGCGGCCTTCAATGCGGCCGCGATGGCGGATGCATCCCAGGCATCGGCAGGACGCTCACTGCTGCGATAACTGAACGGACGCTCCACGATCACCTGTCCGCCCCGGGACCACTGCACCTGCAACAAGACACTGAGTGCCAGGCTGTCACGCGGGTAACCGCCTCGCTCAAACCCCACGCGTACTGCATCGATGATCACGCTGCTCGCTGCGGCTTCCGCCGTCACGAGTTCCAGTTTGCTGAAACGTTCCAGGGTGTCCGTCACATGACCACGCACTGCGGGTGCAATCTTCGCCGAGGCATCGCGCAGGATCGCTTGAAGCTCGGACATGTCCCCGGCAGCGATCGCCACCGTGCTCAAGTCGGCCTGTGCATCAGCGGGCAGCGACACCTCCGGGACCCGCGCACCGGCCAGTACCACCAGCGGCTCCACCAGCGCGCGCAGCATCGGATCCTGGGCGGATGCAGGGGCACTGGTGCAGGCATGCAGGAGAAGGAGCGGGAACAGGATCAGAAGACGTTGCACGAGGGACTTTCCGTTGCAGGCGAAGCCGCAGATCTTAGCCTGATGCGTGGCTCAGGCAAACCACGGCACCACGACACACCGCCAGCCGATGCGACCAGCCCTCACAGCTTCCGTGCCTATACTCGCAGCAAACGCCGATGGGTGCCATGAATCCGACAGAGATCCTCGACATCCTGGAGAAGGGGTTTTCCGGCATCCATGTATTGGTCGCTTACCTGGATGCCGCCTGCAATTTCCTCTGGGTAAATCGGGCCTATGCCAACGCTGACGGGCGACGGCCTGACGATTTCGTGGGGAAAAATCACTTCGCGCTTTATCCAAACGAAGAAAACGAGGCGATCTTCAAGCGCGTGATTGAAACGGGTGAGCGTTTCTCCATCTCGAGAGGCCGTTTCACTACCACATCATCCGGAGCGGGGGGCTCCTACTGGGATTGGGCACTGGAGCCGGTCAAGGACGATGACGGCAACGTGGAAGGACTGCTCTTCCTGCTGATCAACGTCACGGACAAGGTGAGAGCGCGTCAGTACCTGGCCGATACCGCCATTTACGTCCGCGGCCTACTCGAAGCCAATCCCGACGCATTCGTCGCTATCGACGTACTGGGCCGCATAACGGAGGTCAATGTCGCTGCCGAGACCCTGTTCGGCTACCCGCGCTCGCTGGCCCTTGGCACCCATTTCACCAGATACTGCAAGGATGTCAACCACGCCATGGATGGGTTCCAACAGGTATTGGCGCAGGGACACCTGCACGATTTTCCCGTCGACGTCGTCGCTCGCGATGGGCGCATCATTCCTACCCGCATCAAAGCCACCGTGCACCACAGCGCACAGGGCGAATTGATAGGTGTGATCGCCACTGCACACGACATGACCGAACATCTGCGCGTCGAAAGCGAACGCCGCAAGCTCTACGAGGAACTCCTGGTCAACGTCACCGAGTTGCGCCGCCACGAGAGCAAGGGGCCGTCGCCGTGAATCCAGGGTTTGCCCCTGCTCAGATCACCTTCGAGAATCGTTGGTCCCGCTTCTCGCGCAGATACCGATCGAACGTCATGCAGATGTTGCGGATGAGCAGCTTGCCCACGGGGTGCACGTCGATGGCACCGGCGGTGTGGGTCAACAGTCCGTCTGCCTGCATGCCTTCCAGGTCCTTCAGTTCGCTGGCGAAATAGCTGTCAAAATCGATGCCGAAGCGCTTGCCCACCGCCGCCTTGTCCAGATGGAAGTGGCAGATGAGCTGGGTGATCACCTCGCGGCGCAGCACGTCGTCGTCGGTGAGTTCGACGCCGCGGAACACTGCCAGCTTGCCGGCGTCGATAGCGGCGTAATACTCCTCCAGTTCCTTGAGATTTTGCGCATAGCTGCGCCCCACCTGGCCGATGGAGGTGGCGCCCAGGCCGATGAGGTCGCAATCGGCGTGGGTGCTGTAGCCCTGGAAATTGCGGTACAACGTGCCTTCGCGCTGGGCCACGGCCAGTTCGTCTCCGGGCTTGGCGAAGTGGTCCATGCCGATGTAGACGTAACCGGCGGCGGTGAGCCGCTCGATGGTCATGTGCAGGATATTGAGCTTCTCCTGCGGCGAAGGCAGATCGTCGGCATTGATGCGGCGCTGGGGTTTGAACAGCTCCGGCAGGTGCGCGTAATTGAACACCGACAGGCGATCGGGCGAGATGGCCAGGATCTTGTCCAGGGTCATGCCGAAGCTGTCCACGCTCTGGAACGGCAGGCCGTAGATCAGATCGATGGAAATGGATTTGAAACCCGTGTCGCGCGCCGACTGCAGCACGAACATGGTCTCTTCCTCGCTCTGGATGCGGTTCACCGCTTTCTGCACGCGTGGGTCAAAGTCCTGCACGCCCAGACTCATGCGGTTGAAGCCGAGCGAACGCAGCACGGCAATGGTGTCCTTCTTCACCTCGCGCGGGTCGATCTCGATGGAATACTCGCCCGTGTCGTCGTCGCGCAAGCGGAAATGCTTGCGCGTGGTGTCCATCAGGGCGGTCATTTCCTCGTGGCTGATGAAGGTGGGTGTGCCGCCGCCCCAGTGCAACTGATCGACCGTACGGTCGTTGTCGAACAGCGCGCCTTGCATCGCGATTTCCTTGAACAGGCGCTCCAGGTATGGGCTGCTGCGGGTGCGGTCTTTGGTGACCACCTTGTTGCAGCCGCAGTAGTAGCAGACCGTGTCACAGAACGGGATGTGGAAATACAGCGATAGCGGGCGCTTGGCCGCTTCGCTGTTGGTTGCCCTGGCAATGGCCGTGTACTCGGCTTCGCCGAAGCCGACGTGGAACTGTGGGGCGGTGGGATACGAGGTATAGCGCGGCCCGGACTTGTCGTAGCGCTTGATCAGGGCTTCATCGAAGACGATGGTCTGGTTCATGGTCACGGCTTTTCACCTCGTTGCCGCCAGAAAAGGGCGTGGCGGCGTGCGCTTTTTTTTCAGACCGGCACAGGACCGGATTGTTCTTATGGTGGCGGATTTATGCCCGAAGGGTGCCCCGGCCGCGATGTTCGCACGGCGGGGCAATCGCGGCTCAGGCGGCGAACAATGCCCGGTATTCCTGCAACTGTTGCGCATCGAGCAGGAATACCTCTGCTTCGCCGCGCTCGAATTCCAGCCAGGTGAACGGCACCTCCGGAAATGCCTCCTCGAGTGCCGCCGCGCTGTTGCCCACCTACACCACCAGGATGCCCCCCGGCATAAGGTGGTCAGCGGCCTGGCTCAGAATGATGCGCACCAGGTCCAGCCCGTCCTCACCGGCGGCGAGCGCGCCCTGCGGCTCGTGCCGGAACTCGGGCGGCAGGGCCGCCATGTCCACTGCATCCACGTAGGGAGGATTGCTCACAATGACGTCATAGCGCTCGCCATGCAACTCCGAAAACAGATCCGACTGCACCAGCCGCACCTGCCCGCCCATGTGGTGGCGCTCCACATTGGCGGCGGCAACGGCCAGTGCATCGGCAGAGATGTCGCTGCCGTCCACGGCCGCGTCCGGGAAGGCCGCGGCGCAGGCCACGGCAATGCAGCCGCTGCCCGTGCAGAGGTCCAGGATGCGCTCCACCCGCGTGGAATCCACCCACGGTTCGAAACGGTTTTCGATGAGTTCGGCAATGGGCGAACGGGGCACCAGCACGCGCTGGTCTACGTGGAATGGTAGACCGGCGAACCAGGCCTCGCCCGTGAGGTAGGGCGCCGGCAGGCGCTCACGTACGCGCCGTGCGAGCAGTGCCGCGACGGAACGACGTTCACTGTGCGTCAGGCGCACATCGAACCAGCTGTCGTGCAGATCGGGCGGCAGGTGCAGCGCATGCAATACCAGGTAGGCCGCCTCGTCCAGGGCACTGGGCATGCCATGGCCATGGTGCAGATCCGCAGCCTTGAACAGGCTCATGCCCCAGCGTACGAAATCGCGCACCGTACGCAGGTCCTGGACGGCTTCCTCGATATCGGGCATCGCTCAGGCCCCGGGTTTGCGTGCGTGCTTGGGACGAAAGGCCTGGCACACCTCGGGATGGGTCTCGAGGTATGGCCCGCCGATGAGATCGATGCAATAGGGCACCGCGGGAAACACCGCTTGCAGGCAATCAGCGATAGCCGAGGGCTTGCCCGGCAGGTTGATGATCAACGATTGACCGCGGACGCCGGCGATCTGGCGCGACAGGATGGCGGTGGGCACCACCTTGAGCGACACGGCACGCATCTGTTCACCGAAGCCGTCCAGGACCTTGTCACACACGGCCTCCGTCGCCTCGGGCGTGATGTCGCGCAGCGCGGGGCCGGTGCCGCCGGTGGTCACCACCAGGCAGCAGCCTTCCCTGTCACACAGATCCTCCAGCGCCTGCTCAATCAGCGGCTGTTCGTCGGGGATCATACGTGCCACCGGCTCCCAATGCGTGGCAAGAATCCGGCCGAGTTCAGCCTCGATGGCGGGGCCGCCTTCGTCCTTGTACTCGCCGCGGCTGGCGCGGTCGGACACGGTGAGGATGCCAATACGTACTTTTTCTGCGGTCATGGGACGATTGCCGGACGGAACGGGTCGGGCATTATAGCGAATTGCAGCAACCGGGCCCCGCGGCGATTTCGCTGTCACCCGCCGCCGCATCGCCACGGGGTGTGGTGCCTACAGGGACTCGAAGTCTCCCGGGTGCACCGGCATGCGCCTCGCACCCCAATCCCCTGCGCCCGGTCCGAACACGCCGGCACAGGGCGTTCCGCAGTCGGGACAGCGGCCGTCCCTGGTGAGATGCCACGCCGAGATGACATACCGGTCGCGCTGCACCAGCTTGCGGCCACAGTGATGGCAGAAGGTGGCGTCACCGTCCAGGTTGTGCACATTGCCCGTGTAGGCGTAGCGCACCCCGTTCTGCAGCGCGATGCGGCGGGCACGGATCAGGGTCGCGACCGGTGTGGGCGGCACGTCCCGCATTCTCCAGTCCGGATGGAAGGCCGTAAAGTGCATGGGCACCTCGGGCCCCAGGGCCTCGACGACCCAGCGCGTCATGCGCTCCAGTTCCTCGTCGGAATCGTTGAAACCGGGAATGAGCAGCGTGGTAAGTTCCAGCCAGACGCCGGTCTCATGCTTGATGTAGACCAGATTGTCGAGTACCGGCTGCAAATGCGCGCCGGTCTGTTTCACGTAGAACGCGTCGGTGAACGCCTTCAGGTCCACGTTGGCCGCGTCCATGTGGGCATAAAACTCATTGCGCGGCCCGGCGCATACGTAGCCGGCGGTCACCGCCACCGACTTGATGCCACGCTCCCGGCACGCGCGGGCCACGTCAATGGCGTATTCATGGAAAATCACGGGATCGTTGTAGGTAAAGGCCACACTGCGACAGCCCAGCCTTTCCGCGGCTCGGACGATGGCCTCGGGGCTGGCCTGATCCATGAGTGTGTCCATGTCTCGGGACTTGCTCATGTCCCAGTTCTGGCAGAACTTGCAGGCCAGATTGCAGCCCGCCGTGCCGAATGACAGCACGGGCGTGCCCGGCAGGAAGTGGTTGAGCGGTTTCTTCTCGATGGGGTCCACGCAGAAGCCGCTGGAGCGGCCATAGCTGGTGAGCACCACCTTGCCGTCCAGGTTACCGCGCACGAAGCACAGACCGCGCTGGCCCTCATGCAGTTTGCAATAGCGCGGGCAAAGGTCGCACTGCACCCGCCCGTCGGCGAGGGCGTGCCACCAGCGGGTGGGTGCGATGTTGCGGGGATCGATGTTGTCCATGGATTGATTCATCATTACAGACAGGTCCGAACCCAGCTTTCGACCACGACGCGCCGGCAGCGTTGCAGTCGAAGCAAGGAGACATGATGCCCGTGATTCGCAAACCGGCCGTGGCCGGAACCTTCTACCCCGCCGACCCGGAGATCCTGCGCGCCGAGATCCACCACTATCTGGGCGAGGCCCGCAGCGAAGCGCCGGCGCCCAAGGCCATCATCGTACCCCATGCGGGCTACATCTACTCCGGTCCGGTGGCGGCCAGCGCCTACGCCCGGCTGGCGGCGGCACGCGATGCCATTCGCCGCGTGGTCCTGCTCGGTCCTTCACACCGCGTGGGATTCCGTGGGCTAGCCACCGCCAGTGCGGAGTTCTTTCGCACACCGCTGGGCGATATTCCGGTGGACACCGCGGCCACACAGGCACTCTTGGCCTTTCCCCAGGTGCGCGAACTGGACCAGGCGCACGAGCTCGAACACAGCCTCGAAGTCCAGTTGCCCTTCCTGCAGGAAATGCTGGGCCGTTTTACCCTGGTCCCCCTGGTGGTGGGCGATGCCGACCCGGACGAAGTGGCCCAGGTGCTGGAGGCCGTCTGGGGCGGACCCGAAACCCTGGTGGTCATCAGTTCCGATCTGAGCCACTACCACGATTACCAGACGGCGCGCACCATGGACGAAGCCACCAGCCGCGCCATCGAGTCCCTTTCCCTGGAGGCCTTGCATTATGAGAACGCCTGCGGGCGCACACCCTTGCAGGGTCTGCTGCACCTTGCGCGCAAGCATGGCTTCCACATCGAAACCGTGGACCTGCGCAACTCCGGCGACACCGCCGGTCCGCGCGATCGCGTAGTGGGCTACGGCGCCTATGTCCTCTAGCGTGCCGTCTCCCACCGGACTCACCCCCAGCCATCGCGCCACCCTGCTGTGCGTGGCGGCAGATTCCATTCGCCACGGCTTCACCCACGCCCGCCCCTTGTGCGTGGCCAGCGACGCGTATCCCGCGCCCCTGCGTGCCCTGCGCGCCACTTTCGTTACGCTGGAATGCGGTGATGAACTGCGCGGCTGCATCGGTGGCCTGCAAGCGCAGTGGCCACTGGTGGAAGATGTGGCACGCCACGCCTTCGCAGCCGCCTTCGAAGACCCGCGTTTTCTTCCGGTGCGGCCGGAGGAATTCGGCACCCTCGTGCTGTCCATCGCCATCCTGAATCCCGCCATTCCGCTGGCCGTGCACTCCGAAGCGGAACTCGTGGCGGCCCTCCGCCCAGGCAGGGATGGATTGATCCTCAAAGAAGGTTCACGCTGCAGCACCTTTCTGCCCAGCGTATGGGAGCAACTGCCGGACCCGCACCAGTTCCTGGCCCACCTCCGCATGAAGGCCGGCCTACCGCCGGGCTACTGGTCCGACACCCTGCGCTTCGAGCGCTACACCACGGAGAGTTTCAGCCGCGCGATCCAGGAAGAAGAGGAAGAAGAAAACATCCAGCGCAAAGGCGTGCAGGAAAAACCGGGCTAGGGCAGACGCAGATACGTTGCGAGACTACAGGCGCAGGGCGTCAGCGCGCCCCCTGAGCGGCGGCATGCCCCTCCATGCAAACGCAGCCGCTGCCCGTCGGGGGCAATCGGCTGCATCTGGCCCGCCCTTCCCACCTGGCTTGCGGGCGCGCCAGGCGGCACGTGGGGAGGGAATAGATTCAGAACGCTGTCTCGCCTGCGGTGCCCGCCGTGGTCCTCCCTCCCCTACGCCATCACGCCGCGCGCAACCACGGGCTCGATGCCCTGGCTGGCGAGGTATTCGTCATAGGTGCCGCGGAAGTCGACGATGCCGTCGGGGGTGATTTCGAGGATGCGGGTGGCGAGCGAGGACACGAACTCGCGGTCGTGGCTGACGAAGATGAGCGTGCCCGGGTAGTTCTCCAGCGCCAGGTTGAGCGACTCGATGGATTCCATGTCCAGGTGGTTGGTGGGTTCGTCCATGACCATCACGTTGGGCTCTTCGAGCATGAGCTTGCCGAACAGCATGCGGCCCTGCTCGCCGCCGGAGATCACCTTCACGGACTTGCCCAGTTCGTCCGACGAGAACAACAGACGCCCGAGCGTGCCGCGGATCCACTGTTCGTCATGGCGCGGCTTGGCCCATTGGCGCATCCACTCGAACAGGGTCATGTCCTTGGCAAAGTCGGCCGCATGGTCCTGGGCGAAGTAGCCGATCTGCACGTTCTCAGACCATTTCACCACGCCGGCATCGGCCGACAGATCGCCCACCAGGCAACGCAGCAGCGTCGTCTTGCCGATGCCGTTCTGACCGATGACGGCGATGCGCTCGCCCACTTCCACCATCAGGTTCAGGTCGCGGAACAGCGGTTTGTCGTAGCCCTTGGCAAGGCCTTCCACTTCCAGGGCGAGGCGGAACAGCTTCTTTTCCTGGTTGAAGCGGATGAAGGGGTTCTGGCGGCTGGACGGCTTGACCTCTTCCAGCTTGATCTTCTCGATCTGGCGTGCGCGCGAGGTGGCCTGCTTGGCCTTGGACGCGTTGGCGGAGAAGCGGCTGACGAAGTTTTGCAGCTCGGCGATCTGCGCCTTCTTCTTGGCGTTGTCGGCCAGCAGGCGTTCGCGCGCCTGGGTGGAGGCAGTCATGTATTCGTCGTAGTTGCCGGGATACACACGCAGCTCACCGTAGTCCAGGTCGGCCATGTGGGTGCACACCGAATTCAGGAAATGGCGGTCATGGGAGATGATCACCATGGTGCTGTTGCGCCCGTTGAGCACGCCTTCCAACCAACGGATGGTATTGATGTCCAGGTTGTTGGTGGGCTCGTCGAGCAGCAGGATGTCCGGATCGGCGAACAGCGCCTGGGCCAGCAGCACGCGTAGTTTCCAGCCCGGTGCCACCGCGCTCATGGGGCCGAAGTGCTGCTCCACGGGGATACCCACGCCCATGAGCAGTTCGCCGGCACGCGATTCCGCGGTGTAGCCGTCCAGCTCGGCGAAGCGTACCTCGAGGTCGGCGACCTTCATGCCGTCCTCCTCGCTCATCTCGGCCAGCGAGTAGATGCGGTCGCGCTCCCGCTTCACGTCCCACAGTTCCGTGTGGCCCATGATCACCGTGTCGATCACCGTGTACTGCTCGAAGGCGAACTGGTCCTGGCGCAGCTTGCCCAGGCGCTCGTTGGGGTCGAGCGAGACATTGCCCGAGGTGGGTGCGAGATCGCCGCCCAGGATCTTCATCAGGGTGGACTTACCGCAGCCGTTGGCGCCGATGAGGCCATAGCGGTTGCCGTTGCCGAACTTGACGGAGATGTTCTCGAACAGGGGCTTGGCCCCGAACTGCATGGTGATGTTGGCGGTGGTGAGCAAAACGGAATTACCTGCTGGATGTATGGTTATGAGGGCATGCCCCCAAAAAACCGCGCATCTTACCAGAATACGGGGTATGCCGTCCGGCAAGACAGCGGCGTCGAAATCCGGGACAATGGGTGCTTTGCCCAAAGCCAACAGGATTACCGCATGCGAAAACTTGCCGCCGCCCTTCCCCTGCTGTTCGCCGCCCTGATTCTCGTCGCGCTTCCCTACGATGCCGAAGCCAAGCGCATGGGCTTCGGTGGCAACATGGGCCGGCAATACAGCGTGCCCAAGCGCAGCGTCACCCCCCCGGCCACGGCGCCACGCCAGGCCCAGGCCGCACCCGCCGCAGGCGCGGCGAAGAGCGGCGCCAGCCGCTGGTTCGGTCCGCTCGCCGGACTGGTGGCCGGTGGCCTGCTCGCCTCGCTGCTGTTCGGCGACGCCTTCGAGGGCATCCAGTTCATGGACATCCTCATGCTCGCGGCCATCGCCTTCGGCATCATGATGCTGCTGCGCAACCTGCGCCGCCCGGCACCTGCACAAATGCGAACTGCGCAAGGCCCAAGCTTCGGCGATGATGCCTTCACGCCCGCTCGCAGTGCCGGTCCCGTGGTGGGGGACACCCCGCTGCAAAACGGCTTTGACGCACCCGCCTGGTTCGATGAAGAGAGTTTCACCCAGGGCGCGCGCACTCACTTCATTCGCCTGCAGGCCGCATGGGACAAGGGTGACATGAAGGACATCGCCGAATACACCACACCCGAGTTATTCGCCAGTTTGCAGGCCGAGCGCCTGAGCCGTGGTGAGGAACGTCATTACACAGAAGTGGTCTACCTCGACACGGAACTGCTGGGTATGCAGCGCGATGGTAACGACGCCGTGGCAAGCATCCGGTTTTTCGGTGGCATCCGCGAGGAAGAGAACGGCCCGGTACAGGAGTTCTCCGAAATCTGGCACGTGCTCCACGCCTGGGACAGCGCCCAGGGTAACTGGTACGTGGCAGGTATTCAGCAGAGTTGATGCAGTGGGGTCGGCTCCTGATGCCTCGGAGCCGACCCTGCCAGGGATTCAACGTTGCCCGAAGGCGGGCTCCCGCCGCCAAACACGTAGCCATCGCACCCCTGGTTTTCACACCACGACGACACCCGACATTCCTGCGCCAGTGCATGCGGTGTAACGGCCACCCGCTGCCCCGGTGGAGGATCGCAATCACGTGCCGGACTGGTATGCTTTAGGGTTGTTTGTGCCGCTCCCACGCCAAGTTTGATGCGTCCATCGTCCTCCCATTTCGTTGTCCTGTTCGCGCCTGCGCGCTGCAAGCCCGCCGCCCCTCGCCCATGAGCCTGCCTCCCTATACCACCGAAGACGTGGAACGCTGGCTCGGTACGCGTCAAGTCAGCAAGGGCGCGGCGTATGCGGCCGCTGTGGACAAACTTGCCGTGCAGGCGCAGCGGCTCACGGCACAGGTGCAGGGCACGGCCGGTGAGCCCTATCGCGTCACCATCACGTTCTACGCCGGGCGACGCGGGCCCGCCACGGGCGTGCATGCGCGCTGCACTTGCCCGGTGGGCTGGAATTGCAAGCATGCCGCCGCCGTGCTGCTGGCGGCGCTGCGCACGCGCTCATCACCCGAGACGGTCAATCCCGCTGTGCTGTCCTGGCTCGAGGACTTCCAGGCGGCACAGCGCCCCGCACCGGCACGGAAAAAGGCACCGAGCCGTACGCAGGTGCTCCTTTACCTGCTGGCACCGCCCGGCTTCCACGGTGCACCCTGGCGCGTCAGCTTCCTCAAGGGCTATCGCACCCGCGAAGGCGATATCACCCAGCCGCTGGAGCACTGGGACAACGTGGAACGTGCACTGCTGCAGCCGCCGCGTTTCGTCGACGAGGATGACCACGCCATCCTGCGCATGCTCTGGATGCATCGCGACCCCCAGCATGTCTACGGTGCCTACCCGCTGGACGGGCCGCACAGCACAGAACTGATGCCGCGCCTGCTGGCGTCGGGGCGGCTCATGTACGGTGATGAAGAAGAAGGTCGTTTGTTCCCGCTCGTTGCGGGAGAGGAGCGCAGTGGTACCGTCACCTGGCGCCAGGACCCGCTGGGTCGCCTGGTGCCGGACGTGGAGGTCCTGCCGCCCGCCGCAGCCGTGATCCCGGCGGGGGGTCTGTGGTATCTGGACCCGGGCACACGCACCGCCGGGCCCGTGCACACCTCGGTACCGGCCGCGCAGGTGACCCGGCTGCTCGCCATTCCACCGCTGGAAACCCCCGACCTGCCCGTGGTCGCCACGGCCTTGGCGGAACTGGCACCGCAGTTGCCTACACCGGTAGCACCCACGCTGCGAGTCATCGATGAGGACCCGGTGCCGGTGCTGGAACTGGGTACCGCCGAGCCCGGGTACGTACGCAACTATCGTGACTATCCGCCCCACGAAGCCACTTTCGATTACGCGCGTCCGGCGTTCCGTTATGCCGAGGTCCTGGTAGCCGCGGATGATCCCGCCGAATTCGTCACCGACGCACAGGGCGAGACGGTGCGCGTCCTGCGTCGTCCCAAGGATGAAAACCGCTGGCTCAAGACGTTACAGGGCCACGGCCTCTCCAAAGTGCCGCTGCACGCGCTGTTCAGCCACCATCGCCCTTCCGGTCTGCTCTTCGGCCTGGCAAGCCCCGATGCCTGGTCGGCGTTCATGGAAGAGCATGTACCGCAGTTGCGTGCCACCGGCTGGCAGGTACAGCATCCGCCCGACTTCCGTCATCACTTCCTGCACGTGGACGCGTGGGAGGCCGAGGTTTCACAGGAGGACGGCTGGTTCAATCTGGATATGGGCATCGTGGTGGAGGGCCGGCGTCTGCCCTTGCCACCGCTCCTCTCCAATCTCCTGCAGCGTGATCCGCGTTGGCTGGATGCCGCCACCGTGGACTGCTTTGACGACGCTGCGCCCGTGCCTCTGCTGGCACCGGAGGGCGCGCGTTTTACGGTGCCCGCCGCCCGCCTCAAGCCGCTTGTGCGCACACTCATCGATCTGTTCGACGGCCCCACGGGCGACACGCTGCGGTTGTCGCGCCTCGATGCGCCGCGGATTGCGGAACTGGTGCATATGCCTGATTGGCAATTCAAGGGTGCCGGTGACGTGGAACGCCTGGCCGAACGTCTGCAACAGGCCGGCGGCGTGCAGGAGGTCCCAACACCCGAAGGCTTCACGCTGGTGCTGCGCCCCTACCAGCGCGAAGGCCTCGCGTGGCTGCAGTTCCTGCGCGAGCAGCAACTGGCCGGCGTGCTCGCCGATGACATGGGTCTCGGTAAGACGGCCCAGGCACTGGCACACCTGCTCACGGAGAAAAACGCCGGTCGCCTCGATCGACCGGCGCTGGTGGTACTGCCCACGTCGCTGCTGTTCAACTGGCGCCGCGAAGCGGCACGCTGCGCACCTGCGCTGCGGGTGTTGTCCCTGCACGGCCCCGCACGCAAGGAGCAATATCCCCGCATACCACAGCACGACGTGGTGCTCACCACCTACCCGCTGCTCTGGCGCGATGCCGATCAACTGTTGGCGTTCGATTACCACATCGTGGTGCTGGATGAGGCCCAGACGGTAAAAAATGCAGCCAGCAGGGCAGCGCAGACCGTGCGCAAACTGCGCACGCGCCACCGCCTGTGCATCACCGGCACGCCACTGGAGAATCACCTTGGTGAACTGTGGGCGCAGTTCGATTTCCTGCTACCGGGTTTCCTTGGCGACAGCAAGGGCTTCACGCGCCGTTTCCGCACGCCCATCGAGAAACATGGCGACAATCTGCGGCGCGAACTGCTCACACGTCGCGTCAAGCCCTTCCTTCTGCGCCGCCGCAAAGAGGACGTGGCAACGGAACTCCCACCCAAGAACATCATCGTGCGTAGCGTGGAACTGGAGGGTGGCCAGCGCGACCTCTACGAAACCGTGCGCAGCGCCATGGACGAAAAGGTGCGAGAGGCGGTGGCCGCACACGGTTTCGCGCGCAGTCAGATCGTGATTCTCGACGCCCTGTTGAAACTGCGCCAGGTCTGCTGCGACCCACGGCTCGTGAAAATGACGGCTGCGGCCCGGGTGAAAGAGCGGGCAAAGCTCGACCTGCTCATGGAAATGGTGCCCGAACTGGTGGATGAAGGCCGGCGTATCCTGGTTTTCTCGCAGTTCACCACCATGCTCGACCTCATCGGCGCTGCACTCGATGGCCACGACGTTCCCTATGTGACGCTCACCGGGCAGACACGCCGGCGCGACAAGGTCATCGATCAATTCCAGAATGGCCAAGTGCCGGTCTTCCTCATCAGCCTCAAGGCGGGCGGCGTGGGCCTCAACCTCACCGCCGCCGATACCGTGATCCATTACGACCCATGGTGGAATCCTGCAGTGGAAAACCAGGCCACCGACCGTGCCCACCGCATCGGCCAGACACGCAACGTATTCGTATACAAACTGGTCGTGGCCGGCAGCATCGAGGAGAAGATCCTCGCGCTGCAGGAAAGGAAAGCCGAACTTGCCGCCGGTATTCTCTCCGATGATGCCGCCGCCCTGTCCAAGTTCAGTGAAGCCGACATCGCAGGCCTGCTGGCGCCGTTGCCTTAGGGACCCTCGCCTACCCCTATCACACCAACGGGCACATCACCCTGAGGTCGCGCCTACCCGTAGGTCACGTTGGCGCGCAGCGGCTGCGTAGCAGACGCGGGCGAAGATGTCACGTAGCTTTCGCAACGTGGCCTACGGCACCGGGCAACCCGGTTTGACGGGCCGGCACCCGTTCATATACTCGGGGAGCGGTACCTTCCCGCGGCCATGGACGTGATGCCCGGCAATGGAACTCGACCCGCTGCTGCTGTCACGCATTCAATTCGGGTTCGTCGTCTCGTTCCATATCCTGTTTCCTGCCTTCACCATCGGCCTCGCGTCCTTCATCGTAGTCCTCGAGGCCCTGTGGCTCCGGCGCGGGAGCGAGCTGTATTTCCGCCTGGCGCAGTTCTGGACCCGCTTGTTCGCGGTCTCGTTCGCCATGGGCGTGGTGTCGGGCATTGTCATGTCCTATCAGTTCGGCACCAATTGGAGCCGGTTCTCTCACGCCACGGCCAATATCATCGGGCCCTTGCTGGGCTACGAGGTACTCACCGCATTTTTCCTGGAAGCGACCTTCCTGGGCGTCATGCTGTTCGGACGCGATCGCGTGTCACCCGGCTTCCATTTCTTCTCTGCCCTGATGGTCGCCATCGGCACGCTCATCTCCGCCTTCTGGATCCTCGCGGCGAACAGCTGGATGCAGACACCGTCGGGCTATGAATTGCGTAACGACATCTTCCACCCGGCGGGCTGGTTGTCGATCATCTTCAACCCGTCATTTCCCTACCGCCTTGCCCACATGGTGGCTGCTGCGTTCCTCACCACGGCCTTTGTGGTAATCGGCATCAGTGCGTGGTTTCTGCGCCAAGGGAGATACCGGGAGGAATCCGGCATCACGCTACGGCTCGGTCTCGGCCTGGCCGCGCTGCTCGCACCGGCCCAGCTCGTCATCGGCGATCTGCACGGCCTCAACACCTTCGAGCACCAACCCGCCAAGATCGCCGCCATGGAAGGTCATTGGGAAGACCAGCGCGGGGCGCCGCTGCTGCTGTTCGCGCTGCCGGATGAAGCGGCGGAACGCAATCGCTGGGCAGTGGCAATCCCGCTGCTCGGCAGTCTCATTCTTACCCATGATGCGCAAGGCGAGGTCCCCGGACTGAAGCGTTTCGCAGCGGAGGATCGTCCACCGGTGGCGCCGGTGTTCTGGTCATTCCGCATCATGGTGGCCATGGGTGCATGGATGATCTTCCTGGCCTGGCGCGGCCAGTGGCTACGCTGGCGTGGCCGGCTGGAAACCAGCCCCGGCTACCTGCGCCTGTGCACGTGGTCAATCCCGGTGGGATTCGTCGCGCTCATCGCCGGCTGGCTGACTACCGAGATCGGCCGTCAGCCCTGGACCGTGTACGGCCTGCTGCGCACTGCCGATTCGGTGTCACCGGTAGCGGGTGTGAGCGTGCTGATCTCGCTGCTCGCTTTCATCGTTGCCTACGCCATCATCTTCGGCTTCGGCACGTATTACCTGGGCAAGATCGTCCGTGCCGGACTGAAACCCTTCACGCCCACGGGTGAGCCGCATACGGCGATGAGGCCGATCTCGGGTGCGGACCAGCTCATCGGCCGTGCGGAGGATTGAGCAATGGAATGGTGGTTGCCGCTCATCTGGTTCGGCGTCATTGCCTTCGCGGTGTTTATGTACGTACTACTCGACGGCTTCGATCTGGGCATCGGCATCCTGTTCCCCTTCGCACCTTCCGAACAGGACCGCGATGTCATGATGAATTCCGTGGCGCCGGTGTGGGATGGTAACGAGACGTGGCTGGTGCTCGGCGGTGGCGGCCTGTTCATCGCGTTTCCCGTCGCCTACGCGGCAGCATTCCCTGCGCTCTACCTGCCGCTGCTGCTCATGCTCATTGCACTCATTTTCCGCGGCGTGGCGTTCGAGTTCCGCTTCCGTGCCGAAAGCAGCCGGCGCTTCTGGAACGCAGGGTTTTTCGCAGGTTCACTTTTTGCCACCTTCGCGCAGGGACTGATCCTCGGCAATTTCGTCGCCGGCATTCCGCTGGACGGCATCAGCTTCGCGGGCGGTGCCTTGGACTGGCTCACACCCTTCAGCCTGTTCACCGCCGTGGCGCTGGTCATCGGCTACGCCCTCCTGGGCGCCACCTGGCTGATCCTCAAGACCGAGGGAAGCTTGCAGGCCTGGGCCTCTCGCTGGGTGCACCCGCTCACCCTGGGCATGATCGCCGCCATCGTCGGCGTGAGTCTGTGGACGCCGCTGTTGAACGCGGCCATCACCGAACGCTGGTTCAGCTGGCCCAACCTCCTGTGGTTGTCACCGGTGCCGGTCCTTACCGCACTGTTTTCCGCCTGGCTGTGGCGGGCAACGTCACGTGGGGCTGAACGGTTGCCATTCTTGCTCACCTTGGGGTTGTTCCTGCTGTGCTTCATTGGCCTGGCCATCAGCCTGTGGCCCAACATCCTGCCGCCGGGACTCAGCATCTGGCAGGCGGCCTCTTCGCCGCAGACCCAGTTGTTCATGCTGATCGGCGTGCTCGCCCTCATGCCGCTCGTGCTCGGCTACACCGCCTACTCATACTATGTGTTCAGGGGCAAGGTACGCCCTGGCGGGGGCTATGCCTAAGCGAGCACCGCTGCCGGCGGGTCCCCCGTCGCCGCACCGCGGGGCGCAGACCACCGCACCATGGGCCCCCGCCACAGGCATCAACGGCAGCCATGGAGCCCAAGATCGGCGCACTGGCCAGCAATAGGAACAGATACTTAGCTGGACTTGTTATCTCCGCTGGGCTTTCTTTATAAACAAACTGATGCATTCCTTGCGTGCGGAGGGCAGCACTCATGCCGAGGTGGTTTCGCAGGCAGCAGGACTCGACGGCCGCACCGCCCGCTGCCGGTTCCCGCCTGCGCCTCGCGCTCATCATCGGCCTCATCGCCCTGGTACCCATTGCCGGCTATTACTGGTTCGCCCTCAGCAAGAATGCCATCGAGGAGCGGCAACGCATTCAGTTGCAGGCCATCGCTTCCGACAAGGCGCGCGAGGTTTCCAATTGGCGTTCGGCGCGCATCAATGACACCACGCGCATGGCCAACGCCATCGAGGCGTTGCTCGCCGGAGAGCCCTCGAGCGTGCGCGATCCCCCCTCCACCATCACCGGTCTGCTACGCAACGCGGTCGGCAGTCCCCGCTTCATCGGCGCCTATCTCACGGATGCCGACGGTACGTTCCGTGCTACTGCCGGCGTCACCCCCGCACCTCGCCTGCCGCTGGTGCAGCATGTCCTCGAGGCACGGGAACCGGCCATTGCCTTCGGTCGATCCGATATGGTCTGGTTCGACGTGGCTGCACCGCTGGAAACCGAATCGGGGCGGCTACTCGGCACCGTGGTGCTGCGCATCGATCCGCACCTGGAACTGTACCCGGCACTGCTGAGCCGACCGCTGGTCAGCGAAACGGCGGAGGTGATGCTGGTGCAGCGGGTCGCAACCGACGTGCTGTTCCTCAGCCCGTTGCGGTTCCGCGAGACGGGCGAAGGTACCACCTTCCCCCTGGCGGCCCCCCAACTGGCCGCCGTCCTCGCGGCCACAGGCACACAGGGGTTTGCGTCCGCAGTGGATTACCGCAACGTGGCGGTTACCGCTTCGCTGTATCCCATCGAAGGCAGCAGTTGGGCCATCGTGGCGAAAATAGACCACGACGAAGAACTGGCTCCGGTACGTGAACTCGCACTGCGCAGTGCCCTGGCGAGCCTGCTGCTGGTGCTCCTCGCCGTACTGATCACCACATTGTGGTGGCGCCATCACCAGCTTGCCCACCGCCTGCAGGTGGCCGAACTCGCGCGCGAGCGCCTGGCGCTGGAACGACACTACGACTACCTGGCCAAATACGCCAACGACATCATACTGCTGGCCGATCCGGATGGCCGCCTCATCGAGGCCAACGACCGCGCGGTAGAGGCATACGGTTATCCTCGTGAGCACCTGCTCGGTATGCGCTGGGGCGATCTCACGGAGCCAGGCACCCTGCCCGAATTCACCACACACTGGGACCAGGTGGTCGAACAGGATGCGATGATCTTCGAGATCCGCCAGCGCCGCGCGGATGGGCGGACCTTTCCTGCCGAGGTCAGTGCACGCATCATCGAGGTGGGCCAGAAGAGTTTTTACCAGGCCATTGTGCGCGACATCAGCGAACGCAAACTCGCCGAGGCCAAGATCACGCGGCTCACTCAGCTCTACGCAGTCATGAGCCACACCAACGCCGCCATCATCCGCACCGGCAGCCGCGAACGCTTGTTGTTCGACATCTGTCACATCGCAGTTTCAGAGGGCCCGTTCGGCGCCGCCTGGATCGCGGACGTGGACCGTGAGCACAATCTGCTGCGCCGCGTGGTCAGTTGTGGGGAGCGGTCCGGACCGGCCGAGCTGCATCTGCCACTCGACACGAGCGACCCCATCGGCGCCGCACTCGATCACGCCCTGTCCGAGGACTCGGTAAGCATTGCCGACGCCGTACCCGACGACATCGCGGCACGCTGGAACGGTGTCCGTTCCCTGGCCGTGCTCCCGCTGCGCTGCGAGACCCAGGTCATCAGCCTGCTGGCGGTAGGCGCCGGCGAACCCGGCTTTCTGGATCCCCAGTTACACCGCCTGCTCGAAGAAATGGCGCGGGATATCTCGTTCGCGCTCACCCACATCGAAGGCGAATCCAAGCGGCGGCAGGCGGAAGCCTCCCTGCGCGACACGGAGCGGCGTTACCGCCAGTTGTTCGATCAGACCAGCAGCGGCGTGGTGGTGTACGAACCACGCAATGGCGGCGAGGATTTCGTCATCCGCGACATCAACCCCACCGTCGAACGGGTGGAACACGTGCGCAAGGAAGACGTCATCGGCAAGAGTGTCCTGGAGGTCTTTCCGGGCATACGCGCATTCGGCCTGTTCGACGTGCTGCAACGGGTCTCCCGTACCGGCCAGGGCGAGCATCACCCGCCATCCTATTACGAGGACGCAGAACGCACGGGATGGCGTGAGAACGAGGTGTACGCCCTGCCCTCGGGCGAAGTGGTCTCCGTCTACGACGACGTGACGGAGAAGGTGGAATCCGAACGCGCATTGCGCGCGAACGAACGACGGCTGGCATTGGCCATCGAAGGCAGCAGCGACGGCTTCTGGGACTGGTCGGTGCCCAACGCGCATGTCTATTTCAGTGATCGCTACGCCGGTATTCTCGGCTTCCAGCGCGAGGAACTGGAACCAACCCCCCACGCCTGGGAGCGGCTCATCCACCCCGACGACTATCCGGCCACCCTGGATGCCATCGCCGCCCATGAACGCAACCAGACACCCCGCTTCGAGGTGGAACACCGCATGCTCACCAAAATGGGTGAATGGCGCTGGATACTCGCCCGCGGCAAGGTCGTGGAACGCGATGCCGACGGAAATCCCGTCAGACTGGCCGGTGCCATCACCGACATCACGGAACGGCGTGCGGCCGAGGAACAACGCCGCTTGTGGGCGAAAGTGTTCGAGAACAGTCAGGATTCAATCATCATCACCGACGGCAACCGTGCAGTGATCGCGGTCAATCCTGCGTTCGTCACAACCGTCGGTTACACATTGCAGGACCTGCATGGCAGGCCGCCGGGCTTCCTGGATTCCGCCGCGGTGTCGTTCGATGCCCCTGCTTTCTGGGACACCGTGGCACAGCGCGGCACCTGGGAGGGTGAAGCCACAGGACGCCGCAAGAGCGGTGCCGAGTTCCCGATCTGGATGTCCATCATCGCGGTCAGGAGCGCCACCGGCACGGTGGTGAACTACATCCTGAGCTTTTCCGATATCACCGAACGCAAGAAGGCGGAGGAGCGGATACGCTATCTCTCACACCACGACATTCTCACCGGCCTGCCCAATCGCGCATTGTTCCACGACCGCACCGTACGGACCCTGACTCGCGCCGCCGAGACGAACGACAGACTGGCCTTGCTGCTGCTCGACCTCGATCGTTTCAAGAGCGTCAACGATCGCTTCGGCGGCAACATAGCGGACGAAGTGTTGCGTACCATCGCACGCAGGATCACTGAGGTCCTGGACCTCAGCGACGTCATCGGTCGCCAGGGCGGTGATCAGTTTTCCGTGTTGCTGTCCACAATCGCCACACCGGCGGATCCTGCTCATGTAGCGGAATCACTGCTTGCGGCCGTCTCCCAACCTGTTCGCATCGGTGACCAGGACCTGCTGCTGAGCTGCAGCATCGGGATCAGTGTATTCCCGGAAGATGGCACCGATTATGAAAACCTGAAGAAGAATGCCGAGGCTGCACTGCATTACGCCAAGGAACTGGGCCGCGGAAACTATCAGTTCTTCGCGCCGCAATTGAATACGCAAGCGTCAGAATGGTTGGCCCTGGAAAACGACTTGCGCTGGGCCGTGGAGCGCGGCGAGCTGTTCCTCGCCTATCAACCACAATTTGACATGCACGGCACCAAATTGGTGGGCGTGGAGGCTTTGGTGCGCTGGCGGCATCCGAAACGCGGCATCATCCCACCGGGCAGGTTCATGCCGCTGGCGGAGGAAAGCGGCCTCATCATCCGTATCGGTGAATGGGTACTCAGGGAAGCGTGCCGTCAGCGCCGCGCGTGGGAAGTGGCTGGCCTGACCGAGATTCCGGTAGCGGTAAACATCTCGGCCGTGCAATTCGCTCAGAAGGAATTCGAGCGCATGGTCACTGCGGCACTTCAGGAAACCTCGCTTTCCCCCAAACTCCTGGAACTCGAGGTCACCGAGACCGTCATCATGCGCAATCCCGAGGACACGGCGCGTACCCTGAAGCGGCTCAAGACCATGGGTATCTCCATCGCCATCGACGACTTCGGCACCGGATACTCCAGCCTCAGCTATCTACAGCGTTTCCCGCTCGACCGTCTGAAAATCGATCGTTCCTTCGTCACCAGCATGCCCACGGAACCGGCGAACCGCATGGTGACCGAGTCGGTGATCGGTCTTGGCAAGAACCTGGGTCTGCGCGTGATCGCCGAGGGTGTGGAAACCGATGGCGAGTTATCCATTCTGCGCGGGTTCGAGTGCGACGAGGTACAGGGTTTCTATTTCAGCCGGCCGCTTTCATCAGACGAGTTCCAGCGCGTCATCATGAGGCGATGATTCGAGGCATGCCAGCCTGCAGGGGTTGTTCTGCAGGCTGGACCTGTCGTACCCCGCTCACTTCGGTATCTTGGACGGATCAAACGCCCCGATGTTGGTGGCGAACGACCAGAAGTAACCGTCCGAGTCACGCAGACCCACCCAGCGATCGCCCCAGAACATGTCCTCGGGCCCTTGCAGGATCACCGCACCGGCGGCACGTGCCTGTGCCGCCAAGGCATCCACGTCGGGGCAATAGACGTAGAGGTTCATGGGCAACTCGACGCCCATGTGGGCCGGCGTGCGCATGGTCTGATCGCCCATGGAACCTTCGGGCGAGAACATGATAACGGTGGCGCCCTGGTATTTCATGCTCGCGTGCATGATGCGGCCGTCCGGCCCGGGCACCGTTCCCTCGGATTCGAATCCGAACGCACGATGATAGAAATCGATGGACGCCTCTACATCCGAGACCGTGAGATAGGGGATAAGCCAGTTCATCCCCGCGGGACGGCCTTTTTCTGTGGCCATGAGCACCTCCTTGTGGCAGTTGCTGCCAGTCTAGTCCGTAAGTGCCTGTCCGGGGAGCCGACCCGAAAGTACCGAGGCCGTCAAGGATCAGTACAAGAGCACCCCGGCCCGCTCCTCCTCCCACTCACGCTCATCGGGATTCGCCAAGGCCTCGAGGTCGGCCGCCGTGGCCGCTTGGTCGTCCACCCATTCACGCAGCAACCCGCTGCCGTTGATGAGGTCGATGGCAAGGCGCCCATGCTCATATTCATAGGGGAAATCGCGCCACAGTTGGTAGTCGGGCCGCAATTGGCGCAGTGCCTTGAAGGCTAGCGCCTGCAGGCGCCAGGGCCGGAAGGCATCATGGACATAACCCGGGTCATCCACATGGATCTGGATGCCTGCGCAGAGCTTTCCTGCATGCTTGTGAAAGGTGGGCTCAAACCAGCACTCACGCAGCCGACAACCCAGCATCCAGTCCGGTGCAATGGCTTGCATGCGGGCGAGCAGCTTGCGCGGCTCCAGGTCGGGGGCGCCGAACAACTCCAGGGGGCGCGTGGTACCGCGGCCTTCGGACAGCGTGGTGCCCTCCAGCATCACTGTACCGGCGTAGCAGCGCGCCATGGCGAGGTTCGGCGCGTTTGGGCTCGGATTCACCCAGCTTCGTTCGCCCACCGGCCAACCGAAACCGGGTGCGGCCTGCGGTTGCCAGCCCTCCATGGTCACCACCTCGCAGTCCACATCAAGCCGCAGCGCATGGACGAACCAGCGGGCCATCTCGCCCAGGGTGAGACCGTGACGCATGGGCATGGGGCCTGCCCCTACGAAACTCTCCCAGCCCTCCCGCAGTATCAGCCCTTCCACCGGGCGGCCCGCCGGATTGGGGCGATCGAGCACCCATACCGACTTGCCGTGCTCGGCGGCTGCCTCGAGCACGTAGCGCAAGGTGGTGATGAAGGTGTAGATGCGACAACCGAGATCCTGCAGGTCCACCAGCAGCACGTCGAAGCTGTCCATCATGGCCGTGGTGGGCCGGCGCACGCTGCCATACAGGCTGAACACGGGTATGCCATGTACCGGATCGTGGAAATCCGGCGACTCCAGCATGTTGTCCTGCTTGTCACCGCGTAGCCCATGCTGTGGACCGAAGGCCGCACTCAGTTGGATGTGTTTGAGCGCAGCCAGTGCATCGAGCGTGTGCACCAAGGTCCGCGTCACCGAGGCCGGATGGGCCAGCACCGCCACGCGCCTGCCCGCGAGCGACTTGTGCAGGGCCGGGTCTTCCAACAGACGGTCAATTCCGAATTTCATCGAACTCCAGGACGAATGCATCGCGATGGTGGAAATCGGGCTGGACACCAGGGTGCCGAAGTGCCCAGTAAGAAAGCTGCGCGGCCGTATCGTGAGTTTCGATCACAGCAGCGAGGCCCACGACCAGCCGGCCGCGGCCATAACCGGCGGTGGGCAATGGCCAGCGCGCCGTCGCAGCGAGCTGCAGCGAATCCGCTGTCCCGTGCACTTTGATCGAGGGCGCCGCTGCCGCCACCAGGCCGTCGTCCAGTGGGACGCGCTGCCGATATCGCTCGAAGGCGTAGACCGCCCACGCCCCGGACGGTGAGAAATTGAACTCCAGATACCCTGGTGCTCCCGGTTGCGCCACAAACAATTCGAAACAGGTGTGGCGCCACAATCCGTCGGCCGCTGCCGGCGTCTGTGGGGGTGGCACGCACAGGCGCGCCAGGTCACCTTGCAGGAGAAAACTCACCTGCAACCCTCCGCCGTTGCGCGCCGCCTGACCTGAAATGCACTGCACGGCCGTATGCGGCTCGAACGGAACGAGCACGAATTCCTGGGACCTTTCGGGCATGGGCGCAAAGCCTAGCAAAATCGGACCGTCCGGGCATCACGGGGTGGCCGGATGGAACCGGCCCTCTCGGGGAACCGCTGCACCACGCACTTACCCCAACGGGGCACCACAGGATGACACCGATCCGGCGCCGGGCCCGCAACCGTGGCATTGGCGATTCGCGAAAACGCACTCACCTGGCACGGCGTGCGCCACCTACGGGCGTAGCGGGGTGAAGATGGGCTTGGCCGATTCACGCATCGATCACGTATTCAGCTATGCGCGCATCATTGCAATGCTGAGCCAACCCGTTCACGCGTTCGGCCGATCACGGCAGAGAAGATTGGGATTGGAATGGTTCTTGGACTCGGTGTTGGACGCACGCTTGGAACAGGTTTCGGAGTAGCGCCTGCACCCGCCTGCGACTCCGCGTTTCCCATACATGAAGTTCCGTAGGGTGAATTCTCATTTTGACGGAACTCACCCCCCTCGTTGACATAAGTCAAGGTGCTCATTCGGATGGATGCGCGCTAATGCCCGCGCTGGGAAATCAGTTTTTCATGTACTTAGAAAGAGGGGGTATGCCGTGAGTGAGTCATTCACCAAGAGCATGGCCAGAAACATCTATCTGGGTGGAAGCATGTTTTTCATCCTGCTGTTTCTGGTCCTGACGTTCGATACGGTGCGGGCGCTGCCCGAGCGCGATCACCGGGAGAACATCACGCCTCAGGTGGCGTTGGGCAAGAAGGTGTGGGAAGACAACAACTGCATCGGCTGCCATACGCTCATGGGCGAGGGGGCTTATTACGCACCGGAACTGGCCAATGTCTACGACCGCTTCGGCGGCAGTGGCGACGCGATCAAGGCGTTTATCGCCAGCCGGCCGAAAGAGGGTATTCCCGGCCGCCGGAGTATGCCCCAGTTCAATCTGAGCGACGAAGAACTGGATGCCGTGGTCGCGTTCCTGAAATGGACCTCGGAAATCGACGATGCGGGCTGGCCGCCCAACATCCAGGGTTAAGGGGGAAAAGACATGCAGTATCAATCCCAAGCGGTTGCGAAACCGTACTTCATCGCCGCCATCGGCCTGTTCGTGGGGCAGATCCTCTTCGGTCTGATCCTCGGGCTCCAATATGTGATGGGTGACTTCCTGTTCCCGGAGATCCCCTTCAACGTGGCGCGCATGGTCCACACCAACCTGCTCATTGTCTGGTTGCTGTTTGGCTTCATGGGGGCCTCCTACTATCTCGTGCCGGAGGAGGCGGAGCGGGAACTGTTCAGCCCGAAGCTGGCGCTGGCACTGTTCTGGATCTTCCTGATTGCCGGTGCACTGACCATCGTCGGTTACCTGTTGGTGCCTTATGCGTCTCTGGCAGAAATGACCGGCAATGACCTGCTGCCGACCATGGGCAGGGAGTTCCTGGAACAGCCCACGATCACCAAGCTGGGTATCGTGGTGGTTGCCCTGGGCTTCCTCTTCAACATCGGCATGACCGTGCTCGCCGGACGCAAGACGGTGGTGAACATCGTGCTGCTCACCGGTCTCACGGGCCTCGCCGTGCTGTTCCTGTTCTCCTTCTACAACCCGACCAATCTGGTGCTCGACAAGTTCTTCTGGTGGTGGGTGGTGCATCTGTGGGTAGAAGGTGTGTGGGAACTGATCCTCGGTTCCATCCTGGCCTTCGTGCTCATCAAGGTGACGGGTGTGGACCGCGAGGTCATCGAGAAGTGGCTGTATGTGATCATCGCCATGACGCTCATTACCGGCATCATCGGCACCGGTCACCACTACTTCTGGATCGGCGCACCCGAATACTGGCAGTGGCTGGGCTCCATCTTCTCCGCGCTTGAACCGATTCCGTTCTTCATGATGACGGTGTTCGCCTTCACCATGATCAACAAGCGCCGGCGCGAGCATCCCAACAAGGCAGCGGTCTTGTGGGCCATGGGCACAGCGGTAATGGCGTTCCTCGGCGCCGGCGTGTGGGGCTTCCTGCACACCCTGTCACCGGTGAACTTCTACACGCATGGCTCGCAGATCACCGCGGCACATGGCCACCTGGCGTTCTTCGGCGCCTACGTGCTCATCGTGCTGACCATGATCTCCTATGCCATGCCCCACCTGCGCTACCGCCAGCCCGCTGCGAGCGAGACGGCACAGCTGATGGAGATGTGGTCGTTCTGGCTGATGACCGTATCCATGGTATTCATCACCCTGTTCCTCACCGCCGCCGGCATCCTGCAGGTCTGGCTGCAGCGCATGGGCGATGACCCCATGCCGTTCATGATGGTACAGGAGAAGATCTCGCTGTTCTTCTGGATGCGTGAAGTGTCCGGCCTGATCTTCTTCGTCGGCCTCATGGTCTACGTGGGCAGCTTCTTCGTGAAGGGTGAAGCACGCGTCACGGCTGCCAGCACCAGGCCGGCGGTCGCATAATTCCACGAGGCGTTAAGCCTGTCATTGAGGGGGCGCCGCAGCGCCCCCTTTTTTTTGCCAGCGCACACGGGCATGCCTGCGCCACCTGTGCAGTATTGACCCAGATCAATGCCTGGACGTCCCCGCTGCGAGGTAATGCGTAGCAAGCAGTCGCCAAGGAAGCCACTGTGACCCAGGGCTCAAAAAGAATGACTGCCTGTGACCCTACACCCGGTAACCACGAGGCCATGCAGTGACCAGCGCGGAGCTCACCCTCGACAGACGACGTGACGATGCCCTCCCTGGCGACTTCGCGATCTGGATCTTCATCTTCGCCGAGCTGGCAGTATTCGGCATCCTGTTCCTGGCTTACGCCTTCACGCGGGCCGGCAACGTGGAACTGTTCAATGAATCGCAGTTGCTGCTCGACCGCCGGTTTGGCGCCTTCAACACGCTCGCGCTGATCACCAGCAGCTATTTCGTGGTGCGCGCGGTTGCGGCCATCAAGCGCAACCATGCTGCCAGTTGTGCGCGTTGGCTGGGTGCGGGCATGGGCATGGGCGCGCTGTTCCTCGTGGTCAAGAGCGCCGAGTTCTACATCAAGTTCAGCGAAGGTGTGGGCTTGAGCACGAACACGTTCTACATGTTCTATCTCTCGCTCACCTTCTTCCATTACATGCACGTTTGGATGGGCATGGTGATTCTGGCAGTGGTGGCGTGGAAGGCTGCCCACGGCCGCTATAGTGCCAGCGCACACACCGGTGTCGAGACCGGCGCCTCGTATTGGCACATGGTGGATCTGGTCTGGTTGTTCCTGTTCCCCCTGGTCTACGTCATTCGTTGAGGGAGGGTGTCATGCATACGACAACAGCCAAGGCATCTACCGCTACCGGCATCTGGCTGATGCTGGTCCTGTTGACCCTGAGCACCTATGCAGTGGGTGAATCCCACCTGAACGGCCCGGTCATCGTCGCCGTGGTGCTGGGCACCGCCTTCGTGAAGGGTCAGCTGGTCGTCGAATGGTTCATGGGCCTGCGGCGGGTGCGTCCGCTGTGGCGTCTGATCATGTTCACCTACATGCTGCTGGTGTGCGCACTCATCGGCCTCGGCTATGCCGTCGGCCTCCACTAAAGGAATTCTCCCCATGGCGACTGAAGTCGTTCGACCGTTTGCACGCGATACCCAGGCCCCGCCCTTCTACCGCGCGCAGGGTAACGAGATAGCCCTGTACGAGCATGCCTTTCGCAACCGCCTGCCGGTGCTCATCAAAGGCCCGACCGGCTGCGGCAAGACGCGCTTCGTGCAGCACATGGCCGCGCGTCTGGGCCGTCCGCTCTACACGGTGGCGTGTCACGACGACCTGACGGCTGCCGATCTGGTGGGTCGTCACCTCATCGGCGATGGCGAGACCCGCTGGCACGATGGCCCGCTCACCCGCGCCGTGCGCGAGGGAGCCATCTGTTACCTGGACGAAGTGGTGGAAGCCCGCAAGGACACCACAGTGGTATTGCACCCGCTCTCGGATGATCGCCGCGTCCTGCCCATCGAGCGCACCGGCGAGGTGCTGCACGCGCCGCCCGAATTCATGCTGGTGGTGTCCTACAACCCCGGCTACCAGAATCTGCTCAAGGGCATGAAGCCCAGCACACGCCAACGTTTTGTGGCGCTGCGTTTCGATTACCCGGATCCGGCGACCGAGATCGAGATCCTGGTCGGTGAAGCGGGCATCGAACCCCTGCTGGCGGAGCGGCTGGTGAACCTGGGCCGCGCCCTGCGCAATCTGAAGGACCACGACCTGGAGGAATCCGCTTCCACCCGCCTGCTGGTCTATACCGCCACGCTGATACGCAGCGGCCTGCCTCCGGTGGAGGCCTGCCGCGCCGCGCTGGCCGAACCGCTCTCGGATGATGAAGACACGGTTGAAGCCTTGATGGAGCTGGTGTACGCCAGCTTCGCCTGACCGGACCACGCGGCCCATGCCTATCAGCGCCGATCGGTTGCAGCGTTACCGGCTCATCGCGCGCACGGCCTTTTTCATGTTGTTCGTGGTCGCGCCGCCGCTGGATATATTCCGCCTGGATCTCACCCTCGGGCACTTCATCCTGTTCGGTACTGACTGGACCCTCGGACTTGATGGCTTCGTCAATGGCGAGGTCGGTGCCGGCGGCGCGGCACTGAATCTCGTATTGCGCGGGTTGCTGCCCATCATCCTGGTGGTCGGCTTCGGGGTGTGGCTCTCCTGGCGTTACGGCCGGCTCTATTGCGGCTGGTTGTGCCCGCATTTCTCCGTGGTGGAATCCATCAATGCCCTGATGCGCCGTGCCTGGGGTCGCCCCACCCTGTGGGAAAGGCGGCCCTTGCCAGAGCAGTTGCCGGATGGTCGCCACATCACACCACGTGCAGTCTGGTGGTTGGCGGTGGCGCTGGCAATCGTCGGCTTCGCGGTGTTGTGGGCGGTGACGCTGCTCACCTATTTATTGCCGCCCGCGCAGGTATGGGGCAATTTGTTCAGCGGTGAACTGACCCGCAATCAATCCATTTTCATCACCGCGGCCAGTCTGGCATTCATCATCGAATTCCTGCTGGCACGTCATCTGTTTTGTCGCTTCGGCTGTGCCGTGGGTCTGTTTCAGAGCCTGGCATGGATGGCCAACCGCCGTGCCATGGTGGTGGGCTTCAAAGCCGACCGCGCCGTCGAGTGCAAGGGTTGCGACAATGCCTGCGACAACGCCTGCCCCATGCGTCTGAAGCCACGCGGCATGAAGCGGCGCATGTTCACCTGTACCCAATGCGCCCGCTGCCTGCAGGCCTGCGATCAAGTCCAGGCAGACAACCCCGCCGGCAGCCTGCTGCACTGGATTGAAGGCGCCGAAGCGGCATCGATTTCGGACAGCGTGCTCAAGGTACGCGACAAACCCGTACGCAGGTACGCGTGCGGCGAGTGCTCAGCGGACTGAATACGGCAGGTCCAACCGCGTTGGGCCGTTCCTTCTTGGCGTGCTGAATCGGGCGTAACGGAGAGGACGATGGAAGAACTGGTCGGCAAGTTGTGGCATCGGCTGGTCACCCGTGCGGCGGACGATCGCTTCCCTGACGCTGCGGTCGCGCTGGAGGCGATCCGCCCCGCCGCGGGTATGATGTTCCGCGCGCTCGGGGGCAACGGTGCATTGCGCATCGAGGCCGCCACCGCCACGGCGCACCAGGCCCGCCGCCGTTGGTTGCAACGGATCGCCGGCAGTGGCCGCGAGGTGGAACTGGCCTGGCGCGATGGTGAATCCCTGCGCCTGCCCTCGACCATCGCGCTGTTTCCCGAACGTCGGCTCAATCGCGAACTCTATCTGTGGCTGGCGGCCCTTGCAGCCGTAACCCCTGAAGGGCAGGCGCAGGATTGGCTGGCCCGCAGCCAGGCATCGGTGCGAATCCTGCTGCAACGCTACCCTGGGCTGCGCCGGCGCTACCAGGAACTGGTGGACGCACACCTCGACCTGCGCCCGTCCCCCGAGGAACTGCCCGCCATGGAAGCAGCCGCCGAAAGGGCTGTGCGCGCCGCCCTGCGCGAGCCCGGCACGATCACGTCGCTGCCTATGGCGGTGCAGCAGATTCATCCGGTTCCGCTCTGGCTCCATCCCACGCCCCCGCTCACCGCTCCCGTGGCGGTGAATACCGGGGACGACGCGGAAGATGACGAAGATGAGAACGAAGATGGCGACCACAGTCGCGATGCCCGCAACGATCGCCGTCGCCGTGCCGAGCGGGTGGATATGCCTGACGGCAAAGACGGCCTGCTCGCAGCACGCCTGGAGAGCATTTTCAGCTGGGCAGAGTACGTCAAGGTGGACCGCACCACCGACGAGAGCGACGGCAAGGATGCGGAACGCACTGCCGATGACATGGACGTAATGAGCGTGGCACGCGATGGCCGTGCCATCGCCAACAAGGTACGCTTCGATCTGGACCTGCCGGCGGCGGACTATGACGATCTGCCGCTGTCCGGCCCCATTCCGCTGCCCGAGTGGGACTACCGCCGCAGCGCCCTGCTACCCAATCACTGCCTGATACAGCCGCTGGTGGCACGTGATGCGACGCCCTGCGAACTGCCGGCCCACCTGCGCCGCCTCGCGCGCCAGGTGCGCAGCCGATTCGAGGCGCTGGCACAGTCACGCCGCTGGTTCCGGGCGCAGCCCGACGGCACCGAGCCCGACCTGGACGCCTACCTGCATTTCACCGCTGATCGCTTGGCCGGGCGCGATACCGCCGATCAGGGCCTGTACCGCGTGTTGCGCGTGCAGGACCGCAATCTCGCCTGCCTGCTATTGGCGGACCTGTCCCTTTCCACCGATGCCGCTGCCAGCGACACCGCGCGCGTCATCGACGTGATCCGCGACAGCCTGTTCCTGTTTGCAGAAGCCCTCAGCACCGCCGGTGACAGGCTCGGCATCTATGGCTTCTCATCGCGGCGCCGCCAGCACGTGCGCTTCCATGCCATCAAGGGCTTTGCAGAGGCCTACGATGCCACAGTGCGCGGGCGCATCGCCGCCATCCGCCCCGGTTATTACACACGCCTGGGCGCCGCCATCCGCCACGCCACCGATCTGCTGGAAACGCAGGGTGCAGAACGTCGACTGCTGCTGATCCTTACCGACGGCAAGCCCAACGACCTCGACCGCTATGAAGGTCGCTACGGCATCGAAGACACCCGCGAAGCGGTGCGCGAGGCACGCCGCCGCGGCCTGTTCCCGTTCTGCATCACCATCGACCGCGAGGCGGCGGACTACCTTCCCCACCTGTTCGGTGCCAATGGTTTCACCATCATCCGTCGGCCGCAGGAACTGCCCACCCGCCTGCCGCAACTGTATGCCCAGCTCACCGCCTCATAACCAATGGGGTTAACCAATGGGGTCAGAGTAAATAGATTCCACAGGACGGCGTGACCAGCGGGGTCAGAGCCGCGTAGGTCACGTTGCGAAGCTACGTGACATTCCCTACCGCGCGGTCGCGTAGCCGCTTCGCGTCAACACGACCTACCTGCCCCAGGCCTGAATCTATTTACTCTGACCCCACTGGTC
>JBAYQE010000021.1:0-34492 GCA_041677345.1 Thiohalomonadaceae bacterium
GGGAGAGGGGTTCAAAATGCGCGCTCGCCGCAAGATTCCTGCTCCCTCTTCCCAACCCTCGGCCGCCGAAACGGGTTAGAGACGGTTCCCGTTCTTCAAACCCGCAGCGACTTCTCCCCGCGGGAGATGCCGGACACCCCCGAGCGCACGGTCTCCAGAATGTGGCCCGGATCAATGGCCTGGATGAATGCGTCGAGCTTGTCGCCGGTGCCGGTCAGTTCGATGGTGTAGGTGGAATCGGTCACGTCGATGATGTGGGCGCGGAAGATGTCCGTCAGGCGCTTGTACTCGTCGCGCTGCTCGCCGCCCTGGGCACGCACCTTCAGGAGCATCATCTCGCGCTCCAGGTGCGGGCCTTCGGTGAGGTCCATCACCTTCACCACGTCGATGAGCTTGTTCAGTTGCTTGGTGATCTGCTCGATGATTTCGTCCGAACCGCGCGTGACCAGGGTCATGCGCGACAGCGAAGGGTCTTCCGTGGGCGCCACGGTAAGCGACTCGATGTTGTAGCCGCGCGCGGTGAACAGGCCCGCCACGCGCGACAGGGCACCGGCTTCGTTTTCGAGGAGAATGGAAATGATATGACGCATGGCCGGGCTCCTAGATCAGGATCATCTCGTCCAGACCGGCGCCCGCCGGCACCATGGGATAGACATTTTCGGTCTTGTCGGTAAGGAAGTTCATGAACACGAAGCGGTTCTTGTACTTGGTGAACGCCTCCTTGAGCGCCGCTTCCACGTCGGCGGGCTTGTCGATCTGCATGCCGATGTGGCCATAGGCCTCTGCCAGCTTCACGAAATCGGGCAGCGATTCCATGTAGCTTTGCGAGTAGCGCTTGTCATAGAAGAACTCCTGCCACTGGCGCACCATGCCCAGCATGCCGTTATTCAGGCAGATCACCTTGATGGGCAGACCGTGCTGCATGCAGGTGGACAGCTCCTGGATGTTCATCTGGATGGAGCCTTCGCCGGTGACGCATACCACCGTGGACTTGGGATGGGCAAACTGTGCACCCATGGCCGCGGGCAGGCCGAAGCCCATGGTGCCGAGGCCGCCCGAGTTGATCCAGCGGCGCGGCTTGTCGAACTTGTAGAACTGCGCGGTCCACATCTGGTGCTGGCCCACGTCGGAGGTGACGAAAGCGTCGCCCTTGGTGATCTCGTACAGCTTCTCGATCACGAACTGCGGCTTCACCAGCGCGCTGTTGCGATCGTACTTCAGGCACTCCTTGCCGCGCCACTCATCGATTTGCTGCCACCACTTGCCCAGCGCGTCACGGTCCGGGGGCTGGCCGCTCTCCTTCAGGAAGGCGTTCATGTCGGCCACCACGTTGCTGACGCTGCCCACGATGGGCACGTCCACGCGCACGTTCTTGGAAATGGAGGCCGGGTCGATGTCGACGTGGATGATCTTGGCCTTGGGTGCAAACTTGGCGATGTTGCCCGTGACGCGGTCGTCGAAGCGTGCACCGATGGCCACCAGCAGATCGCAGTGCGACACCGCCATGTTGGCCTCATAGTTGCCGTGCATGCCGAGCATGCCAAGGCACTGCTTGTCGGTGGCCGGATAGCCACCCAAACCCATGGACGTGTTGGTGATCGGGAAACCGAGCATACGGGTGAGCTCGGTCAGGGGTTTGGCACCGTCGTCCAGGATCACGCCGCCGCCGGTGTAGATCACCGGGCGCTTGGCGGCGAGCATCATCTGCACCGCCTTTTTGATCTGTCCCGGATGGCCCTTCACCACGGGGTGATAGGAGCGCATGGCGATCTTCTTGGGAAAGACGTATTTGGCCTTGTTGCCCGTCACGTCCTTGGGCACATCCACCACCACGGGGCCAGGGCGGCCGGTGGTGGCGATGTAGAAGGCCTTCTTCAGGGTGTTGGCCAGTTCATTGACGTCCTTCACCAGGAAATTGTGCTTCACACAGGGGCGGGTGATGCCCACGGAGTCCACCTCCTGGAAGGCATCGTTGCCGATGAGGGAGCTGTTCACCTGGCCCGTGATCACCACCATGGGGATGGAGTCCATGTAGGCGGTGGCGATGCCCGTCACGGCGTTGGTGGCACCGGGGCCTGAGGTGACCAGCACCACACCGGGCTTGCCGCTGGAGCGGGCGTAGCCGTCGGCGGCGTGGGCAGCGGCCTGCTCGTGGCGGACCAATACGTGCCTGACCTTGTCCTGCTTGTACAGCGCATCATAGATGTGCAGGACGGCGCCGCCCGGATAACCGAACAGATACTCGACGCCCTCGTCCTGCAAGAAGCGGACGATGATCTCGGCACCGGTCAATTCCACGTCGTTTCTCCCGGAGATGGGTGCCCATGAGCACGGGCAGGGACGGATATTCAGAAACGGGACAAACTACTTAGAATCGGCATACAGGTCAAGGCCGGCGGGTACTTACCCCTTGTCACAGGGGGGTGAAATCCGATAATAGCAGGCAGTCAACCGATGGGGTCTGACCCATGAATGCACCGCTGGCCGCCTGCGCGGCCCTGATCCTGCTCCTGGGGCTGCCGGCACAGGCGGCCATGTACAAATGGGTAGACAAGGACGGTGGCGTGGTTTATGCGGAAACGCCGCCGCCGGATGCAGGCAGCGCCACCATGATCGCGCCGCCACCACCGCCACCGGACACGCGCGCAGGGGATGACTCTGCGCCAGGGCAGGCGGGCACCAACAAGCCCACGGGCATCAACGAACAAAGCGAACAGGCGCGCCTCAAGTTCGAAGCGCTCAGGCGCAAGAACTGCGAAATCGCAAAAGACAATCTGCACACCTACCGCACGGCTGCGCGGCTGCGCACCACCGATGGGACAGTCGTGGAATTGGACGCCGCCACCCGTGCTGCCCGCATCGCACAGGCGGAAAAGGACATCGCCACCTATTGCACGGAAGAAAACCCATAAGAGGACAGGGAGACACGCATGCCGCTGCTCAAGATCCAGACCAACATCCAGGTGCCCGTCAACCAGCGCAGCGACCTGCTCACCGCAGCCTCGCGCGCCACGGCCACGATGCTCGGCAAGCCTGAGGCTTATGTCATGGTGACCCTGGAGGCCGACGTACCCATGCTGTTCGCCGGCACCAACGCCCCCCTCGCCTACCTGGAACTCAAGAGCATCGGCTTGCCAGAAGACCGCACCCGTGATTTTTCTGCCAAACTGACCGACATGGTCGAGGCCCACCTGCGCATTCCGAAGAACCGCATCTATGTGGAATTCACCAGCGCCGCGGCCCACATGTGGGGCTGGAACGGCGAGACGTTCTGACTGTCCATTACCGCGGGCGAGTAATGGCTCTCGCCAAGGCGCGAAGACGCCAAGGGTTGGAGGGAAGAAGCACCTTTCCAAGGATTTCCGCTTTTGATCTTGGCGTTCTTCGCGTCTTGGCGAGAGGCAGAGGCTTCGTCAGGTAGATACTCCGAGGTTCCGGGGAAGATCGGCCCTGCGGACCCCGGGCTCCGGCTTGCACCGCAACGACATTCGGATCGACAATCCCTGCCCTTTTTTCGGGCCTAACCAGAAAAAAACCATGCGCACTTCCCGCTACCTGCTTTCCACCGTCAAGGAAACCCCGGCCGACGCCGAGGTGATCAGCCACCAGCTCATGCTGCGCGCGGGCCTCATCCGCAAGCTCGCCGCCGGCCTCTACACCTGGCTGCCCCTGGGCCTGCGCGTGCTGCGCAAGGTGGAGGCCATCGTGCGTGAGGAAATGAACCGCGCCGGCGCCCAGGAGGTGCTGATGCCGGCGGTGCAGCCCGCCGAACTGTGGCAGGAATCGGGCCGCTGGGAACAGATGGGCGAAGAGATGCTGCGCCTGAAGGACCGCCACCAGCGCGACTTCTGCTTCGGCCCCACCCACGAAGAGGTCATCACCGACCTGTGCCGCAACGAGCTGCGCAGCTACAAGCAGTTGCCGGGCAACTTCTACCAGATCCAGACCAAGTTCCGCGACGAGCGCCGCCCGCGCTTCGGTGTCATGCGCGCCCGCGAGTTCCTCATGAAGGACGCCTACTCCTTCCACCTGGACGAGGCCTCCCTCAAGGAGACCTACCAGGTCATGCACGAGACCTACACGCGCATCTTCACCCGTCTGGGCCTGCAGTTCCGCGCCGTGCTTGCCGACACCGGCGCCATTGGCGGCACCGGCTCCCACGAATTTCATGTGCTGGCCAGTTCCGGCGAGGACGCCATCGCCTACTCCGACGCCGGCGACTACGCCGCCAATGTGGAAATGGCCGAGGCCCTGGCGCCGGCAGGCGAGCGCCCCGCCGCGTCCGAGGACCTGCGCGAGGTGGACACCCCCAATGCCAGGACCATCGCCGAGCTGGTGGAGCAGTTCGGGGTGGCCATCGAAAAGACCGTGAAGACCTTGGTGGTGCGGGGGGAGGAGGAAGGTGCGCTCATCGCCCTGCTGGTACGCGGCGATCACGAGCTGAACGCCGTCAAGGCCGCCAAGCTGCCGGGCGTGGCGAGTCCCTTGCAGATGGCCACCGAGGCGGACATCCGTGCCGCCATCGGCGCCGGCCCCGGCTCCCTCGGCCCGGTGAAACTGCCCATCCCGGTCATCGCCGACCGCACCGTGGCCAAGATGGCCGATTTCACGGCGGGCGCGAACCAAGACGGCAAGCACTACTTCGGCATCAACTGGGGCCGTGACCTGCCCGAACCCAGCGTGGCCGACATCCGCAACGTGGTGGACGGCGACCCCAGCCCCGACGGCCAGGGCACCCTGGCCATCTGCCGCGGCATCGAGGTGGGCCACATCTTCCAGCTCGGCAAGAAGTATTCCGAGGCCATGAAGGCCACCGTGCTGGACGAGACCGGCAAGCCGGTGGTGATGACCATGGGCTGCTACGGCATCGGCGTGTCGCGCGTGGTGGCTGCCGCCATCGAGCAGAACCACGACGCCGCAGGCATCATCTGGCCCGACGCCATCGCCCCCTTCCAGGTGGCCCTGCTGCCCATCAACGCCCACAAGTCCCAGCGCCTGCGCGAGACCGCCGAGAAGCTCTACCAGGACCTGTGTGACCTGGGCATCGAGGTGCTGTTCGACGACCGCGGCGAGCGCCCCGGCGTGATGTTCGCCGACATGGAACTCATCGGCATCCCGCACCGCCTGGTGCTGTCCGACCGTGGCCTGGACGCCGGTACCGTGGAGTACAAGGGCCGCCGCGATGCCGACTCCCAGCATATTCCGTTAGACGGCCTGTTCGAGTTCATCAAGGTGAAGCTGGGACGTTGATCCTCTGTGCGGGGCGGCGCGATGCCGCCCCGCCCCGGCGCCGCCTATCCCCCGGGGCACCAATGCCCCACACCCGTGTTCCAGCCCCTGCCCCCCATGTCGCTCAGGTTGGCGTCATGGCGCCTGCGTGACCGAGGCGCCCCCCGCGCAACAGTGCTAGCGCGGCACCCCATGAACCTGTATTGCCCCGTCCCAGGCAGGTAGCCGTCACCAGCGGGCAGCACCCGCTGATAGTCACCGCCTATCGATTCAATGGAAACAATCGATTAGACATGGTCTACTCCTGCCGCTAACCTACGCCTCGTCAACTGATTTTCCCGAGGAAAGGAACCAACCCAATGAATACGACGCTCATCAACACCGAAGTCCAGCCCTTCAAGGCCACCGCATTCCACAACGGCAAGTTCGTGGATGTCACCGAAGAAACGCTGAAGGGCCAGTGGTCGGTCATGTTCTTCTACCCCGCCGACTTCACCTTCGTGTGCCCCACCGAGCTGGGTGACCTTGCGGACAACTACGCCGAGTTCCGTGAGCTGGGTGTGGAGATCTACGCCGTTTCCACGGACACCCACTTCACGCACAAGGCCTGGCACGACACCTCCGAGACCATCGGCAAGATCCAGTTCCCGATGATCGGTGACCCGACCGGCGCCATCACCCGCAACTTCGGTGTGATGATCGAGGAGGCCGGCCTGGCCGAGCGCGGCACCTTCGTGATGAACCCGGAAGGCCGCATCCAGATCATCGAGGTCAACGCCGGCGGCATCGGCCGTAACGCCGAGGAACTGCTGCGCAAGATCAAGGCGGCCCAGTACATCGCTGCCCACCCCGGTGAGGTCTGCCCGGCCAAGTGGAAGGAAGGCGAAGCCACCCTCGCCCCCTCCTTGGATCTGGTCGGCAAGATCTGACGAGCAGCTCCCGGCCCGGGAGCACATCAGGCTGTACAGGACGCGCCCGCAAGGGCGCGTCCTTCAAAGAATGCACAAGGAGAACACCATGCTCGACAACGCCATCAAGACCCAGCTCCAGGCCTATCTCGGCCACCTGCGCCAGCCCATCGAACTGGTGGCCTCGCTGGACGACGGCCTCAAGTCCGCCGAGATGCGCGACCTGCTGCGGGAGATCGCCGCGTTGTCGTCGCAGGTGAACGTGCGCGAAGACGGCACGAACGCGCGCCGGCCCTCGTTCTCCGTGGGCCGCCCCGGTGAACCCGCACGCATCCGCTTCGCGGGCATTCCCATGGGGCATGAATTCACGACGCTGGTGCTCGCGCTGCTCCAGACAGGCGGCCATCCACCCAAGGTGGACGCGGGCGTCATCGAACAGATCAAACAACTCGACGGCCAGTTCCGCTTCGAGACCTACATCTCGCTGTCCTGCCACAACTGTCCGGACGTGGTGCAGGCCCTCAACCTCATGGCCGTGCTCAACCCCGGCGTGGAAAGCGTGATGATCGACGGCGCCCTGTTCCAGGACGAGGTGGAGCAGCGCAAGGTCATGGCCGTGCCCACGGTGTTCCTGAACGGTGAGGTGTTCGGCCAGGGCCGCATGACCGTGGAGGAGATCGTCGCGCGCCTCGACACCGGTGCCGCCGCGCGCGAGGCGGCCAAGCTGGACGGTAAGGACCCCTTCGACGTCCTGGTCATCGGCGGTGGACCGGCCGGCGCCGCAGCGGCTGTCTATGCCGCGCGCAAGGGCATCCGCACCGGCGTGGTGGCCGAACGCTTCGGCGGCCAGGTACTCGACACCCTGGCCATCGAGAACCTCATTTCCGTACCGCACACGGAAGGACCCAAGCTGGGTGCCGCCCTGGAAAACCACGTGCGCGAGTACCCGGTCGATATCATGAACCTGCAACGCGCCGAGGCGTTGATCCCCGCCGGTGACGACGGCCTGCTCCAGGTACGCCTCGCCAGCGGCGCCCAGCTCAAGGCCCGCAGTGTGGTGCTCGCCACCGGTGCGCGCTGGCGCGAGATGAACGTGCCGGGCGAGCAGGAATACCGCGGGCGCGGCGTGGCCTACTGCCCGCACTGCGACGGCCCGCTGTTCAAGGGCAAGCGCGTGGCGGTGATCGGCGGCGGCAACTCGGGCGTGGAGGCGGCCATCGACCTGGCCGGCATCGTCGCCCAGGTGACGGTGCTCGAATTCGACACCCAACTGCGCGCCGACGCGGTGTTGCAGGCCAAGCTCGCGAGCCTGCCCAACGTGCAGGTGATCACCCGCGCCCAGACCCTGGAGGTCACGGGCGACAGCGAGAAGGTGAACGGCCTGGTCTACAAGGACCGCGAAGGCGGCGAGGAACACCGCATCGAACTGGAAGGCATCTTCGTGCAGATCGGCCTGTTGCCCAACACCGATTGGCTGAAGGGCACGGTGGCCCTCACGCCGCGCGGGGAGATCGAGGTGGACAGCCGCGGCCAGACCTCCGTGCCCGGCGTGTTCGCCGCCGGCGATGCCACCACGGTGCCGTACAAGCAGATCATCATCGCCATGGGTGAAGGCGCCAAGGCCAGCCTGGGGGCCTTCGACTACCTGATCCGCAGCACGGCGCCCGCGGCGGGCAAGGAAGTGGCCTGAAGGTTTGCTCACAGAGGCGCAGAGCCCCAGGGAACCAGAGGTAAAAGGGCCCATGCCCCCTCGGTGTTCTCTGGGGCTCTGTGCCTTTGTGTTGGTCTTTTCCCTTCTTCGACTCAACCGCCCGGTTGCAGCAGTCCGCGCACCATGGCCTCGAAAACGGCCTGCTCCGATTCGCCGATGATCTTGCGGCGCACGATACCGTTACGGTCGAGCAATATCGTGGTCGGCAGCACCATGACCCCGTAGCGTTTGGTCACCACGGATTCCTCGTCGAGCAGCGTGGGATAGGTGATGACCTCCACGCGATCGACAAAACCCTGCGCCGTCTGACGGTCCTGTCCGGCATTCACCGCGAGCAACTGAAATCCCTCCGGCCGCAGGTTCTCGTAGACCGCCTGCAGCCAACGCATCTCGCCTTCACAGAATCGGCATTGCTCGGCCCAGAAATGAACCGCCACTACTTGACCCTGCTGCTCCGAGAGGCACAGCGTACCGCCTGACAGCTCAGGCAGGGTGAAATCGGGGGCCGGGTCGCCCGTCGCCAGGCGCGCCGGTCCACTGCCGCAACCGGCCATCACGACCAGCAGCACGACGGAGAACCACCGCATCGGTTTCATAGCAAGACCAGATTTGACCGCCAGGAGAACCAGGCCACCAACATAATCAGCAGGAAGAACAATCCCGTCGCCGTCGCCACCACGCGCGGCATGACCCGCTCCATGACCGGCCGCAAAGTGGCTGCGCGCGCGGCAAAAGGCAGTGTCACGCCGAGGGCCATGCCCAACGCGCTGCCGACGAACAACGGCAGGTAGACGAGATAACCCACATAGCCGTACTCGGCCTTCAGCAGGCAGAAGGGGCAGTGATGATGAGGATGCTCGTAGATATAGAGGGAGAGAAAGGCGATCACGGCCGCAATGGCCACGGGGAAAGCCACGGCGCTCAGGCCGGAAAAGACCAGTGCACCGCGGCGATGCCACAGGTAGTGCAAGCCGGCGAGCACCACCGCGCCCGCCGCGACATAGAAACCGATCATGGCCGGGAGCGGCGGCATCTGCGCAAGCTCCGCGGTCACGGTCTTGCTGCCGGTGAAGAGACTGCCACAGCAGGAGGTGATCACGTCAGCCCGCAAGTCGAGGAAATAACGTAGTTGCACCAGTGCCGCGAGTGTGGCCACGGGAAGGACGACGAGCAGCAGCGCGTACTTGACCCGCGTCAGCGGGTAATCGGGCGCGCGGTTGTCCACGTGATCCATGAACAACCAGGTGGCGGCCAGGAAGAACAACGCGAGCTTGAGAAACAGCGCCGGGAAGCCGAAGGGGTTCACATTGAAGGTGCCCACCGCACACATGGCACCCACGAATTGCACCGCCAGGCGGTCCGCCGTGAACACCAGCAACAGCAGCGACAGGATCTGCACCAAAAAAACGAAACCCAGCACCGTGGCGATGAGATAGGTCTGCCGCTCGAGGTTGATCTGACGCGCACTGCCACTCTTGAGGTCCCAGTGGCGCAGCAGCCGCACTGCGAAAACACCGGCTGGCAGCAGCAGCACCAGACTCAGTGCGTCCGCCAGTAACAGCGCCATCACGGCGGGATGAAACAGCATCAGCCGACCACCTTGCCGTCACGCAGGGAAACGATGCGATCCACCACCGGCGCCTCGGACACCAGCGCATCGTGGCTGGAGAGGATCACGGTGCGGCCCTGTGCCTTCAGGCGCTCGACGATGGCAAGAAACGCCATGGACAGATGGGTATCCAGGTTGGCGGTGGGCTCATCGGCGATGATCACCGGCGGGTCGTTGATGAGCGCGCGCGCGATGGCCGCGCGCTGCGCCTCGCCGCCGGAGAGCCACTCCACCCGCGCCTCGCTGCGGTGTTCGAGCCCGAGTTCGCGCAGCAGTTGCAGGGCGCGCGCACGCAGCTCGCCATGGGGTGGTGCCAGCGGATAGGCCGGCAGCATCACGTTTTCCAGCACGGAGAGGCCACGAATCAGATTGAACTGCTGGAACACGAAACCGAAATTGTGGCGGCGCCGCTCGGTGAGAAAGCGTTCCGGGAGGCTCGATACATCCTCGCCCGCCAGCCGCACCCTCCCCTCCGTGGGGCGCGACAGGGCACCCAACAGGGTCAGCAGCGTGGTCTTGCCGGAACCGCTCGGCCCCGTGAGCAAGGTGACGCAGCCCCTCGCCAGATCGAGGTCGATGCCGTCCACCGCCCAGAACTGATTGGGCAGCCCCTCATTCCAGGCCTTGCGCACACCACGTAGTTCGATGAAGGCATCCATCAGCGCATTACCGTGTCGGGATCAGTTACCGCCGCTCGCCACACAGGAATCAGTGTGGCCGCGATATAGGGCACGACCGTGAAGAGAAAAAGACTCGCCAGTTGCAGCCCATCCACTGCGGGTGTCAGGCTGAAATCAGGGTAGAGCACCGACCAGCCCTTCAGCACCGGCGCGAAGAGGGGCGCGGAGAACGTGAATACGTGCCAGTAGGCCAGGGTGAATCCTGCGAGAAACGCAAACCCCGAAACCAATGCCCCTTCCCAGAGCTTCATTTTCAGCACATCACCCGTCTCCCAACCGACCGCCTTAAGCACACCGATCTCTCGCCTTTCATCGGCGCTCAGGCCCGAGGCCTTCTCCCAGGCCAGGATGGCGAAGGCGAGACCGGCACCGACCAGCAGCGTCAGCACGATGCCTTCGCGCCAGTCGAACACAGCCTCATAGGTGCGCAGCACCTCCTCACGCAACACCGGCCGCGTGTCAGGCAGCAACAGCACCACTTTTTCCGCGACCTTGCGCACCTCGCGCGGGTGGGCCACGCTCAGCGTCACGTCAGTGTAATGACCGGGCCGGATACCGAACAGGGCCTGGAAATCCGTCTCGCCCATGAGCAGGAGATCGGAAGTCACGATATTCGCGCTCTGCGGTAACACCTCGGCCACGCGCAGCAGGATGAGTGCACCGTCATAACCGCGTACTGCCATCACATCGCCTTCGGCGGCTCCACGGGTGCGGGCGATGCCTTCACCGATGGCGATACTGCCTGCGGGAAGTGCACGATCGGACGGCGCCATGACGGTGAAGTTGGCGGCCACCAGCGGGTCGAAGTAATAGCCCCAGAGCCGTCCTTCCACGCTGCGCACACCACGGATGTCCCGCAGCTTCTCTATGTAGCTGGCCGGCACGAGGTCATGGCGCCCTGCGGTGAGTTTCTGCACCACCACTTCGGGCGCTGCCTGCAGCAGATAGGCTGCCTCACGCTTGAGTGCGTGGCTGTAAAGCAGCACCGACGCCACCAGAAACACCAGCGCCGTGTATACCGCGAGGAGCCCGGCGTTTTTGGCCTTGCGCCGCGCGAGCGCCGCGACGGTGTAGTCGATGAGATACCGTTGTCTAGCGATCCAATGGCGCATGAGATGTCAGATGGGGAGGTGGGTTGAAAATCGCGCCGGTGGGAAAGTGTTCCAGCGCCATGGGGTGATCCTGAAAGGGGGCATGGGCATCGGCGAGGGAGAGGTGACGCGTATAGCGCGCCTCGGTGGCAAGGCAGAGATCACTCAGGCCGAGGTCACTCACCCATTGGCGATTGGCCGCCCAGTCAGGACCGGTTGCATCCGTCGCAGATAACAGCACGAGTGTGAACGCAAGGAGCAGCAGCGAGAGCAATCCCAATGTCACGGTGCTGAAACGGATCTTTCGGATGTGCATGGTCGACTCATCATCAGAAATCACTCGCGGCGCTGACACTACCACAACCCGCGATGGAAGAGGCCCCAAAAATGTCAGTCTGGCGGCAAAAAGATCCATGGCATGCGCGTGTTCCCAATCGCCTGCGTGTCGAGAGCGGTTCTAATCCTGCACCCGCGGATCCAGGTTTTTTTTGCATGCCACTGGATCTGCACTCAACCTTCAGGAAAACTGTCGGTTGGATCCTCAAACCCGTGAACACGTTGTCATGGTTCTTTCGAATTACGTGAACACCTTCGGCCGTGCGATGATGGAAAGCTACGGCGCGCGCGTGCACAAAGTGACGGTGGACGCGGGCTTCACATGCCCCAATCGCGACGGCAGCAAAGGTCGCGGCGGCTGCACGTTCTGCAACAACACATCGTTCAGTCCCAACGGCCGCGCACCTGCACCGATCGCAACGCAGATCGCCAATGGTCGTGCGGTCATCGCACGGCGCACCCGCGCTGAACGTTTCATTGCTTATTTCCAGGCGTACACCAATACCTACGATGACCCTGCCGTATTGCAGCAGCGCTATGACCTGGCACTGAGCCAACCCGGCGTCATCGGCCTTGCGGTGGGCACACGGCCGGACTGCGTGCCCGGCAAGGTGCTCGACATGCTGGCATGCTACCGGGATCGGGGCTTCGAGGTGTGGCTGGAGCTCGGTCTGCAGTCGGCCTTCGACGCCACCCTCGCCCGGGTAAATCGCGGCCACGGGTTCGCGGAATACCGGGACGCCGCGCGCGCCGCCCATCGCCGCGGACTCAAGGTCTGCACGCACCTGATCCTGGGACTGCCCGAAGAGACCGTGGCCCATGCCCACATCACCCTCGACCGCGTACTCGATGAAGGCGTCGAGGGACTGAAGCTTCACCCGCTGCATGTGGTCAAGGGCACCCGGCTCGCCATCGCCTGGCGACGCGGCGAATATGTGCCCTGGAGCGAAGCACGCTACATACACGTGGCGGGTGAGCTCGTCCGCCGCACGCCTCGCGACGTGATATTCCACCGGCTCACGGGTACGGCGTCGGCAAACCTGTTGCTGGCACCCGCCTGGTGCGGCGCAAAATGGCACGTGCTCAACGGCTTGACCCGTCATCTGGCACTCCATGGGCCACAGGGCAGCGCACTCGGACGGGAGGCCGCTGACCTGCTCGCAGTCGATTGATAGCCCCTTGCAAGCTCAGCGCCTGCGGACCACACGCCCGTGGCGCACATTCCAGGCAGCGACCCTGTGCCGGTGTGAGTGTGCCCGACAGCGAATCAATCAGCACACGTAACAGGCTGTACTCAGGGTTTCCACGCGCAGCCGTTCAAGGCCTTGCCCCGGAACTCCCCTGTGATGGCCCAACCCGAGAGCAGTCGGTTGTCGGGGTGGAAACACACCTGTTGGCGTAGTTCCCACTGGCCGCCTTCCACCTCCAGCCGTGTCACGGCGGGATCGTCCAGGTTTTCCGTGAAGCTGACCTCGGCGGCGGGATGCCCCTCCACATGCAGGCGCAGTTTGTCCTCTGCCGTGATCATGCTCCACGCCGGATTCCGGCCGACCGCCCGCCATGGCCCGGTACCGGGCAGGGGAGCACCGCAGCGTGCCTGGACGTGGGCGAAGTTGATGCCCTTGGTACGCAGGGTGCCGTTGTCGGCCTCACCGAACAGTTCGGCGTAGAGCGGCTTGTCGGCCGACAGCCCAAGTTTTTTCAGCGCGGATGTCACCACACCGCCCGGTGATACATCCTCCACTTCGACATAGCTGCGTTCCCGGCAGGGCGAAAAGATCATCCTGCCTTCGTGAGAAAGCATCAGCCCCCTGGCGAGACCCTCTTCGGATGCAGCCGGTGCTTGCGCGCCGGCAAGGGCCGGCATTCCCAGGAAGCCGGCCACGAGGACGGCGAGCAAATTCTTGCGCATATGCATGGTACCGATGATGCCACCCTAACCGGCAGCCATGATTGAACGGATCTCGGCAGCGACCTGGGAAGCGGGTGTGCTATAGGCGAATTTCTTGATGAACTCACCCCCCCGCCCCACGAGATAAAGCCCGGCGGTATGGTCCACGGCGTAGAAGCCGGATTCCGCATCCTCACCAGGGACCTTCGCATACTTGATCTTGAAGTTCATCGCAGCCCGTTGGACGAGCGCGGGCGAGCCGCTCAGGCCGAGGATGCGTGGGTCGAAGAAGGCGGTGTAGGTCTTCAGCGCCTCGGGGGTGTCGCGCTCGGGATCGACCGTGATGAATATGCTTTGCAAGCCTCCGGCGTCATCCCCCAACAGGCGCAATATTTCGGTCATGTCCACCAGCGTCGTTGGGCAGACATCGGGACAGGCGGTGTAGCCGAAGGTAATGAGTTGGTAGCGCCCGTGGAAATCCTCATCGGTGACTGCACCGCCGTCGGGACCGACCAGCAGGTAGCGGGTACGGACCTGAACCACTTCGTCGTCGTCCAGGCCATGGCCGGAGGAGGTCTGTGCCTGCGCCGGGCCGATTATGCCAAGCGCCAGGGAAACCAGTATTGCGCCAAATATGTGCTTCATCACGACTGTATTCCCATCACCCGGTTCAACGCCTGGCGTGCATGCTCGATTTGCCCTGCCAGCGTCTTGCCATCGGGACAATCGTCCCCGGACTGCCCGAATGCAAGGAAGCTCTCGTTCGTCGCGTTTTCGAAATACTCACCCACGTCTCTTTGCTTCGGGGCCGTTTCAATCATGATCTCCCGCAGCCGCGTGGCCAGCGCGTTTTGCTTGCAGGCCAGCGCGATACCATTCAGTTCGCCGAGCCGGGCCACGGACTGCTGCAACTCGGCATCCTGCCCGGCACCCGCCACCCCTGCCAAACCGCTCAACAGTACCGCGGTTGCCCATACCTTCACCGAAGACCTTCTGCTGTGAACCATGTTTTGGATTCCCCCCTCAGGCTGCCATCACTCATGCGTAAGTGTTGGTATTCAGTGACGGCCCGTTTGCGTCTGCCTGGCGACCGGCCGAATGACCTTCGCCTTTATCACCTTCTCTGAGCCGTCATCGAAGGAAAGTGTAAGGGGGATCACATCACCTTCCCGCAACGGAGTTTGCAGATCGATCATCATGACATGGAGTCCGCCGGGCTCGAGCACGGCCTTGTCCTTGGCGGCAATGGAGACCGACGAGATGGCCCGCATTTTCATGATGCCATTCTCATTGATATGGGTATGTAATTCCGTGACGCGCGAAACCGGGTTGCTCGCCTTCACCAGACGAATCACCTTGTCACTGTCGTTCTTCAAGGTCATGAAGGCACCCAGCGCCAGGACGTTGGGCGGGCCGAGCCTTATATAGGGATCCACCACCGTGATGTGGTCGCTGGCCTCGGCGAGTGCCAGCCCCGCGAAAGCCACTCCAAGGACAAATGTAACTGCTTTCTTCATGGAAAAGACTCCCTATTTTACGCGCAGTGACGTGCGGATGGCCTGGGCTATACGGGCCGGTGTTGAGCCGTGGGTGATCTTGTCGACGACACGGCCGTTGCGTGCCACCACGTAGATATCAGCAGAATGGTCCACGACGTAGTCGCCGCCGGCGGTCACGCCGGCTTGCCTCACAAAGAAGGCCCCGTAGTCCCGCGCAACCTTCCGCACCTGCTCTTCGCTCCCGGTGACGCCGATGATGTTCGGATGAAAGAAGTCGGTGTACTGCTTGAGACCTTCGGGGGTATCGCGCCCGGGATCGACCGATACGAAGATCACGGCCACGTTCTTTTTTTCACCGGGTTCCAGCTGCTCGATGCCGTCGGCCACGGCCACCAGAGCCGTCGGACAGATATCGGGACAGAACGTATAACCGAAGTACACCAGTGCCACCTTGCCGCGAAAATCCTGCAGCGACACGGGACCGTCGGCAGACTTCAAGGTGAAATCCCCTCCGAGGGGCAGCCCAGGCTTGGGCACGGGTTGGTCATCGGGGATGGGATTCCAGAACAATGCCAATCCCACGACCGTAAGTGCCATCAGCAAGGCAACGAATCCGAGAATTCTGTCTGACACGTCAGTGGACCTCCCCGGTAAGAAACTCGTATGGAATGGAGAGGCGCCGATCGCGCATATGCAGGATCACGGTTGCACGCCACGTCATCGCTCCGGTGACACACACGGGGATCGTGACATCGGCCCGATAATGCCCTCCTCCGGTCGGCTGCAGTACGGTGCGGTTATATCCCATATCCATCTCAACGCCGGCAAAGTCGAGCTCTACCCGACGAGGCTCCAACCCGGAGACTGCGAGAGAAACCTGAAAGGGCCGGGCCAGCGGGATAGGCCGAGTCAGAAACTCGAAGTCGATTTTCCCGTCCGGCAAGATCGCGGTACATCCGGCACGCTGCAGGTCGCAGCCGGCTTCAGGCAACACCTGCACGTCCTTGGGTGGAAACAGAAGTGGGGAAACCTTGTAACCGACGACGCCAACCAATGAGACCGCAAACCCCGCGATCAGGGCCATCAGCTTGCGCCGGCTGCTTGCTTTGCCCGTGGGTTGCATCGGAGTCGCGTTCTCTAGCCCATTCCTTTATCAAGACTGTGCCGATCCGCCAGGCCGCTGCGCATCTGCTGAAGCACGCAAACGGCTGTTCGGGAGCGGTGCTCGTTTTTATCTGTATCCGTTGTCGAGTCTGCCCGGGCCATGGCGCTTGTTGAAGGTGACGAATCCTGATTAAGGCCCGTAACGGAGGCGGATCCGGGTTAGGAATATTCCTACCCCCCCCCGGTGGTCCGGGGCACGGGGCACTTTTTCTTGCATTTGCTGTCTCAATCGGCGGAACCATGCCGGCGCGCCGTGTCCGCCATTCACCTTCACGTACACAGGCTATTGATTAAGCGCCCAAACAACGCCAGAGTGAGCTGTCTTCGTACACCAGACGGTTTACGCCCGTGAGAGTCACCGATAAGCACTTCGTACCGTTCGCCGGGCCATTGGGGACCACACTCATCATCGTGATCTGGACGGCGCTGGTACTCGCGTCGCTGCTCGCGCAACGGGAGCAACTGAACCGCACTGCGGCCGAACTGGCCCGCATCGCGGCCATTTCCAACCTGCAGAAGGACATCACCATCCGCAAGTGGGCCTCGAAGGTCGAAGGGGTGTTCGTGCGGGAGGAACACATCCCCCCGCTCGACTCGCTCGAGCAGGAGGAGCGCTATACGGCCATACGCAACACCGGCGAGCGCTTCACCATCGTAGGGGTCACGCCCATGCACCTGCTGCTGGCCATCCAGGGGATGACCAACGAGCAAAGCGGTAGTCGGGAGCGTCTGACATCCAAACAACTGCGCAACCGCGATAATTCTCCGGACGATTGGGAACACAATGCCCTCGAGCAGTTGGAGGATGGCTCCAACATGATCACCGAGACCCTCCCGGCCAAGAACGGGCACGGCCTGATGCGCGTGATGATCCCCATGCGCATGGAGGAGGAGTGCCTCACATGCCACCGCGACACCCTCGTTCCGGTCGGTGGCCTGCGGGGGGCGGCGACCATCTCCGTCGACCTCCTCACCTACCGCAATGCCCAGGAGCCCACCTGGCGGGCGATCCAGACCTGGCATGGTGTCATCTGGATGCTTGGCGTCGCCACGCTCATGCTGCTGCACTACGTCGCGGTCAAGCGGGCGCGGGAACAGAGCCGACAGGACCAGGAACGCAGAGAGAATGAAATGGCCTTCGCCTCCATGGCGGAAGGCGCCGCCATCACCGACGCCGAGGGGACGATCCTCTGGGTCAACGATGCCTTCTGCCGAATCTCCGGCTATCAGCGCAACGAGGTCATCGGGGCCAATCCGAGGATCCTGAAATCAGGGGTGCACGATGCCGCGTTCTACATGAATCTATGGAACCAGTTGACCAGCAAAGGCTTTTGGCGTGGCGAGATCTGGAACAAGCGGCGCAATGGCGAAGTCTTTCCGGAAGAACTCTCCATCAAGGCCCTGACCGGGCCGGACGGGAAGGCATCCCGATACATTTCCATTTTTTCCGACATCACCTTGCGCAAGAAGAGCGAAATCGAACTGGCTGCCTACCGTGAGCACCTGGAGGAACTGGTGAAGCAGCGCACCGAAGAGTTGACGGTTGCACGCGACCAGGCGGAGGCCGCCAATCGCAGCAAGTCGGTATTCCTGGCCAACATGAGCCATGAATTGCGCACACCGCTTAACGCAGTTATCGGTTTCTCGCAGCTGATGGAGAAGGATCCGGCCCTTTCAAGGGAAAACCGGCGCAGCCTGGAGATCATCAATCACTCCGGCCGGCACCTGCTCACCCTGATCAACGACATCCTGGAGTTGTCGAAGATCGAATCGGGCAAGATGGAGATGCTGCCCGAAGAGGTCGATTTGCGGCAGCTGCTGGAACAGGTGGTCGAGATGATGCGCCTGCGTGCCGATGAAGTGGGACTGAAGTTGCGCCTGGTGTGTGAATCCCTGCCGGCGCTGGTCCAGCTGGACCCTGGCATGCTGCGCCAGGTGATGCTGAACCTGCTCTCCAATGCCGTCAAGTTCACGGACCATGGCGAAGTCGTGGCGCACGTGGCCGCCCATCCCACTGAACGTGGAACCGTAGAACTGCGCTTCAGCGTGCGCGACACCGGTATCGGCATCAGTCCCGAGGAGCAGGAGCAGATCTTTTCCTCGTTCGAGCAGGTGGGGCCCTCGCCCCGCGGTGGCACCGGCCTCGGCCTGACCATCAGCAGGCAGTACGTGGAGATGATGGGTGGCGAACTGCGGGTGGAGTCACGGCTGGGCCAAGGCTCCGATTTTCATTTCACCATCGAGGCACCTGTCATTGACGGCGCCGTACGCCGCATCCCGGAAGCGGTTGCCCAACCGGTGATTCGTCTCGAACAGCCGGCATCCGTTCTGGTGGTGGACGACAACCAGGAGGGCCGCCTGTTGGTGCGCTCCCTCCTGGAACCGCTCGGATTTACTGTCGAGGAAGCCTCGGGCATCGGTCAGGCACGGGCCTTCATCGAAAGCCACAGTGTCGATCTGGTGTTGATTGGGTGGTATTTGGCCGACGGCAAGGGTATCGATCTCATCCATCAATTCCATGGACGGGGACCTGCATTGGTGATGCTCACCGCGAACGCCACGGCAGAAAGCCGCGAGGCCGCCTTGGCCGCCGGCGCAGACGGTTTCCTGAGCAAACCGCTGGTGGAAGTGGACCTGCTGCGCATCATCGAGCGCATCCTTCTGCCTAAACTGGCCAGTCCTGGGCCAAGAGCGGTGCATTGCCATATTCCCCAGCTCAGGGAACTGCTGGCGCAATTGCCCGAGAGCGAGCGTGACCAGTTGGCAAAGGCAGCGATATCACTCAATCCCGTGGAAATCGAGACGGCCATCAAACACATCACCGCAAGCGCTCCGGAGCTTTCCGAACAATTGCTGTCGCTATCGAGGCGACGCTGCTACCAGGAGCTCTGGGACGTGCTCGGGCTTGAAGGGAGTGAAGCATGACGGCAGCCCCTGCACTCAATCAGGCGATTACCGAGATCCTGATCGTGGATGACACACCGGGCTCTCTGGATCTGCTGAATAACCTGCTGTCCGGTGCCGGCTACGTCGTCAGGGCGGCACAGGATGGCCGCATGGCCCTCCGTTCTGCCCGGGCACGTCCGCCGGACCTGATGCTGCTCGACATCAGGATGCCGCACATGGACGGCTATGAACTTTGCCGGCTGCTGAAGCAGGACCCCGCGACCCGGGACATCCCCGTCATCTTCCTGTCGGCGTTGCGCGAAACCGTGGACATGGTGAAGGGGTTCGCCGTTGGCGCGGTGGACTACATTGCCAAGCCCTTTCAGCCCGACGAAGTCCTGGCCCGGGTAAAGACCCACGTCGAACTGTACCAACTGCAAACGCAGCTCGAGGAAAAGGTGGAGCACCGCACCGAACAGCTGCGCCATTCCCAGAGCGAATTGAAAGCATCACAGGCGCGGTTGCAGGAATTGACACGCTTTTTGCAAACCGTGCGCGAGGATGAACGCACCTCCATCGCGCGTGAGCTGCATGACGAACTGGGACAGGCCCTGACCGTCCTGCGCATCGACTTGAGCTGGCTGCGACGGAAGTGCGGCGACCAGGACGAGATGCGGGAACATGTCGACTCCGCCCACGCCCTGGTGGAACGCACCATAGAATCGCTCAGGCGGATCTCGGAAGGCCTGCGTCCCGGAATGCTGGATGTCCTCGGCTTGACTGCCGCACTCGAACACCTGGTACACACCTTTATGAAGCGGTACGGCATCGCCTGTGAGTTCTCGGCCGACAAGGATGAGTACGACTTCGGGCCAGGTGCCGCCATCGCGGTGTTCCGGCTGGTCCAGGAGGCCCTGACCAACGTCTCACGCCATGCAGAGGCCACCCAGGTCGACATCCGTCTGCAGGAGGCCGACGGCAACCTGGTGCTGGTCATCCAGGACAACGGCACCGGTTTCGATCACACGGCACCCCGGAAGGGTTTCGGGCTGTTGGGAATGGAGGAACGCGTTTCCATGCTTGGCGGTACAATGACCATCGATGGCAGCGCGGGGACCCGGATTGTCGTTGTCTTTCCCTTGTCTTCAGGAGAGTCAAATTGATACGCATACTCATCGCCGACGACCATGACATCCTGCGTGCAGGGCTCAAGCACATCCTGAGCGACTCCGGCGATATCATCGTGGGCGGCGAGGCATCCAATGGTGCGGATGCCCTGACCCTGCTGCGCAACGGCCACTGGGACGCCATTGTCCTGGATCTGACCATGCCTGGGCGTAACGGGATAGAACTGATCAAGCAGATAAAGACCGAGTTCCCCGCGCTCCCGATCCTGATCCTCAGCATGCACAAGGAAGACATATATGCAGTAAGGGCATTGAAGGCCGGTGCCGTGGGTTACCTCTGCAAGGACAACGCGGAGTCCATGCTCGTTTCCGCCATTCGCAAAGTGGCTTCGGGCGGACTGTTCATCAACCAGAGCGTCGCCGAAAGCTTCACCCGGAACGCCCTGCAAGGGCACAACACCCAGCTTCCGCACAACAGTCTCACTGATCGCAACTACCAGATCTTCCTGATGCTCGTACAGGGTATGGGGGTATCTGAAATCGGGCGCCGCCTCAATCTCAGCGTCAAGACCGTGAGCACCCACAAGGCCAACATCATGGCCAAGATGGGCCTCAACAACACCGCCGAGATGGTACGCTACGCCATCCAGCACGACCTGATCGACGACGACCCGCCGGTCCCCTGATCGGAATATTCCTAGCCCCGATCTCCTGCTTTCTTGTTGCCAATTTGGGAACTCGTCACCTGTCGACTACTCCTTTCGGGGCGCATGATCTGCGCCAAACCACTCATAGGTGAGGCAAAGCACACAGAGTGGTTTCAGGCGTGTTCCTTGTTTGCAGGAACACAACGGCGACTCAGGGGAGGTAAGATATGAGAAGCTTGGCATTAAAGGCAGCAATGGTATTGCTGGCAGCAGGAGTGGGGGTCACTGGGGCAAATGCCGCAGAATCCCTGCAGGATGTCATGAAACGTCGGGGTCTGAGTCAACAGGACCTCATGGCGGCAGCAAAGACGTACGTACCGACGGGTAAACGTGACGAGTTTTTGGCATTCAGTTCCGGCGGTCAGTCGGGACAGGTCCTCGTCTACGGCATTCCGTCGATGCGCATCCTCAAGTACATCGGCGTCTTCACACCGGAGCCCTGGCAGGGTTATGGCTTCGACGAGGAATCCAAGAAGGTCCTCGCTCAAGGCCGCATCGATGGCATGGACATCACCTGGGGTGATACCCATCACCCGGCGTTCTCCGAAACCAACGGTGAAGCGGACGGCCAGTTCCTGTTCATCAACGACAAGGCCAACCCGCGTATCGCGGTGCTCGACCTGCGCGACTTCGAAACCAAGCAGATCGTGGTCAACCCGATCTTCAAGTCGGAGCACGGCGGCGCCTTCGTGACGCCGAACACCGACTACATCTTCGAGGCCTCACAGTACGCAGCGCCGCTGGAGAACAAGAAGTTCTATCCGCTCGAGGAGTTCAACGAGAAGTACCGCGGCGGTATGACCTACTGGAAGTTCGACCGCAAGGCCGGCAAGATCGACCCGAAGAAGTCCTTCTCCATCGAATTGCCGCCCTACTCGCAGGACCTGTCCGACGCGGGTAAGGGTCCTTCCGATGGCTGGTCGTTCACCAACTCGTTCTGCACCGAGCGTTATGTCGGCGGCATCGAGAAGGGCCGACCGCCGTATGAAGCCGGTTGCTCCGCCAAGGACACCGACTACCTGCACGTGATCAACTGGAAGAAGGCGGCTGAACTGGTGGCTGCCGGCAAGGCCAAGAAGATCAACGGCGCAGATGTGCTGACCATCGACACGGCGGTCAAGGAAGGTATTCTGTTCCTGATCCCCGAGCCGAAGAGCCCGCATGGCGTCGATGTGACCCCGGACGGCACCAAGATCGTCGTCTCCGGCAAGCTCGACACCCACGTGTCGGTCTACTCCTTCGACAAGATCATGAAGGCCATCAAGGCCAAGAAGTTCGAGTCCAAGGACCCGTACGGCATTCCGGTGATCAGCATGCAGGACACCCTGCATACTCAGGTGCAGCTTGGCCTCGGCCCCCTGCATACGCAGTTCGATTCCAAGAAGTGCGTCGCCTATACCTCCCTGTATGTGGACAGCCAGGTGGCGAAGTGGGACTTCTGCGAAGGCAAGGTGCTGGACAAGATCTCCATCCACTACAACATCGGTCACTTGATGACCATGGAAGGCGACACCGCCAAGCCCGCTGGCAAGTACCTGGTGGCGCTCAACAAGCTGTCCATCGACCGCTTCAACCCGGTGGGTCCCCTGCATCCGCAGAACCACCAGTTGATCGACATCAGCAACGACAAGATGCAGCTGCTGTATGACATGCCGCTGCCCTTGGGTGAGCCGCACTACGTCGTCGCCATCGATGCCAAGAAGCTGAAGCCCGGCGTGCGCTACAAGGTCGGCACCGATACCCGTACCGACAGCAAGCATCCGGGCGCGGTACGTGCCGGTGAAGAGCGCATCGAGCGCAACGGCAACAAGGTAACGGTGTACGGTACGCTGATTCGTTCCCACATCACGCCGGAGACCATCGAGGTCGAAGTGGGTGATGAGGTGACGATCAACCTGACCAACCTCGAGCGTGCCCAGGACGAGACCCACGGCTTCACGGTTTCCACCTACAACGTGCATGCCTCGGTGGAGCCCGGCAAGACCGCATCGGTCAAGTTCAAGGCATTCAAGGAAGGCGTCTATCCGTACTACTGCACGGAGTTCTGCTCGGCGCTGCATCTTGAGATGCAGGGTTACCTCCTGGTCAAGCCGAAGGGCTGGAAGGCGACCAAGAAGGAACTCGCCAAGGGCACCTACACCGAGGCAGAGTACCAGGCGATCCTGAAGCGCGTGGCCGATACCCAGGCGGTCATCGACTCCGTCGTGGGCTACATCACCAGCACCAACTACAAGGACTTCCCGGATGTGGTCAACCTGGTCGCGGATGCTACCGACCAGTTGGACAAGATCCCGGACGCCAAGTCCAGGCACGAGGCCGCCGCTGCCAAGAAGGATTGGGAGCAGGCCAGTCTCTGGGCTGAGCAGGTGTGGCAGTACCAGGTGAAGGCGGCCGATATCGGCCTCCGCGCCAAGACCTACCTTGAGCAGAACGGTGCCAAGGTCATCAAGTAACCTGGTTTGATGTAAATCAAACAGCTGGCGGAGGCAGGAGTGAGATCCTGCTTCCGTCAGCCTCACCAGCAACAGGAATACACCATGAAGCATCTCGTCATACCTCTGGTCGCTTCGCTCATGTGCTCAGTCGCCGTTGCCGCGCCGGACGGAGCAAAGCTTTACGCGGAAAAAACCTGTAACGCCTGCCACGGCCCGAAGGGTGACAAGCCGCTCTTGCCCAACTATCCGAAAATTGCGGGCCAGAATGCCGCCTACACCGAACAACAGATGAAAGACATCAAGAGCGGTGCTCGGAACAACGGCCAGACTGCCGCGATGAAAGGCGTCATGCATCTGGTCAGTGACGAGGAAATCAAGGCACTGAGCGAGTATCTAGAAAAGTTGAAGTGAATATTGAAACCACGACCAAAAGGAGCCGTACCATGAAAACTTCATTACTGTTGATCGGCCTGCTCAGCGCAGGCGTTGCCTTCGCCGGACCTCCGGCTCCCAAGGCCGATGGTATCGAGAGTGAGGGCTACACCTGGAACGCCCAGGAGGGCGAAAAGATCGAGGCCCTTCAGCTCACCGGTGACAAGGTGAACGGTGAAGAGGCCTATGAAATCTGTGGTGCATGCCATCTCCCGTCGGGCGCCGGCCGCCCGGATGGCACCTTCCCGCAGCTCGCCGGCCAGCATACGACCGTCCTCATCAAGCAGATGGCGGACATCCGTGCCGGCTTGCGCGACAACCCCACCATGTATCCGTTCGCCGTATCGCTGATCGACCCGCAGGAACTCGCGGACGTCGCGGCATACATCGAGGATTTGTGCATTCCGACCGAGCACGGCAAGTACGAAGGTGTGGATGCTGCGCTGCAGATCAACCGCGGCAAGCAGCTCTACGAGAAGCAATGCCTCGAATGCCACGGCAAGAACGGCGAAGGCAATAAACAGAAGTTCTACCCCGTCATCGCAGGCCAGCACTACAAGTACCTGCTGCGTCAGATGACCGAGATTCGCGACGGCAAGCGTCGCAATGCGAACCCCGACATGGTCAAGGTCATCAAACCCTACAGCGATGAAGACCTGGTGGCGATCTCCGCCTACCAGTCAAGCCTGACCATGCCTGGTTCGATGTGCAAGCCGAAGGCTGGCAAGTAACAACCTGATCGGCGGTAAGGCGCCCGCGCCAGACGCGGGCGCCGCCTTCCACTCCCCCTGACCCAACGTCACAATTTCAGAAGAGAGAACAGGCACGATGGAGAAGCAAAACAAGATTGTCGCTGGGCTCACCTTGATTGCGCTGATCGCTCTCGTCGCGGCCTATTTTTCGCCAATCTGGTGGGTATCGCTCACAGCGCCGAACTATCCCGAGGATGCCTTCCCCGACGGCATCCGTATCCATTTCCACTTCGATGGCGTATACAACGGCTGCAAGGCCGCCGGCAAAGGCTCCCAGATGGCCGACGAGATCATTCAGGGTGACCTGGATGAAACCACGGAACGCTGGAACCCGATCCTCGAGGCGCAACACGTTGAAAAAGGTGCCGAAGGTCTCGATTGTGTTCATGAGATGAACACCATCAACCATTACGTCGGCATGTTCCCCATCGCCACCGGTGCCCCGGTCGAGAAGCCTCTGGCGAAATTCTTCTTCGGTTTTTTCGCCGTGATGATGGTCGCTTTCGCGATACCTCGGAAAAGGGCGCGCCTGACAGCGCTCGTGGCGGGTTTCGCCGCCGTGGCCGCGTGGATGATTGTCGACCAGTTCGTCATGGGCCGGCTCGACGCCCATGTCCAGAATTATGTCGCCGAGGCAGGCACCTTCTTCAAGGAGCCTGAACGCATCCAGGCATGGGGTGACAATGTGCGTCTCATCAGCCAGCTCGTCATCTTCGGCCTGATCGCCATCATGGGCGTGGTGGTCGCAGGGGTCGCCAAGCTGCGTAATTTTCAGCTGCTGCTGGCGGGTGTACCGGCCCTGCTACCGGTATTCTTCCTGGTGACCTACTCCGCCTGGCTCTGGTTCTTCGGCCACAACCTGCACCCGTGGGGCGCTTTTACCGTCAAGCCGTTCATGCCCACAGTGTTCGGCGAGGGCAAGGTGGCACAGTTCTCCACCTTCTCTTATCCGTACTGGGGTTACGGCCTGCTGATGCTCATCTTTGTCTGCCTCAGCCTGGCGCTGCTGATTCGTCGCAAGCAGCTTCGTGAAAGCCCTGCAGCGGAGTGAATCGTGCCCCTATTGTCGCGTGTTCCCCGTGCTGCCCTGGTTGTTGCATTGGCACTCGCGTCGACCAGCGGTCTCACGGATGAGGCGCAGCTCGGTGCCACCGCAGACCTCAGCAATGCGCCCCGGGTCACCATCGACCGGCCCAAACCCATCTATCTGCTGATTGAGAGGGACAAGCGCATCCACGGGCTGCAACCGTTCCAGGAACTGGTCGACAAGGCCGAGCCTGGCACGGTGCTCCGGCCGCCGCCCGGCACCTACGCCGGGCCGGTGACCATCGACAAGCCGCTGACCATCGACGGCGGCGGCCAGGTCACCATCGACGCCGGCGACAAGGGTACGGTGATGTCCCTCAACGCCAATGACTCGGTCATCCGTGGACTGCGGCTCACCGGCTCCGGTGAGTCGCACGACACGGATGATTCCTGTCTCGACGTACGCGGACACAACAACCTGGTCGAGAACCTGGTGGTCGACAACTGCCTGTTCGGTATCGACCTCAAGCAGGTCAACAACAGCATCGTGCGCGGCAACCGCATCCGCTCCAAGGATGCGGAGCTCGGCACGCGCGGTGACGGCCTGCGACTCTGGTACAGCCACGACAATCTGATTGAGAACAACGAGGTCATCGACTCGCGTGACATGGTGGCGTGGTACTCCCACCGGAATGTCTACCGTGGCAACGTGGGCCGGGGCAGTCGCTACTCGATTCACTTCATGTTCGCCAATGACAACGTGGTCGATGGCAATCGTTTCTACGACAACGCCGTAGGCGTCTACTTCATGTACACGGAAGGCGGTGTTGCCCGCAACAACGTGATCTCCCATGCCACCGGTGCCACGGGCATGGGCATCGGCTTCAAGGAAGCCTCCGGGACGCTCATCGAGAACAACGAGATCATCTATTGCGGTATAGGCATTGGCTCCGACCTCTCCCCGTTCCAGCCGGACACCACCATCGAGATACGTGGCAACCGGTTTGCGTACAATGGCATCGGCATCCTGTTCAACTCGGAGACCGGCAACAACAACATGCGGGACAACATCTTCGAGGGTAATCTCACACAGGTTACTTACGGCGGCCGCAGCGACAATTCGGATCTCAATTTATGGGAAGGAAACTACTGGGACGACTATCAGGGTTTCGACCGTGATGCCGATGGCTACGGCGACCAGATTCACGAGCTCTACTCGTTTGCGGACCAGATATGGACAGAGTTCCCCATGGCCCGTTTTTTCCGCAACTCCCCTGTATTGGAGCTGCTGGACTTTCTCGAGCGCCTCGCTCCTTTTTCGGCGCCCGATCTGATTTTGCGTGACGAAAAGCCACGCTTCACCCAACCGCAGAGGGAAGCAACGTCATGACCCCCGCTACCCCCGGCAACAAAAAGAAACCCGCGCCGCGCGCGAAACTCGACAAGGCACAGAAGGCGCGGCGTCGGTTCCTGCATTCCATCGGCCTGACGGCAGGTGTCGTCGGTCTGTCCCTGCTCGGATACATTCCGGTCATCAGTGCGCGACCGGATCGGCTGCGCCCGCCAGGCGCGCTGAACGAAGACGACTTCCTGGCCTCATGCATCAAGTGCGGCCAGTGCGTTCAGGTCTGCCCGGTGCAGGCCATCGAACTGGGAGACATCGACGACGGCTTCGGGATCGGCGTTCCCTACATCGCGGCGCGTGACCAGGCCTGCGACTTTTCCTGTGATGCGGTGCAATGCATCCTCGCCTGCCCGACGGGCGCACTGACCTACACGAAACCCCCCACCCTTGAGGTGAGCAAGGGTGCCCCCCTCGCCAAGGCACCGATCCTCAAGGCCAAGGAGGATGACCCGGAACCGACGCTCAACCTGAAAGAACGCATGGGTGTGGCCCGCCTGGCCCGGCCCGAATCATGTCTCGCCCTGCATGGCCGAGGCTTCAAGGGGCAGGCCCGCGGCCCCACGTTCCAGGGGCGCATGCGCTACATGGACGTCGATCGCTGGAACCCCATTCCGGTGCGCGACCATCCCTACGATCGGGAGTTGTGCGACCTCTGCGTCACCGAGTGTCCCATAAAGGACGCCATCCGCATGGTCTCCTTTGTGAGCAAGCGGGGCGAACGGCTCAGCAGACCTGAGGTGCTTGAGCAATGTGTCGGCTGTGGCGTGTGTGAAATGATGTGCCCGGTCGAACCCGCGGCCATCGTGATAGACGCACGGGCACCCTGGAAGGAGGGCTGGGCATGAGTCGTTTCACTGAACTTCTGCTTGGCATGCTGGGTGCCACGCCCAAGAAACCCAAGCATGTTTCGGAAGCCGTGCAGAAAATAATGGTCCTCAAGTATCAGGACAAGGAACACCTGTTCAAGGAAAAGCTGCATGCCCGGGCACGCCAGCAGCCCAGCCACAAGTGGCGCAACCGGCGCTGGAAGGTACTGATTGCGGTAAACCTGCTGTTCGTCGTCTCCTTCTGGCTGGACATCCAGATCCTGGAAGGTGCACTGACCGCGTCACGCTTCGTCGGCTTCCACATGGTCGACCTCAACTCCGCGTTGCATGTGATGCTCGCGCACAAGCACATCATCGTGAACCTTTTCATCGGTACGTTCACGGTGTTCCTGCTCTGGGCGCTGATGGGTGGCCGAAGTTTCTGTTCCTGGGTGTGTCCTTATCACCTGCTTGCCGAGTGGACCGACAAACTGCACCTGATGCTGGTGAAAAAGAAGATCGTGACTGACCACACGTTTCATCGTGGTACGCGCACGGTGTTCTGGGTCCTGTTTGCCATTTTGTCCTTCGCCACGGGCTACACCATCTTCGAAACGATCTCACCCACGGGCATCCTGTCGCGTGCGCTGATCTACGGACCGGGACTGGCGTTGGGTTGGGTGGTACTCCTATTGATGTTCGAAGTGTTCTGGTCGCGACGCGCATGGTGCCGGTATGTCTGCCCGATCGGCCTTACTTATGGGGCCGTGGGGCTGATTACACCGGTGCAGGTCAGTTACAAGGTCGAGCACTGTTTCCATGAAGGGGATTGCCGCAAGGTCTGCCTGGTGCCCCATGTCCTCGACCTGACGATCAAGGGGCGGGCCAGCGAGGAAACCATGGGGCTTGGGCCTGATTGCACACGCTGTGGTTCGTGTGTGGATGCCTGCCCAACCGGGGCCTTGCAGTTCGAAATCAAGGGCCTGTCGAAACTGCTGTGAGCCGAGCGCCGGATCAAACCTGCGCCTGACCGATGGAGTACATGAGAATCCATGATTAGGTTCGAAAATCTCACCAAGACGTTCAAGCGTGCCCGCGTGCTCAACGGCCTCAATCTTGAAATTGGCCTCGGCGAACGGATTGCCTTGATCGGCTCGAACGGCGCCGGCAAGACAACCTTGATCCGCTGCCTGCTGGGCGAATATGCCTGCGATGGCCTGGTCCGCGTCGACGGCGCGGACCCGCGCAAGAATCGCACGGAGGTTCTGGAGAAGATCGGTTTCGTGCCGCAGCTCCCGCCACCGCTGAAAATGCCCATTGGTGCCTTGATCGATTTCTCCGCCTCGCTGTGCGGGACAGACCCACTTCACATCGCGGCCATTGCGGACAAGCTTGGCCTGGATATCGCGCCCATCCGCACCCGCCAGTTCGTCCGGCTCTCCGGTGGCATGAAGCAAAAGCTCCTGATCGCCATCGCGCTGGGTAGAAACGCCAAGGTGCTGGTGATGGACGAACCGGCCGCGAACCTCGACCCCGAAGCCCGCACCATCTTCTTTGAACTGCTCGCGGAACGTCTGGAGGATACGACGATGCTCATCTCCAGCCATCGCCTCGATGAGGTGTCGTCGCTGGTCAATCGCGTGATTGAAATGGACATGGGCAGGATCGTGCTTGACGACAAGGTCGCGGAAGACTTCGCGCTGACCGATATGCTGGCCTGCCGTGTGGTGCTCAAGCGCTTCGAACCGGCCTTTGCCAAGGCACTCAACGGCTGGGACCTGGCACCCGAAGCGGACAATCTCGTGTGGCAAGGCCAAGTTGCCGCACCGGACCGTTTGCGCTTTCTTGGCATCGTTTCCCGCTACACAGGTTTGGTCAGCGAGCTTTCCCTGGTTGAGCAATGACATGAGCGACACTCACCGGAAATGCCATGTCTGCGACCAGGGCGATACCGCTCTGCCGCCCCACGGCTGCCTGCCATCCCATGCTGCACCCGTGCTCGCACGTCGCGACTTCCTGGTCCGCCTCGGTGCCGGTGCCCTGCTGCTGACACCGTTTGCCACTCTGCTTTCCGGCTGCGGCAGCCGAGGCAACTGGCCGGAAGGCATGGCGGAGATCAAGTGGGACCGCGATACCTGCATTCGCTGCAGTATGGCCATCTCCGACCGACGGTTCGCCGCCGAGATGCGTGGGGGCGAAAAGGACACTGTGTTCAAATTCGATGACATCGGTTGCCTGATCTTTTGGATGAAGGAACAGGCGGAGAAATACCCCTGGATGGCCGACCCGGCGACGCGGTCCTGGGTCGCTGATTTCACCAGCAAGAGCCGTGAAGAGATGATCTGGCTCGATCCCACGCAGGCGTTCTACGTGTCCCGCACCTCACCCATGGGATACAACTTCGCGGCAGTGTCCGCACCACTGGCCGGCGCCATGACGTTTGAGGATATGCGCCAGCACACATTGGCAAAGGGCAGATGATAATGAATCAACTGTTGCTTACGGCAAAGCTCGATATTTTCGAATCACTGCGTGCGCGCTGGTTCCAGGTCTACACACTGGTCTTCGGCGGCATCGTCGCGCTGCTCTTCGTCTTCGGCCTGACGGAATCAAGGGTCCTCGGCTTCATCGGACTGTCCCGGTTGCTGGTCACCTATATCCAGCTGACCATGGCTATCCTGCCCATCTTCGTTCTGGTCACGACAGTGCGCTCGGTGGCGGGTGACCGTGAGGCCGGCGTCTTCGAATACCTGCTTTCACTGCCGGTTTCGCTGGGGGCGTGGTTTTGGGGAAAGATCCTTGGCCGCTATGTGGTGGTGTTCGCACCGGTATTCATCGCCATGTTGGGTGCCGTGATTTGGGGTCGGGCGAACGACATCGAAATCCCCTGGGGCATGTTCGGCTACTACACCGCGCTGCTCGCCACCATGGCCCTCTGCTTTCTGGGTATTGCCATGCTGCTTTCGGCCCTCGCACGCACCACCGACATGGCGCAGGGTGCCGCCTTCTCGGTGTGGCTGGTCCTGGTGCTGTTTCTGGACCTGATCCTGCTTGGCGTACTCATTCAGGAGCGGGTCGGACCGGAACTCGCCATATTGCTGGCACTTGTCAATCCCCTGCAGGTCTTCAGGACCGCAGCGCTCGCCATGTTCGACCCCCAACTGGTCGTGCTCGGACCGGCGGCCTACGTGATCCTCGACCTGTTCGGAACGACAGGCTTCCGCATCTTCGCGATCGCCTATCCGGCTGTGCTCGGTATCGTCACCGCTTTGCTTGGGTACAAGGTGTTCCGTCGGGGTGACTTGCTGTGAAACGTCTCCTTCCCTGGATACTGGTCACCGCATTCACGGCGTGGGCCGGCGTGGCATCCGCCGCGACCGATGCCCTGTTCGCGGCCACCCTCAACGGTTCGGACGATAAGCCGGTGGCACTGGAGACTTATCGCGGCAAACCCCTCCTGGTGAATTTCTGGGCGCGCTGGTGCGCGCCCTGCCGCAAGGAGATCCCGGAGCTCGTCCAACTGCAGAGCGACTATGGCAATCAGGGGCTCAATGTCGTGGGTATAGCCATCGAAGACGACACAACCGCAGTCAGGGAGTTTCTCAAGGCGTATAGCGTCACCTATCCGGTGGGCGTGAATCAGAAGAAAGGGATCTGGCTGATGCAAGGGCTGGGCAACGACAGAGCACTTCTGCCATTCACCCTTGCCATCGATCGCAAGGGCGAGATCGTCATGCGCAAGATCGGTGCCTTCAAGAAAACCGATTTCGAGCAGGTAGCTGATAAACTGCTGCAGTAACTTCGAGCTGCCCACGAACCGCGATGTCCGAGCAAGAAACACCACCCGCTACCACCACTTTCGGCCGCTTGAAGGTCTCCGCACGCGAGCGCAAGCGACGCATCCGCGGCGTGTTCACTGACATCGCACGGCGCTACGACTTGATGAACGATCTGATGAGCCTGGGCATCCATCGTTCCTGGAAGCGCACCGTGGCGCGACACTGCAGGGATTTTCCCGGGGTGGCCATCGATCTCGCGGGCGGTACCGGCGATATCGCAAGCTTGCTACGCGCCAGCGGCAGGGAAGTGATTGTCTGTGATCCATCCCTGGCGATGATGGCGATCGGACGTGAGCGCCGTAAAGGCATTCTCTGGAGCGCTGCGGAAGCAGAGCACCTGCCATTCGCCGACTGCAGCATCGATCTCCTTACCATCTCGTTCGGGTTGCGCAACGTCACCGACATGGACCAGGCGCTGCGCGAAATCCACCGCGTACTCAAGCCCGGCGGCCATTTCGTCTGCCTCGAGTTCTCGCATCCGCGGTTCTGGCTCGCGCCGTTCTACAACCTCTACTCCCGATTCGTGATCCCCACGCTGGGCGCTGCCGTTGCCGGCCAGCCCGAGGCCTACGATTACCTGATCGAATCGATCCGACGTTTTCCCGACCAAAAAACCCTGGCCGGTGCCTTGTCCGCCGCGGGTTTCGAGGCGGTACACTGGCGCGATCTCTCGTTCGGTATCGCGTGCATCCATTTCGGCAAGCGTCCGTAGCCGAAGCGCGCCTCCCGTCGGTCCGTTGCCGTTCAAGGCTCACCCACGACGGCTTGACCCATGGTGAAACGATCGGTCGCCGGCGCCCACATCGTGGGGGGCATGCCTGACGCGCCTTGCCTCGCCACGCCACTACGATGGCGGCCGATGGCAGTCTGTGCGCCTGACCAAACGCCGCGTCAGTACGAGCAGGAAGGCGATGACACCACCCACCGCGCCATAGGCGTGCGCCTCCACCACGACCGGACCACCGGCCATGCCAGCCGCGCCCGGCACGGGACCGAATACCTGTTCCCAGATGAGCTTGAGGCCGACCAGCGCCACGATGAACAGTGCATCACGCTGCCCCCCACGCCAGGCCGCCAGGCTGCCTGCCAGCAGCAGGCCGTGCAATACGCCTGACAGGCCCACGTACCACGTGAGCGACGGCATGAAGGCCAACAGCGCCAGGCCATTGAGTAGCGCCGTAACGCCAAGCACGAAGGTCCATTCCAGGGGATGCAGCGCGCGGCCTGCCAGCAGCCAGACCAGTGCCAGGCCGGCCAGGTTGAGGGCGAGATGGGACCAACCCAAGTGCGGCAGATGGCCCGTGACCACACGCCACCACTCGCCCTGCAGGATGGCATCGCGCTCATAGCGGAAGCTGTGGGTCGCATCGTCGCCGCCCAGCGCCATGGCAATCGCCAGCAGGGCCAGGATCGCGGGCAGCGACCAGGAACGCAGCACGGAGGGGGAGCTCATGGCCCGGTATAATATCGCGCCACGTACCGCCGACGGGCATGAACATGGCGCCGAAAAGACTCGCCACCGTTTTCCTGATCCTGGCCCTGGGTCTGGCCGTGCCGGCACTCGCCCAGACGCCCGTGCCGTTGGATGGGCAATTGCGCCTGCTGCTGGCCCACGCCCTGGCTGAGGAAAGCGGCCAGGGTGATCACTTCGACGCCCACGTCTGGCTCACCGACATGTCCTGGCGCTTGCGCCACAGACTTCCCGACGTGGACGAGCGTCTGGAACTGCTCAAGCAGGTGTACGTGGAAGCGAATCGCGCAGCTGTACCGCCCGAGCTGGTGCTCGCGGTCATCGACGTGGAGAGCAACTTCGATCGCTTCGCCATCTCCAGCGCCGGCGCGCAGGGTTACATGCAAATCATGCCCTTCTGGCTGAAGGAAATCGGCCGCGGCGAGGACAACCTGTTCCGCACCACCACCAACCTGCGCATGGGCTGTACCATCTTGCGCTATTACTACGACCTGGAAAACGGCCACTGGCCACGCGCCCTCGCCCGCTACAACGGCAGCCGAGGCAAGAACTGGTACCCCAACCGCGTCTTCGCCGCCCTGCGTGAGCGCTGGCAAGTTCGCTGAAAAAAAGCTCTAACCACGGGGGACACGGGGAACACGGGGGTAAATCCATCAACGGTTGTCCCCGCCCGTGGGAGCGGCCTCAGGCCGCGATTTACGTTGGATACCGCGCCAGCGCGGCGCGAGCGCCCTGCGAGCATAGCCGCACCTGCAGAAGATCGATTCCCCGTGTTCCCCGTGGTAATGCTTTTTGCCTTTTCAGTGAATCTTTTCTAAGGTACTTCGGCATGAAGGCCCACATCGGCGTGGACAGCCGAACCAAGGTCATTCACGCGGTGGTAGCGACCGCAGCCAACGTGCTTGACTCGCACTGCCTGCCCGACCTGCTGCACGGGGAAGAGACCCGCGTATGGGGCGATTCGGCCTACCAGGGCCAAGGCGAGGTCATCCGCGAGCATGCTCCGAAAGCGAAGGATTTCACCAATCGCCGATACCGCTACAAAGACCGCGAAGACGACGTCGAACGGGCGAAGAACAAAACCAAGTCCAGCGTGCGGGCGAAGGTCGAGCATCCGTTTCATGTCATCAAGCGGATATTCGGTTTCACGAAGACCCGTTACAAAGGCCTGGAGAAGAACGCGCATCGGCTGTTCGTCACCTGTGCTCTGACCAATCTGTACATGGTACGTAGGCGGCTGTTGCGCCTGTCGTGGGCGTAATGCGCCCAAAAAACGCCCGCCGGGCCGAAAACGGCCCCGTGGGCCAGGATTAACCGGCCAAACGGCCCACATGCCGCGGGAAATGCGCTCATTTTGGAATTGTGGCGCCATTGGTCGCTACTATTTCAGAGCTCCCTTTTATTGGATGCCATGCTCTCACCGCTCGATTCAGGGGACAGATTTATTTATCGGCGCTGATTTAAACCAGAAGTAACTACTCGCCCCCC
>JBAYQE010000022.1:0-33801 GCA_041677345.1 Thiohalomonadaceae bacterium
GTCGGGCACGAGGCCATTCCCGCAAGCGCGAGGTCCCCGTGTTCCTGCAGTGAGGTGGCTCAACCGAACAGTCGGCTCGCGTAGCCGCCAGCCCGGCGGATGTGATCGCGCAGTTGCTGTGCGAAGTCCTCCACCACCGACTTCTTCAATGACGGGCGCGACAGCAGCACCTGCTGCCATGCCTGCAGGTTGGGCAGGCCATCGAGCAGCCTGAGGGCATGCCATTGCTCCAGCAGGTCGAGGCGCTGGAAGAAGGGCGCGAAGGCCGCATCCACCAGGGCGAACCCGCTGCCGTTGAAGAAGGGACCGCGCACGTGCGGTTCCAGGCGTGCCAGATCGGCGGCCAGCGCGCTGCGCTGCCGTTCGAACTCCTCCTCGTCACGCGCCATGCTGAGACGGTACTGCGTGCCCAGCAGGTTGGAGGCGAATTCGGTCCATGCGCGATTCTTCGCGCGCAGCAGCGGATCGGCGGGTTGCAGCGACGGCGGGTTGGTTTCATCCAGGTATTCCATGATCACCGCCGATTCAAACAACACCACTTCGCCCACGCGCAGCAGAGGTACCTTGCCCATGGGCGAAATGACCCGGAACCATGGAGGCGGCGCGGCCAGATCGATGTAGGTAATGTCGAAGTCGATTTCCTTTTCGCGCAACACGATCACGGAGCGCTGCACGAAAGGGCAGAGCACGAAACTCACCAATTCGGGACGTTGCATGGCGTTACCCCGGCGGCCAGGCGAGATAGCGGCCTGCAAGCACGTGCAGGTGCATGTGGAACACGGTCTGGCCCGCATCCTGGTTGGTGTTCATCACCAGCCGGAAGCCGTTCTCCGCGAAGCCCTGTTCGGCGGCCAGGCGGCGGGCAGTGAGCAGCAGCTTGCCGGCCAGCAACGCATCCTGCTCCTCGAGTGCGTTCACCGAAGCGATGTGCTTGCGGGGGATGACCAGCATATGCACGGGCGCCACCGGATTGATGTCGCGGAATGCGACCACGTCCTCGTCCTCGTACACGATGTTCGCAGGCAGGCTGCCATCGGCGATCCTGCAAAAGATGCAATCCATGAGGTCTCCTCTTCGGGTTCATTTCAGGCGGCGTGCCGGGGCGCGGACAGGTAAAATGTCAGCCCCGAATGAACGCCGCGATGGATAACCTTACTTCATGAGCCGCCCAGTTCCCAAGGTGGGATTCGTCAGCCTCGGCTGCCCGAAGGCCACGGTGGATGCGGAACGCATCCTGACGCAGTTGCGCGCCGAGGGCTATGCCATGGTGCCGGACTTCCAGGAGGCCGACCTGGTGGTGGTCAACACCTGTGGTTTCATCGATGCCGCCGTGGAGGAATCCCTGGACGCCATCGGCGAGGCCTTGGTCGAGAACGGCCGCGTGGTGGTGACGGGTTGCCTGGGTGCCAAGGAGGAGGTGATCCGTGCCAGCCACCCTCAGGTGCTGGCCGTCACCGGGCCCAACCAGTTGGAGGCCGTGATGGAGGCCGTCCATGCCCATCTGCCTCCGGAGCATGACCCGTTCGTGGACCTGGTGCCGCCGGGCGGTGTCAAGCTCACACCCCGCCACTATGCCTACGTGAAGATTGCCGAAGGCTGTAACCAATCCTGCAGCTTTTGCATCATCCCCTCCATGCGCGGACGCCTGACCAGCCGGTCGGCGGGCGAGGTACTGGCCGAGGCCGAGCGCCTGGTGTCGGCAGGGGTGCAGGAACTGTTGGTAGTATCACAGGACACGGGTGCCTATGGCGTGGATCTGAAATACCGCACCAGTTTCTGGAACGGCCGTCCGGTGCGCACCCGCATCACCGAACTGGCGCGCGAACTGGGCCGCCTGGGTGTGTGGGTACGGCTGCATTACCTCTATCCCTACCCCCACGTGGATGAGATCCTGCCACTCATGGCCGAGGGTCTGGTGTTGCCCTACCTGGATGTACCGCTGCAGCACGCGAGCCCTGCCATCCTGCGCGCCATGCGTCGCCCCGGCGATGTGGAAGGGACGCTCAGGCGCATCGAGCAGTGGCGGAGTGAGTGTCCCGACCTCACCCTGCGCAGTACCTTCATCGTAGGCTTCCCCGGCGAGACGGAGGAGGATTTTGAACGTCTGCTGGAATTTCTCCAGGAAGCGCGGCTTGACCGTGTGGGCGCCTTTGCCTATTCGCCCGTGGCCGGTGCGGCGGCCAACGCGCTACCGGGCGCGGTGCCGGAGGAACTCAAGGAGGAGCGCCTGGAGCGGTTCATGGAACTGCAGGCGGCGATCAGCGCGGACCGCCTGCAGGATCGGGTCGGCCGCATCGAGACCGTGCTGGTGGATGAGGTGTTCGAGGACGGTGTCGCGGCACGTTCGCGCGGCGATGCGCCCGAGGTGGACGGCAATGTCTTCATCGAGACCGATGTGGCACTGGAACCGGGGCAGTTCGTGCGGGTACGCATCACCGCCGCGGGTGAGCACGACCTTTACGCTGAACCCGTGTGAGGCCCGAATAACGTTACGGCTTTCACTTATTTCCGGGGTTATGCGGAGTGTCTATACGTTAGGGGCCTTATGGTCATGGGTGGAGGGATATTGTGAATTCCTCAGATACCCTCATCGTTCATCTGGCATGGAAGCATCGCCTGCGGGGTTACCTGGAAGGTGTGTCCGGTGAGACGCTGGATCCGGAGGTGGTGGCGCGTGAGGACTGTTGCGAACTTGGACACTGGATCGCATCCCGGTGCGATGCCCTGTCGGCGGTGCCGGAGTTTATCCAGATGCGTGAGCAGCATGCGGCCTTTCACCGCTGTGCCGGCAACATTGTCCGCTGTCAGCCGGCCGGTGCCGAGTATCTCCTCACTACCGAGTACGCCCGGTTGTCGGCACGGGTGGTTTACGCCATTACGAGGCTCAGCCACGTGCTCGAGAAAGCGGAGTACAGTTGAATCGCTGCCCGTCCGCCGGGCCAGTCACTCCTTGGGTTTGAACAGTGCCTCCAGGGCCGCGTGTGTCTCGTCAGCCGCGGGCTGCGGAGCGGAGGCTTGCCCGCCGAATAGTGCATCCAGTTGTGCGCGAGCCGCTGCATTCGTATCGGTGACCATGCCGCCGAAGGCCTGCGGGCGCGGCTGGAAGTAATCGCAGAAGTTTGCCCGATCCTTCACCCCGGGGGGTTCCGCCCGCTCCTCCGTGCACGCCTCGGCGTGGTGCGGATCATGGAACATGCACATGATGCAGGCATGCAGTTCCGCGCCACACTGGCGGCACGCCTCGAGCCGGGAAAAACGGCCCCTGATTTCGAGGCTCGTGCCGCATTTCCAGCACACCAGAGCGTCATTCGTGGCCACGAGCTTAACCCCTCCGCATGTCAGGCACGCCAGCGCAACCAGGCGCGGTGCCATGGTTTGAGACTGCCGAACGCGCGCAGCGTTTCCATGCCCATGGCCGGATTGTCGGTGATGACGTTGTCCACGTCCATGGCCAACAGCCGGCGCATGCGCTCACGATCGTTGACGGTCCAGGCGTGCACGGTCATGCCGCGTGCGTGAGCCTCCTGCACCAGTGCGTTGTCGATCGCATGGTGGGCCACGCTCACGAAATCGAACGCTTCGTGCGGCAGGCTGGCAGTCTCCTGTACCAGCCCCACGCGCAGGCCGGGCAGGGTACGTTTCGCCACGGCGGTGAGCGCGGGATTGAAGGAGCATACCAGCGCCTGCGCCGCGAACTCCTGGGCTTGCAACACCTCGGCCACATGCGTGGCCAGTGGGGGGCCGTCGCCGTAGTCCTTCAGTTCGATGTTGAGGCCTATGCGCCCGCGTGCCCTGGCGATGAATTCGGACAGTAGCGGGATCCGGTTGCCGCCGGGCAGGGATGGCAGCTCTGAGAAGGCCAGGTCACGCACCCGACGCGGATCTCCCGTGAGGCGCTGCAGGTCTGCGTCATGGAAGACCACGACCATACCGTCCGCCGTGAGTTGCACATCGATCTCGGCCCACGGCGTACCGAAGGCAATGGACTGGGCCAGTGCCTGCAGGGAATTTTCCGTGCCGAGGGTGGTGCCGGCGCGGTGAGCGGTGATGTCTGGCATGTAGGCAGGGCGCCGCCTGGGGCGCTGATGGCATCTCGGCAGTCAACTGGCGCACCGCGCCCTACGAAAAAGGCCCGCTTGCGCGGGCCTTTCTGCTTCCCGCTGACGCGGTGTTATGCCGCGCGGCTCTTCTGAATCATGTCGTGGATGATGGGGGCCAGGATGATCTCCATGGCAAAGCCCATCTTGCCGCCGGGCACTACGATGGAGTTGCGGCGGGACATGAAGCTGTCCTTGATCATGGAGAGCAGGTAGGGGAAGTCCACGTTGAACTTCTTCGGGTCGCGGAAGCGGATTACGACGAAGCTCTCATCGGGCGTGGGGATGTCACGGGCGATGAAGGGGTTCGAGGTGTCCACCGTGGGCACACGCTGGAAGTTGATGTCCGTACGCGAGAACTGCGGCGTGATGTAGTGGACGTAGTCATCCATGCGGCGCAGGATGGTGTCGACGATCGCCTCAGCCGTATAGCCGCGCTGGGCGTTGTCACGGTGGATTTTCTGGATCCACTCGAGGTTCACGATGGGTACCACGCCGATGAGCAGGTCGGTGAACTTGGACACGTCCACGTCACCGGACACCACGCCGCCGTGCAGGCCTTCATAGAACAGCACATCGGTCTTTTCGGTGATCTCTTCCCAGGGGGTGAACTCGCCTGCCTTCAGGCCCGGATAGGGGCTGGCTTCTTCGTCGGAATGCAGATAGTAGCGGCGCTTGCACACACCCGTTTCACCGTAGGCCTTGAAGGTGTCGGCGATGAGGTCGAAGTGGTTGGCGTCCGGCCCGAAGTGGGACAGGTTCTTGCCCTCTTTGGCGAAGCGGGCAATGGCCTCTTTCATCTCGGCACGGTTGTAGCGGTGGAAGCTGTCGCCCTCGATGACCAGAGGCTTGATCTTCTCGCGGAAAAAGATGTGTTCGAAGGCGTTCTTGACGGTCGTGGTGCCGGCGCCGGACGAACCGGTGACGGCAATGACCGGATGCTTCTGGGACATGGCATGTGCTCCCTAAGTTGTAATGTTTGTATTTTCTAAAAATCGAATGTTCCGATTGTAGCCGCCAATGGCCGAATAGCGCCTATCCCCTGTGGGGGATAACGCTCAAGTGACTGTTTTTGTTTGGGCCGAGGTCTCAGGCGGTACAATCCGGGCGGCACCGGGGCCTGCAGTGGGCCCGGTGGCCGCCCGATGGCCCGAGTATAACGAGGGTAGCGCCCGCTGCCTAACGGCCGCCACGCTCGCGCGCCACGGCACGATAACCGATATCGCGGCGGTACTGGATGCCGTCCCAGTGGATGCGGCCTGCGAGGGCATAGGCGCGCTGCTGGGCCTCGGCGACCGTGGTGCCCAGGGCCGTGGCGCACAGTACGCGGCCACCGGCGGTGACGACCTGGCCATCCTGCAGCGCGGTGCCCGCGTGGAACACCTTGGCCTCGGCACTGTCACTGCCGTCCAGGCCGGCGATGACATCGCCTTTGCGGTAGGCGCCCGGGTAGCCCTGCGCCGCCAGCACCACACCCAAGGCGGCGCGGCTGTCCCATTCCGCCCCGGTTTGATCCAGACGCCCATCGAGGGCCGCCTCGCACAGCGCCACCAGGTCGGACTGCAGGCGCATCATGATGGGCTGGGTTTCCGGATCGCCGAAGCGGCAGTTGAACTCGATGACGCGGGGGGTACCGTCCTGATCGATCATCAACCCGGCGTAGAGAAAGCCGGTGTAGGGGGTGCCTTCGGCGGCCATGCCGCGCACGGTGGGCTCGATCACCTCCCGCATGATGCGGGCATGTACCTCGGGCGTGACCACCGGCGCCGGTGAATAGGCACCCATGCCGCCGGTATTCTGGCCGGTATCGCCGTCGCCCACGCGTTTGTGATCCTGGCTGGTGGCCATGGGTATGACGTGTTCGCCATCTACCATGACGATGAAGCTGGCCTCCTCACCTTCCAGGAACTGCTCGACGACCACGCGATGGCCGGCGCTGCCGAAGGCATTGCCCGCGAGCATGTCGCGCACGGCGGCCTCGGCCTCGGCCAAGGTCATGGCCACGATCACACCCTTACCGGCGGCGAGCCCGTCGGCCTTCACCACGATGGGCGCACCCTGGCGACGTACGTAGGCGAGCGCCTCGTCCACGTCGGTGAAGTTGGCGTAGGCCGCTGTGGGGATCTGGTGGCGTGCAAGGAAATCCTTGGTGAATGCCTTGGAGCCCTCCAACTGTGCCGCGGCCTGGGTGGGACCGAAGCAGCGCAGGCCTGCCGCGCGAAAGGCATCCACCACGCCCATCACCAGCGGGGCTTCGGGGCCGACGATGCTGAGGGCCACATCGTTCTGCTGCACGAAGGCGATGAGTGCCGGGATGTCGGTGGCATCGATGGCCGCATTTTCGAGCCGCGGCTCGCGCGCCGTGCCGGCGTTGCCCGGGGCCACGTACACCTTGCTCACCTTGGGCGATTGCGCCGCCTTCCATGCGAGGGCGTGTTCGCGCCCGCCGCTGCCGATGACGAGAACCTTCATTGTCTGGCCAATCCTCAGGAAAAAAATACCGTGCTCAACGCGTCATTGCTTGGGCTGCGTGCTCAACGGTCGGCGGCTGATTGCTCAGCGACCCGCGTCTCGCGGCCGTTGTGGTGCAGCATGTATTTCGCGGTCTCGTACAGTGCGAGGGCGAGACCGCGCATGTGTGCCGCGCGCTCGGGCTCGCGCGCGGCGAAGTCCTCCCGCACGTCGTCGTGGTCGAGGCGATAGAGCCGGGCTTCGCCGCTCTCCGTGTGCATGCGCAGCAGATGGTGCTCGCCGACGACGCCGATTTCGCGCCGACCGTGATTGATGATGAATGCGTAATCTTCCTCGTCACGCCTGGCATCGAGCAGGTCGCGGCCGAGGGTACGGATGCGATAGGACTGACCGGCAAGATGCGCCACGGTGGGCAACACATCCAACTGGCTGGCGACACGGCTGTCAATGCGCGGTGCCACCCGTCCGGGTGCGTGGATGACCAAGGGTACGCGATGGGCGTTGAGGCCGAGTTGCGTCTCGGCGGCACCGGCGTGGCGACCGGCATCACCGCCCAGGCCGTGATCACCGAAGAACACGAAGATGGTATTGGCGAAATAAGGTTCACGGCGCGCTGCTTCCATGAACCAGCCGACGGCGTGGTCGAGGAAACGGAAAGAGTTGAATTCGGCCTCGGAGATGAAGCCGTACTCCTGCACGCGATCGTCACCCGGATGTTCGGTGCGGAAGCCGCGGTTGTCCTCGGGGATGGTGTACGGCCGGTGCCCGCCCGAGGTCTGGATATAGGCTACGAACGGCCGGTCGAGACCGCGCAGTACGTTGTTGGCTTCCTCGAACAATGACAGGTCGGAGATGCCCCACACGTCCACGCGCGGGCTCTCGTAGCTGCCTTCCTCGTAGATGTGCAGGCCCGGGATATTGTGTGAGAGCAGGCCGCGGATGTTGCCCCAGCTGGCGCTCCCGCCCAGGAAATAGAACTTTTCGTAGCCGTCGAACTCGTCCAGCAGGGTGTGCTGGTTGACGATGACGGGATTGCGTGAGGACGTGCCGTTCAGCTCCACATCGGGTGTGCCTGTGGTGGTGGCGAATACCGCGCGCGCCGTGCCGGTGTGTGGTACGAAGAAATTGGGGAAGTACAGGCCCTCATGGGCCAGCGCCGCGAAATGCGGCGTGGGGTCCAGGGGATTGCCCGAAAGTGAGGTCTTGTAGCTGGCGAAGGATTCCAGTTGCACGATGACCACGTTGGGCCGGGTCACTTCCGTCGGGGTAAACCTGCGTTCGAAGCGCAGTGCATCGCGGTCGGCATCGGCGATTCCGAGATACGCGGCCACGGTGTCGTAGTGCGCGCGCACCTTCTTCTCGCTATAGCGCACACCACCGTTCTTGCGCGTATCCAGGAAGTAATGCACCGGGTTCACCGCCACGGCGGCAGCGAAGGGATGGGGGCTGAAATAGGCATCACTCCAGCGCAGCGGATACCAGGAGAATTTGCCGTAGATGGCGGCCAGTATCACGAAGAAGCTGCATACGCCCACGGCGATGCGTGCCGGCCAGCGCAACTCAGGCGCGCTTTGGTGTGCACAGCGCAGCAACAAGCGGTGCGTACCCGATGCCGCGGCCAGCGTGAATACCGCCAGCCCGAGGGTGATCCACATCACCGGGTAGGATTCCCACACCATGGTGAAGGAGATATCGGCATTGTCCAGGAAACGCAGCACGGTGTTGTCCACGCGTGTGGCCAGATAGGCGTAATGACCGAAATCCACCACGTGGAAGAAACCCACTGCGAGTGCCGCCAGGGTCAGGTACGCGCTCCAGAAAACGCGTGCCCAGGGGCGCACGAACGGGTTCAGGGGCGGTAGCCAGCCAAGCAATGCGAGCGGCAGCAGCAGCACCAGAACCACGCGCAGGTCGAACTTCAGTCCCAGGTAGAACGCCTGCACAAGGTCGGCCGCAGGGATGGGGTCCGCCGCGTTGTTGTAGGCGAGGAAGAAGGCGAGCCTCAGCAGCGAAAGCAGTGTGACGCCGGCCAGGCTGGCGACGAGCAGAAAGCGCGGGAGGCGGGGGATTCGATGCATGCAGGTGGTGCCGGAGAAAAACGGCGGGAGTATATCACAGGCCCGCCCGACGGACTTCCATGGGGCGGGTGCATGGGACAGAATACGTGCCGGTTCCGGAGTACACCATGTCCCTCAAACTGCCTCGCCGGCGCGCCTTGCGCGCTGTGCTCTACTTCACACTTTTTCTCGCATTCGTCGGTGCGGGCCGCTTGGCACAGAAGACCTACGACAGCTATTGGTGGTTCGGCGATCGTGGACCGTATCTGCAGATGCCGGCCCCCACGGCCATGAACGTGCGCTGGGAAACCGCCCAACCGGGCACCGGGCGTGTGCGCTACGGACTTGCCCAGGATCGCCTGGAACACGTGGTCGCAGGCGCGCCCGAGGCCTACGTGCACGAGGTGCGCCTCGAAGGCCTGCAGCCGGATACGCGTTATTACTACCAGGTCGAGGTGGAGGGGCGCGATTTCATGGCCGAGCCTGCATGGTTCATTACGCCCCCTGCCGCAGGCAGCGATGTGCCCACGCGCCTGTGGGCAATAGGCGACTCCGGGTTGCCCGGCAAGGGCCAGGACCGTATGCGTGATGCCGCGCTGGCATGGATGGCAGCCAATCCTCGCAGCACACGTCCGCTCATGGACATCTGGCTCGCTCTGGGCGACAACGCCTATACCTCCGGGCGTAACCGGGAGTTCCAGGTTGCGCTCTTCCAGCCCTTCGCGGGCGTATTGCGTCACGTACCGTTGTGGGCCGTCTACGGTAATCATGACGCGCGCCGCTGGGTGCATTACGACATCTTCAGCCTGCCCGAAAACGCCGAGTCAGGTGGCGTAGCCTCGGGAACGGAAAGCTGGTATTCCTTCGACCACGGGCCGGTACATGTCGCGGTGCTGGATTCGGAGGCGCATGCGGATTCCGACGCCATGTTGCGTTGGCTGGAGCAGGACCTCGCCGCAGATCGCTCAGCCTGGCGCATCGTGGCGCTGCATCACCCGGCCTACAGCCGGGGTGGGCATGACTCGGATGATCGCTGGGACAGTGGCGGACGCATGTTCGATGTGCGCGAACGCATCCTGCCGGTGCTGGAGGCCGCGGGCGTGGATGTCGTGCTTGCGGGCCACAGCCACGTCTACCAGCGTTCGCATCTGCTGGCCTGCCATTACGGGCGCTCGGCGGAGCTCGCCGACGGGATGATTCTTGGGCGCGGTAGGCTTGGTGCCGTTTTCCAGAAACATGCACCTGGCCCCGTCGCTCATGACGGCGCGGTGCATGTGGTGATGGGCTCATCCTCCAAGCTGGACGGCGGCCCGCTGGATCACCCGGCCCATGCGGTATCGCTGCGGGAGTTGGGGTCCGTGATCATCGACGTGGTCGGACAGCGCCTCGATGCGCGCTTCATCAACGCCGACGGTGAGGTGCGCGACCACTTCACCATCGTGAAAGGTGCCGGCAAGCCGCGCACCGGCACCTGCGCGCGACAGACCACTTCCTGAGGGGGTTATGTTCGGCTGAGCGCGGGGGCGTGCGTCGGTGCGCCTCACCAGCGCTCGCCGCAAACCGCCCCTGCGCCCCCGTAGCGCCGGATCAATGCCGGAAATGCCGCATGCCGGTGAACACCATGGCCATGCCATGCTCGTCGGCGGCAGCGATGACCTCGTCGTCACGCATGGAGCCGCCGGGCTGAATCACCGCGGAGATGCCTGCATTGGCGGCGGCGTCGATGCCGTCCCGGAAAGGGAAGAAGGCATCGGAGGCCATCACCGAACCGCGTACCTCGAGGCCTGCGTATTCGGCCTTGATGGCGGCGATGCGCGCCGAATTCACGCGGCTCATCTGGCCGGCGCCAACGCCATAGGTCTGCTCGCCCTTGGCGTAGACGATAGCGTTGGACTTCACGAACTTGGCCACGCGCCAGGCGAACAGGAGATCACGCATTTCCTGCTCGCTGGGGACGCGCTTGCTGACCACCTTCAGTTCGCCGTGCAGGGCGAGGTCGGCGTCCTGCACCAGCAGGCCGCCGGTGACCTTCTTGTAATCCAGGCGTTTGCCCGGCGTCGCGGGCCATTGGCCGCATGCCAACAGGCGCACGTTCTTCTTGGCGGCGACCACCTCGCTGGCGGCGGCGGACACCGCTGGCGCGATGATCACCTCCACGAACTGGCGCTCGACGATGGCCTGCGCGGTTTCGGCGTCCAGCTCACGATTGAAGGCGATGATGCCGCCGAAGGCAGACTCCGGATCGGTCTGGTAGGCGCGCTCATAGGCCTCGATCAGGCTGGCACCCACAGCGACGCCGCAGGGATTGGCGTGCTTGACGATCACGCAGGCCGGGGTCTCGTCGAACTGCTTCACGCACTCCAGCGCCGCGTCGGTGTCGGCGATGTTGTTGAACGAGAGTTCCTTGCCTTGCAATTGGCGCGCCGTGGACACGGAGACCTCGCGGGCGCCGGCACTCACATAGAACGCGGCCTGCTGGTGCGGATTCTCGCCATAGCGCATGCCCTGAGCCTTCACGAACTGCACGTTGAAGGTGCGGGGGAAACCCTCGGCCTTGCCGTTGTCCACGATGGCGCCCAGGTAATTGGCGATCATGCCGTCGTATTGGGCCGTATGTTCGAAGGTCTTTACCGCCAGGTCGAAGCGGGTGGCGTCGGAGACGGCACCGCCGTTGGTACGCATCTCCCCCAGCACGCGGGCGTAGTCGCTCGCATCCACAACCACCGTGACGTCACGATGATTCTTGGCCGCCGCGCGCAGCATGGTCGGGCCGCCGATGTCGATGTTCTCGATGGCGTCTTCCAGGGTGCAGCCTTCCTTCGCCACGGTTTGCGCGAAGGGATAGAGGTTCACCACGATGAGGTCGATGCCGCCGATGCCGTGCTGCGCCATCACGCCATCATCCTGTCCGCGCCGCCCGAGGATGCCGCCGTGGATCTTCGGGTGGAGCGTCTTCACCCGACCATCCATCATTTCGGGAAAGCCGGTGTAATCGGATACCTCGGTGACCTGAACGCCCTGCTCGGCGAGCAGCTTCGCCGTACCTCCGGTCGAGAGGATCTCCATTCCCATGGCCGCGAGTTCACGGGCGAATTCGACGACCCCGGTCTTGTCCGAGACGCTGATCAGCGCACGCTGGATCTTGTTCATTGCATTTCCTTCTTTTCAATTTGTGTAACGCAGAGAACGCGGAGGCGCGGAGGACGCAGAGAAAACAGCATCATTTGCCTTTCTCCGCGTGCTCCGCGCCTCCGCGACCTTCGCGTTTCAAACCTTGGCCGTGTTCATTGGTCCAGCCCGTACTGCTGGAGTTTCTTGCGCAGCGTGCCGCGGTTGATGCCGAGGACTTCTGCCGCGCGGGTTTGATTGCCGCCGGTGTGGGCCAACACGGTTTCGAGCAAGGGCCGCTCGACTTCGCCGAGCAACAAGGCGTACAGGTTGTCGGGTGCGTGTCCGTCCAGATCAGCAAAATAGCGCTCCAGCGCCGCCCGTACGTGGCCGTTCAGGCCGATACCCTCCGTCGGATTCCCTCTGGTCATGCCGCCAACTCCTCCCCTTCGATAATCCGATCGAAAAATGCTTTGACCATCGCAATCTGCTGTGCCGTGGTTTCCACCTGGTTCACCGCGTGGCGGAATACGGCGCCTTCGCGCTGCCCCTTGCTGTACCACGCGATGTGCTTGCGGGCCACCAACAGCCCGGTGCGCTCCCCGTAGAACGCGTACAGGTTGTCGAGATGGCCAAGCAGAATGTCGCGGATCTCCGCCACGTCCGGCTCGGGCGGTTTTTCCCCGGTCCTGAGGTAATGTTCTGTTTCCCTGAAAATCCATGGCCGGCCTTGGGCGGCACGGCCAATCATCACACCGTCCGCACCGGTGGCGTCGAGCACCTGCCGCGCCTTTTCGGGCGTGGTGATGTCGCCGTTGGCGATGACGGGGATGAAATGCTTTGTTTTACCGCACGGATGGTGTCGTACTCGGCCGCACCACTGTAGCCGTCGGCCCGTGTCCTGCCGTGCACGGCCAGGCACTGGATGCCGGCATTTTCGGCAATGCGCGCGACGGCGACCGCGTTGCGGCTCTGGCCATCCCAGCCGGTACGGATCTTGAGGGTGACCGGCACGTCCACGGCTGCCACGACGGCGTCGAGGATGCGCGCGACCAGGGTCTCGTCGCGCAACAGCGCAGAACCGGCCATCACATTGCACACCTTCTTGGCGGGGCAACCCATGTTGATGTCGATGATCTGGGCCCCGTTGGCCGCGTTGTAGCGCGCGGCTTCGGCCATCATGGCCGGGTCGGCGCCCATGATCTGTACCGAGCGCGGCTCCGGCTCACCCGTGTGATCGGCGCGACGGCGGGTCTTGTCACTGCCATAGAGCAGCGAGTTGGATGACACCATTTCCGATACCGCCAGGCCTGCGCCCATGGCGCGGCACAGCAGCCGGAACGGGCGATCCGTCACGCCTGCCATAGGTGCAAGCACCAGGTTGTTCCTGAGCTGGTACGGACCGATGCGCATTGCAGAAGGAGATGCCCGGGGAAAAAACAGGGCCGCTAATGATAATCCAGAGCGGCGCGCACTCAAAATCGAATCGCCCCTGCGGTGGTATTACACCTGTCTCGGGCAAAGCAATCTTTCTTCCACCCGAGCACCGTTTTTCACGTCACCAGCGCCTTTGCATCATCCGGCATTGGCCGGACTGTCCCCATGCACACCCTATCGAAAAGTGAATTCGTAACCGAAGGCGCGCGCACCGGGATCCATGATTTCCAGCACGGCCTGGGCCTCGGCACCGGCATGCAATGGGCCGGAGGGGGCCTTGGGCAGGTATTCACCGGGTGTGAAGCGCCGGCTGGCGATGGGACGCTCTTCCGTGTCGAGGAACGTCACGATGAGATCCGGATAGGGTTGGGCGGCGAACCCGTGATTGACGAATGTCGCGGCGACGAGCAGCGCGTCCGCGAGCACGGGATGGCTTTGTACGTTACGTGTTGTGATTTCCAGGGCCGCAAGGTCGCGCCAGGGTGGCAGCTCACACCGGGCGACGGCACAGAGCAGTTCGATTCCGGGGCGCAGGGCGGGCTGGGCGGCGAACCGTTCCCGGTGGTGGTAGGCGTACTGACCTGCAAGCAGGACCATCAAGGCGAGATTGACAACGGTCCAGCCCACGGTGGAGCGGGGGCGTGCTGGAGCGGCGGCGGCCGGCGCGTCGACCGGCGTGCGGTTATGGCGTGGCGCATCGCTGGCCTGAGCGGGCGCACCGTCGAGGTGCGCGGCGCAGGCGTCGAAAACCGCTTGGCAGGCGCCGCAACGGACCTTGCCCCGCGCGGCGGTGAGCTGTTCGGGCTGCACGCGAAACACCGTGCCGCACTGCGGACAGCGGGTCTGCGTGGCCTTCCCGGTGTTCAGCGTCGGCGGCCCTCCAGCCGCACCCAATCCTCCAGTACGGTGGTTGGGGCCATGTCGAACCAGGGTTCATAGGCGGCGCGGACCTCGTCCGCCTGCTCGCGCAGGATGCCCGAGAGCACGACGGTACCGCCTGGCTTCACCAATCCCGCGAAGCGCTCCGCCAATACGACCAGGGGACCGGCGAGAATGTTGGCAAGCAGCACGTCCGCTGGCGTAGCGGGACCCTGCTCGGGCAGCGTGGTTGCGAGGGTGGTGCCCACGTCGTTGCGCGCGGCGTTCTCGCGGGTCGCGAGCAGCGCCTGGGGATCATTGTCCGTGGCCCACACGGAAACCGCACCCAGTCGCGCGGCGGCAATGGCGAGGATGCCCGAGCCGCAGCCGTAATCGATCACCTGGAGGCCGGCGGGCGCATGGGCATCCAGCCATTCCAGACACAGGCGCGTGGTCGGGTGCGTCCCGGTTCCAAACGCCAGGCCCGGGTCCAGCAGGATGTTGACCGCATGCGGGTCATGGGGCTGGTGCCAACTGGGCACAATCCACAGCCGTTGGCCGAAGCGCATGGGCTGAAAACGGTCCATCCAGGCACGGTTCCAGTCCTGGTCCTCCAGACGCTCGATACGGTAGGGCGGCAGGGGAACGGGTGCCAGACGCCGGGCCAGCTCGGCCACCACCGTATCCATATCGGTTTCAGCACTGAACAAGCCGTTGACGCGGGTACGATCCCACAGCGGCGTGGTGCCGAGTGCCGGTTCGAAAATGGGCTGGTCCGCGGCGTCGAGCAGTGTCACGGCCTCGGCACCGGCATCGGCCAGCAGGTCGGAGAGCAGGTCGCCTTGGGCGGCATTGCATTCGAGAAGCAGTTGGTTCCAGGGCATGGGCGTGGGGACGCTTTTAGCGTTGCGGAGTTTATTGAAACACGGGGGATTTATCGGTGGCTCCGAAAACCCATCGAGGATCTCCCCATGTCCCCCGTGTTCAGAAACTTTGTCACCGCACGTAGCCGGAGCCACGCGTCACAGGCCAAGCTTCTTGTGCAGGTAATGGATGTTGGTGCCACCGGCCGCGAAGGCTGCATCGCTGAGCAGTTCCTGGTGTAGCGGCGTGTTGGTCTTGATGCCTTCGACGATGATCTCGTCCAGGGCCGAGCGCATGCGCGCCATGGCGCTTTCACGCGTCTCGCCCCAGGCGATGAGCTTGCCGATCATGGAGTCGTAGTTGGGCGGTACGGTGTAGCCGTTGTAGATGTGCGAGTCCCAACGGATACCGGGCCCCCCCGGCACATGCAGACCGGTGATCTTGCCGGGCGACGGCATGAAGCTCTTCGGGTCCTCGGCATTGATGCGGCATTCGATGGCGTGGCCGCGCAGCGTGATCTGATCCTGGGTGTAAGACAGCTTCTCGCCGGCGGCGATGAGGATCTGCTCCTTCACGATGTCCACGCCGGTGATCATCTCGGTGACCGGATGCTCCACCTGCACGCGGGTGTTCATTTCGATGAAATAGAATTCGCCGTTTTCGTACAGGAACTCGAAGGTGCCGGCGCCGCGATAGCCGATTTCACGGCAGGCCTGGGCACAACGCTCGCCGATGCGGCGGCGCTGTTCCTCGGTGATGCCCGGGGCGGGCGCCTCCTCGATGACCTTCTGGTGGCGGCGCTGCATGGAGCAGTCGCGCTCGCCCAGGTAGATGGCATTGCCGTGGGTATCGGCGAGTACCTGGATCTCCACATGACGTGGATTTTCCAGGTATTTTTCCATGTACACCGTGCTGTTACCGAAGGCCGCGCCGGCCTCGCCGCGGGTGAGACCGACGGCGTTGAGCAGATGCGCTTCGCTGTGCACCACGCGCATGCCGCGTCCACCGCCGCCACCGGCGGCTTTGATGATGACGGGATAGCCGATCTCGCGGGCGAGACGCAGGGTCTCGTCGTCGTCATCCCCGATGGGGCCATCGGAACCGGGCACGCAGGGCACGTTGGCCCGTTTCATCGCATCCTTGGCCGAGACCTTGTCGCCCATGAGGCGGATGGTGTCGGCGCGTGGCCCGATGAACACGAAGCCGCTTCGCTCCACGCGTTCGGCAAAATCGGCGTTCTCGGAGAGAAAGCCGTAGCCCGGATGGATGGCCACCGCGTCGGAGACTTCAGCCGCGCTGATCAGCGCCGGCACATTGAGGTAGCTCTGCGCCGAGGGCGCAGGACCGATGCAGATGGATTCGTCGGCGAGCTTCACGTGCTTCAGGTCGCGATCCACCGTGGAATGGACAGCAACAGTACGAATGCCGAGTTCCTTGCACGCCCGAAGTACGCGCAGGGCGATCTCGCCGCGATTGGCTATGACGACCTTTTCAAACATTTACGTCTGCCCTTTCGCGGCCTATTCGATGATGAACAGCGGCTGACCGAACTCGATGGGATCGCCGTTGTCTGCCAGAACCGCCTTCACGACGCCCGCCTTGTCGGCCTCGATCTGGTTCATGATCTTCATGGCCTCGATGATACACAGCGTGTCGCCCACGTTGACGCGCTGGCCCACGTCCGCGAACGGCTTGGCGCCTGGTGAAGCGGCGCGATAGAAGGTGCCCACGATGGGCGAGGTTACGTGATGCCCGGCAGGCGTGGCGGCCGATGGTGCGGCGGTTTCCGCGGGGGCCGCTGCGGGGGCGGCCGCAGGGGCCGCTGCCGGCGCCGGCGCGGCGGCAAAGTAATTCTGCTGCGGCATCACCTGACTGGTGCGGCTGATGCGCACCGATTCCTCGCCTTCTTTGATCTCGATCTCGGCGATGCCGGATTCCTCAAGCAGTTCGATCAGTTTTTTGACTTTACGGATGTCCATGTTCTTAAGCCTGCCTCGTAATGGTTTGGTCTCCCAGCCGCATCAGGACGGCGGAGAGTGCGAGTTCATAGCCCACCGCCCCGAGGCCGCTGATGACGCCCAGGGCGATGTCCGAGAAGTACGAGTGCCGCCGGAACGGTTCCCGGGCGTGCACGTTGGAGAGATGCACCTCGAGGAAGGGGATGGCCACCGCCGCCAGCGCATCGCGCAGGGCCACGCTGGTGTGAGTGAACGCGGCGGGATTGATGATGATGAAGGCTACCCCTTCCGTGCGTGCCGCATGCACCCTGTCCACCAGTTCGTGCTCGGCGTTGCTCTGGAAGGTTTCGAGGACATGGCCCCGGGCCGCGGCCAGTTGCACCAGCCGGGCATCGATGTCAGCCAGGGTGGTACTGCCGTAGACCTGGGGTTCCCGGGTGCCAAGCAGATTGAGGTTGGGGCCGTTGAGCACCAGCAGTCGGGCCATGGACCTTCCTACGACGTTTTGCGACGTTATTGGAGTTATCAGCCCGTTCAGAGCCGGTTACGGAGATTCGCACCGGGCGGGGCCGTGCAAGTAGCCATTGTGCACGAAGGGTCTAACCATGTCCATATGTGCCCAAGTTGAACGAACTTGGGCGCACTTTCAAGCAAGTTTATGCATTATTTTCGTGAGCGGGTTCACAGCAGAGGGGTGACGGCGGCCTCGGCTTCCGGCAGGGAGAGTTCACCGGAATGGGTGTAGCTGATGCGGCCTTCGCGGTCCACCACCGCCGTGAACGGCAGCCCGTCCTTGGTGTTGCCGAAGCGGCGAGCCAAGGCGATGCCGGTGTCGTCGGCGATGAGCAGAGGGTAGTCGATGTCGCTGGCGGCGGCGAAGTCACGGGCGTTCTGCGCCGTGTCTACGGTGATGCCCACCACCACCAATCCACGCTCGGCGTATTGGCGCTGCAGCCGCATCAGCTCCGGGATCTCCCGGCGGCAGGGCGGGCACCAGGGCGCCCAGAAATTGACCACCCGCACCTGTCCGGCCCAGTCGTCCAGGGATCGGGACTGGCCCTGCAGATCGGGCAAGCGGAAATCCGCGGGCGCCTGCGCCACCGAGCGCGCACTGAAGTGGAAATACCCCGCAGTGGCACCGCCGGCCAGGGCGGCAAAGGCCAGGAAGACAGCGACGCTTTTTCTCATTTCACCGCCAAAAAGATTGAACACGGGGACACGGGGAAATCGATTCTCTTGCAGGAGCGGCTTTGCCCGAAGGGTGCTCAGGCCACGATCACGCAGCAATGCCTGGCCAATCGCGCCTTCGGCCGTTCCTACAGCCAGGGTGATCCTTGCTGAATTTCCCGTGTCCCCCGTTGTTAATGCCTTTCCGTCAACGCCGGAAAGCCGCCTCCACCTGCGGCCGGAACTGCTCCGGTTTCATGAATCCCACCACGCGGTAGTTCTTGCGCTCCTCGCCAGCCGTGTCGAAGAACAGGATGGCCGGCGGGCCGATGAGGCCGAAACGCCTGAGCAGGGCCTGGTCGGCGTCGTCGTTGGCGGTGACATCGGCCTGCAACAGCACCGTGCCCTGCAGGGCCGCGATCACGTCCGGGTCCGAGAAGGTGTATTTCTCGAATTCCTTGCAGGACACGCACCAGTCCGCATAGAAGTCCAGCAGCACCGGGCGGCCGCCCGCGGCGGCCAGCTCGCGGTCCAGATCAGCCGCGGTCTTGATGGTCTTGAACTGCAGGTGCGCCTGCGCGGCCGTGCCACCTCCTGCGAAACGCAGGTGGTCGAGCGGCGCGAGCGGGTCGCGGCCGCCGCTGGCGGTGCCGATGAGCAGCAGGGCGCCGTATACCAGCAGCACTACGCCCAGGCCCTTCCACAGCTTCTGCCAGCCGCCCTTTCCGGCGATGGGGTCGAGGGCGCCCATGTACACGGCGGGCACGATGAACAGCAAGGCCCACAGCACCATGGTGACCGCCGCCGGCAGGATGCGCTCCAGCATCCACACGGCCACCGCCAGCATGAGCACACCGAACACCGCCTTCACCGTATCCATCCAGCCGCCGGCGCGGGGCAGGAATTTGCCCGCCGACACGCCCACCGCCAGCAGCGGTGCACCCATGCCCAGGCTCAGGGCGAACAGGGCGGCACCACCCAGCATGGCGTCGCCGGTCTGGCCGATGTAGATGAGCGCGCCCATGAGGGGCGGCGCCACGCAGGGGCCGACGATGAGCGCCGAGAGCAGGCCCATCACCGCCACGCCGGTGAGGTTGCCGCCCTGCTGACGGTTGGAGAGTGCGGTGATGCGGCTTTGCAGGCTCGATGGCAGTTGCAGTTCGAAGAAGCCGAACATCGACAGCGCCAGGGCCACGAACACGGCGGCGAAGGCGCCCAGGATCCACGGGTTCTGGAAGGTGGCCTGCAGGTTGGCGCCGAACAGGCCGGCGACGACGCCGGCCACCGTGTAGGTGAGCGCCATGGCCAGCACGTATACCAGGGACAGGGTGAAGGCGCGCCGTGTGGTGATGCTCGTGCCCTGGCCGACGATGATGCTCGACAGGATGGGGATCATCGGGAACACGCAGGGCGTGAAGGCGAGCAGCAGGCCCAGGCCGAAGAAGGTGAGCACGGTCATGGCCGTGTTGCCACTGGCCAGGGAGGCGGCCAGGCTGTCCTGTTCCGAGAGCGGCTCGGCGGGCGCGGTCGGCGTGATGCGGGCGGCCACTGGCGTGGCGTCACCCGGGCCGCCGGCAGGGAGGTCCAGGGTGAAGGTCTTCTTTTGCGGCGGATAGCAGATACCCGCCTCGGCGCAGCCCTGATAACCGATCACCATTTCCACGCTGCGGGTTGCGGCGCTCTGGCGTGCTACGGGGACACGCACCTCCATGCCGTCGTGGAATACCTGGATGCGGCCGAAGAACTCGTCGTCCTTCTCTTCACCCGGCGGGATCTCGGGGCTGCCCAGTGCCACACCGTCGGCCTCCTTGAGGCTGAAGGTGAGCTTGTCACGGTAGAGATAATGCTTTGGGGCGATCTCGAAGCGGGCCAGGATGGTATTGCCGTCCAGGGCATCCGCAGTGACGCGGAAGGCCACTTCCGGGTCGAGCACCTCGTCGTCCTGGGGGCCGAAGGCGGGCAGGAGGTTGCCAAGGGGCGCCGCCTTCATGGTGGGCTGGGCCGGTGTACTCGCCGCCGCCTGGGCCGGCAGTTTGATGGCGACGGTATGGCGATGGGGCGGATAGCACACGCCCATGTCGGCACAGCCTTGGGAATGGGCGACCAGGCTCAGTTCACGCGCGGTGCCGGTACGGCGCAGGGGCAGGTCCACACGGACCTTGCCACGGTAGATCTCCACCTCGCCGAAGAACTCGTCCTGTTTCTTCTTGCCGGCCGGGAAGGCGGGCTCCCCGAGTTCGATGCCGGCAGTGTCCGTGGTGAAGCGCAGTTTGTTGCGGTAGAGGTAGTAACCGTCCGCCACGGACCATTCGGCGCGCACCGTGTCGGCGTCCAGCGCCCGGGCGGTGAAGCGGAAGGCCTGATCGGGTGGCAGCAGGTCTTCCTCGGCGGCAAGGCCCAGCAAGGGCAGGAACAGCAGCAGCGTGAATGCAATTTTTCTCATTGTGTGTTGTCCAGAACCGAATTGAGCCAGCTGAGGTAATCCGTTGAACCCTGCGCGATAGGGACCATGATCACTTCCGGAAGTTCATAGGGATGATTGGCCCGGATGGCGGCTTCCAGTCGTGGGTAGGTGTCGCTTCGGGTCTTGGCGAGCAGCAGGTGCTCGTGGTCGGTTACCAGTTCCCCTTGCCACTGGTAGACAGACCGGATCCCCGGCACGATGTTCACGCAGGCGGTGAGCCGGGCCTCGACCAGGTGGCGGGCGAGATTTCCGGCGGTTTCCCCATCGGGGCAGGTGGTGATGACCAGGCAGTAATCCATGATTGAATGCACGCCGGCGGCACAGGCCGGCTTATACTCTACCTTTTCCGGTGAAACGCATGCGACTTCTCCATTGGCTGGTGTTCGGCATCCTGGTCACTCCCCTCGTTGAGCTTTACTTCCTTATTAAAGTGGGACAAGTGGTCGGCCCTATTCCAACCATCGTACTGGTGGTGCTCATTGCGCTGGCGGGCGCCGCCCTCATGCGTCATCAGGGTTTCTCCACGCTCGTGCGGGTGCGGCTGGCGGCCGCGCGCGGGGAAGTGCCGGCGCTGGAGATGATGGAGGGTGCCGTCATCCTCTTTTGCGGCATGCTGCTGCTGTTCCCGGGCTTCATCTCCGATGTCTTCGGCCTGCTCGGCCTCATTCCCCCCGTGCGCCGGGCCATCATCGGGCTTGTCTTGTCCCGGGCCATGGTTCGCATGCATCCCGTGCAGCGCCCGGGCCAACAGCGCCACATCATTGACGGTGAATTCCGCCGCGAGGACGATTGAGCCGCCCTCTGCACCCTGCCGGGCCGGATGGAAGCCGGTCTGCGCCGTCCCGCCACCTGCCATGGGCGCCACAGTTCCTCCCTTCGTCCGCCTTGATTTTCGGCGCTTGGCACTTATTATTAGCACTCGCGAACTGCGAGTGCTAACAAGGCCGCCGCGGCCCCGGCACCGATTCAACCGTCCATTCAATCAGTTAGGAGAGCAACAAGAATGAACATCCGTCCGTTGCATGATCGCGTGATCGTTCGCCGCCTGGAAGAAGAGCGCACCACCGCCGCCGGCATCGTGATCCCCGACACGGCAACCGAAAAGCCCAATCGCGGCAAAGTCATCGCGGTGGGCAAGGGCAAGGCCAACGACAAGGGTGAGGTCCGCCCCATGGAAGTGAAGGTGGGTGACGTGGTGCTGTTCGGCCAGTACGCCGGCTCCAAGGTCAAGATCGACGGCGAAGAACTGCTGGTCATGAGCGAAGACGACCTGATGGCCGTCCTCGAAGGCTAATCCCCGCACTCAACCGGATCGAAGAGGAACAGAGAAAAATGGCAGCCAAAGAAGTGAAGTTTTCCGCCGATGCCCGCCACTCCATGCTGCGCGGTGTCAACATCCTGGCCAACGCCGTCAAGGTGACCCTGGGCCCCAAGGGCCGTAACGTGGTGCTCGAGAAGTCCTTCGGCGCCCCCACCATCACCAAGGACGGCGTGTCCGTGGCCAAGGAGATCGAACTGGAAGACAAGTTCGAGAACATGGGTGCCCAGATGGTGAAGGAAGTCTCCTCGCAGACCTCCGACGTGGCCGGCGACGGTACCACGACCGCCACCGTGCTGGCCCAGTCCATCCTCACCGAAGGCATGAAGTCGGTGGCCGCCGGCATGAACCCCATGGACCTGAAGCGCGGCATCGACAAGGCCGTGGCCGCCACCGTGGAAGAGCTGAGGACGCAGTCCCAGCCCTGCACCGATGACAAGGCCATCGCGCAGGTGGGCACCATCTCCGCCAACTCCGATGAGTCCATCGGCCGCATCATCGCCGATGCCATGGGCAAGGTCGGCAAGGAAGGCGTCATCACCGTCGAGGAAGGCACCTCCTTGGAGAACCAGCTGGACGTGGTCGAAGGCATGCAGTTCGACCGCGGCTACATCTCGCCCTACTTCGTCAACAACCAGCAGAACATGAGTGCCGAGCTCGATGACCCGTTCATCCTGCTGTGCGACAAGAAGATCTCCAACATCCGCGAGATGCTGCCGGTGCTCGAAGGCGTGGCCAAGGCGGGCAAACCCCTGCTGATCATCGCCGAGGACGTGGAAGGCGAGGCCCTCGCCACCCTGGTGGTGAACACCATCCGCGGCATCGTGAAGGTGGCCGCCGTGAAGGCGCCGGGCTTCGGTGACCGCCGCAAGGCCATGCTGCAGGACATCGCCATCCTCACCGGTGGCCAGGTGATCTCCGAAGAAGTGGGCCTGACCCTCGAGAAGGCCACCCTGAACGACCTGGGCTCCGCCAAGAAGATCCAGGTCACCAAGGAGAACACCACCATCATCGATGGTGCCGGGCAGAAGGCCGACATCGAGGCGCGTGTGAAGCAGATCCGCGCCCAGATTGAGGAGACCACCTCCGACTACGACCGTGAGAAGCTGCAGGAACGTGTGGCCAAGCTGGCCGGCGGCGTGGCCGTGATCAAGGTCGGTGCCGCCACGGAAGTGGAAATGAAGGAAAAGAAGGCCCGCGTGGAAGACGCCCTGCACGCCACCCGTGCGGCGGTGGAAGAAGGCGTGGTCCCCGGCGGCGGCGTGGCCCTCATCCGCGCGCTCGGCGCCATCCAGGATCTCAAGGGTGACAACCATGACCAGGACGTGGGCATCGCCATCGCCCGTCGCGCCATGGAAGAGCCCCTGCGCCAGATCGTGGCCAATGCCGGCGAAGAGCCCTCCGTCATCGTCAACAAGGTGAAGGAAGGCAAGGGCGCATACGGTTACAACGCCTCCAACGGCGAGTTCGGCGACATGATCTCCATGGGCATCCTGGACCCCACCAAGGTGACCCGCACCGCGCTGCAGAACGCCGCTTCCGTGGCCGGTCTCATGATCACCACCGAAGCCATGGTGGCCGAGCTGCCGAAGGAAGAGAAGGGCGGCATGCCCGCCGGTATGGGCGGCGGCATGGGCGGCATGGACATGATGTAAGTCCAGGCCGGAGTTAGCCGTCCGACAAGAAAGGCCCCGCTGGCAACGGCGGGGCTTTTTTTTGTGCCCACGAGGCATCTCAAAGAAAAAGCATTAACCACGGGGGACACGGGGAACACGGGGGGAATGCGTCTGTTTCAGGAGCGGCTTTATGCCCGAAGGGTGCTCAGGCCGCGATGGCGGTATCCGACGACAATCGTGGCCTGAGCCGCTCCTGCAGGTAGGGGTAATCCTTGAGGGATTTTTCCCCGTGTTCCCCGTGTCCCCCGTGGTTAAAGCTTTTCTCTTCGCTTCACTTGTCTCGGGCAAGTCCTGCGCTCGAATCGTTACAATGGGTCTCGGTCAAGCCATGGTGTCTTCGTGAACGACTCTTTCCTGCCCTCCTCCGAACTGGCCGCCCTCCCGCCCTTGCTGCGCGAGAGCACGGAGCGGCACTGGCAACGCTTCCTTGAGGCGGGTGGGGTCGTGCCCGATGCCCTGTTGGCCGAGGTCGTGCGGGTGTTCGCCTGCAGCCATTTCATCGCCGAGGTCTGCAGCCGTCATGCCGATGTGATCTCCGACCTGGTCGCGAGCGGCGATCTGGAGCGCAACCATGATCATGCGCGTTATGCAGCAGCGCTGGCGGCACGGCTGGAAGCGGTTACCAGTGAGACGGAACTGTTACAGGTGCTGCGGCGTTTCCGGCAACGCGAGATGGTGCGTATCGCCTGGCGTGACCTGGCCGGCCGCGCCGGTCTGAGCGAGACCCTCGAAGACCTGTCGGCCCTGGCCGATGTCTGCGTGGATGGGGCACTCGAGTGGCTTCACCGGGACCACACCGTGGTGTGGGGTACGCCCACGGATGCTGACGGAAATCCCCTGCGGCTGGTGGTGTTCGGCATGGGCAAGCTGGGCGGGCGCGAGCTGAATTTCTCCTCCGATATCGACCTCATCTTCTGTTATCCCGGCGAAGGTGAAACCCAGGGCGGGCGCCGTTCGGTGACGCACCAGGAGTTCTTCGTGCGCCTCGGGCAGCGGCTCATCCATGCCCTGGACCGCACCACGGCCGACGGCTTCGTGTTCCGCGTGGACATGCGCCTGCGCCCCTTCGGCGAGGCCGCCGCCCTGGCGATCAGCTTCGATGCCATGGAGGAGTATTACCAGACCCATGGGCGCGAGTGGGAACGTTACGCCCTCATCAAGGCTCGTCCCGTGGCCGGCGACCTGGCCGCGGGCGAGCGCCTGCTGGCGGCGCTGCGTCCGTTCGTGTATCGCCGCTACGTGGACTACGGTGCCTTCGAGTCCCTGCGTGACATGAAGGCGCTCATCGAACAGGAGGTGCGGCGCAAGGGCATGGCGCACAACGTCAAGCTGGGCGCCGGCGGTATCCGTGAGGTGGAGTTCATCGGCCAGGCCTTCCAACTCATCCGGGGCGGGCGCGACCCCGGCCTGCAGCAGCGCTCCATCCTCCCCGTGCTCGACACGGTGCGCGAGCGTCAACTGCTGCCCGGTTACGTCGTGGACGAACTGGTGGAGGCCTATGCATTGCTGCGCAATGTGGAAAACCGCATCCAGATGGTCGGCGATGAGCAGCGTCACACCTTGCCCGAGGGGGCGGAGGAGCGTGCCCGGCTCGCGTTCGCGCTCGGCTACGCCGACTGGGCCACGTTCGACGAGGCGCTGAGCGCCTGCCGAAGGCGGGTGCACGAGCATTTCGAACAGGTGTTCGCCGCCCCCCAGAACCAGGCATCGGCCCAGGGCAGCGAAGACCTCGCCGCGCTCTGGGTCGGAGCCCTGGACGAGCGACAGGCGGAGGCGGTGCTGGAAAATCGTGGCTATCAGGTGACTGCGGACGCCTTGCGGCTCATCACCCTCACCCGTGATTCCCATGCCCTGCGTAATCTGAGCGAGCGGGGTCACGGGCGTCTCGATCGCCTCATGCCCCTGCTCATTGCCGCGGTGGGGCAACGCCGCGAGCCGGATCGCACCCTGCAACATGTGCTGCGGCTGGTGGAGGCCATCGCACGACGCACGGCCTATTTGGCGTTACTGGTGGAAAACCCCATGGCCCTGTCCCAACTGGTGCAGCTCTGCTCGGCCAGTCCCTGGATTGCCGCGCTGTTGACCCGCCACCCGGTCCTGCTGGACGAGCTGCTCGATCCCCGCTCCCTCTATTACCCGCCGCGGCGTGATGCCATGCGCGAGGAATTGGCCGGACGCCTTGCCGGCGTGCAGCCGGATGACGAAGAGCAGCAACTGGAGGTCTTGCGCCAGTTCAAGCAGGCCAACACCCTGCGGGTCGCCGCGGCCGATATCGCGGAGGCGGTGCCGCTGATGGTGGTGAGCGATCACCTGACCGAACTGGCCGAGACCATCCTCGCCGCGTCGATTCAACTGGCTTGGCGCCACCTGGCCGCCCGCCATGGCAGTCCCGTGGTTCCGGGGGCCGGGTCGGGATTTGCCATCGTGGGCTACGGCAAGCTAGGTGGTATCGAGCTGGGCTACGGCTCCGACCTGGACCTGGTGTTCCTGCACGCTGGCGAACCCGGGGAGAACACCGCCGGCCCGCGGCCGGTCGCCAACGCGGTTTTTTATACCCGCCTCGCCCAGCGTCTCATCCATGTCCTGACCGCACACACCCCATCGGGCGTGTTGTACGAGGTGGACACGCGCCTGCGCCCCAGTGGCGCCTCGGGGCTGCTGGTGAGCGCCTTGCCCGCCTTTGCCGAATACCAGCTCAGCCAGGCCTGGACCTGGGAGCATCAGGCGCTGGTACGGGCGCGGGTGGTGGCCGGCGATCCGGCCGTGGCGCAGGCGTTCGAGGCGGTGCGTCGCGAGGTGCTCGGTAAGGAGCGCGATCTGGACGTCCTGCGCCGCGAGGTGCGCGAAATGCGCGAACGCATGCGCAGCGAACTGTCCCGCTCGGCCGGGCGTGAATTCGATCTCAAGCAGGGTGCCGGCGGTATCGCAGACATCGAATTTGTGGTGCAATATGGCGTCCTGGCCTGGGCCCACCGCTTCCCCGACCTGCTGGAATTCACCGACAACATTCGCCAGATAGATGCCCTTGCGCGCAATGGTCTGGTGAGCGCCGACGAGGCGACGTTGCTGGCAGATGCCTATCGCGCCTACCGGGCGCGGGTCCACCGGCTCACCCTGCGCGATCTTCCCGCGTTGGCGCCGGCGGACGAGTTCACCGCACAGCGTGCGGGCGTGCAACGTGTGTGGGACCGGCTGCTGGGTTCGGGCAATTAAATCGAGAGCGAGAGGCGAGGAAAACAACATGTCGATGGCAGACCGTGACGGCGTGATCTGGCTGGACGGTAAACTGGTTCCCTGGCGCGAGGCCAAGACCCACGTGCTGACCCACACCCTGCATTACGGCATGGGCGTCTTCGAAGGTGTGCGCGCCTACAAGGCCGAGCAGGGCACGGCCATTTTCCGCCTCAAGGAGCACACCGATCGCCTGTTCCGCTCGGCACACATCCTGGCCATGCCCATGCCTTTCGACAAGGCCGCGGTGAACGAGGCCCAGCGTACGGTGGTGCGCGAAAACAAGCTCGAATCCGCCTACATCCGCCCCATGTGTTTCTACGGCTCCGAGGGCATGGGTCTGCGTGCCGACAACCTCAAGGTGCATGTGATGATTGCGGCCTGGTCCTGGGGGGCCTACCTGGGCGCCGACGCCATGGAGCAAGGTATCCGTATCCGCACCTCGTCCTACACGCGCCATCATGTGAACATCCACATGAGCAAGGCCAAGGCCAACGGCAATTACCTGAATTCCATGCTCGCACTGCGCGAGGCCATCCAGAGCGGCGCCGATGAGGCCCTGTTGCTCGACACCGAGGGCTACGTCTCGGAGGGCTCGGGCGAGAACTTCTTCATGGTGCGAGACGGCGTGCTTTACACGCCGGAGACCACCGCGGCACTGGAAGGCATCACCCGCGACTCCGTGATGCGCATCGCCGGCGAACTGGGCATCCCGGTGCGCGAGAAGCGCATCACCCGCGACGAGGTCTACATCGCCGACGAGGCCTTCTTCACCGGCACCGCGGCCGAAGTGACGCCGATCCGTGAACTGGACGGCCGCCAGATCGGCACGGGACGCCGTGGGCCCATCACTGAAAAGCTGCAGAGCGCCTACTTCGACCAGGTGCATGGCCGCCGCGACGCCCATCCGGACTGGCTGGCCTACGTGGCGGACTGAGCGGAGAGCCGATATGGAGCAACGCGCGGATGTTCACTCCGGCATACGGCTGCGGTATGAGATCAGCCGCAAGGATCTGCCCGTGTATTGTCCCCGCGCCGGCGCGGAACTATGGAGCGCACATCCGCGCGTATACCTGCCCCTTGGCAGGAACGGCCAGGCGCGCTGCCCTTATTGCGGCGCGTTGTACGTCCTGAAGGACTGACGTCTTCGCACGTAATGCAGGTGTTCGTCTGGACCGCGCGTGGTTGACATGTTCCGGGAACATACGTGCGTGCTGCCTGGCGTGTGTGGCAGGCGGTCAGGCAGTAACCGGACCGCCGTGCGCCGCCATGCAAGCCGATCCCACACCGGGTCATAGACCAGCATGAAAGTGAACCTCCCTGATTTTTCCCGCGCCCGTGTTCTCGTGGTCGGCGATCTCATGCTCGATCGCTATTGGCACGGCGACACCTCGCGCATCTCACCGGAGGCGCCTGTGCCTGTGGTGCTGGTGGGGGATGCCGAACAGCGTCCAGGCGGGGCAGGCAACGTCGCGTTGAACGTGGCAGCCCTTGGGGCACGCCCCACGCTCATCGGCCTCACCGGTTGCGATGAGGCGGCGGACGCATTGGAGCATGCCTTGCAAAGCACGGGCGTGACGTGCAGCTTTGAGCGCCTGCAAGGCTATCCCACCATCACCAAGCTGCGCGTGATAAGCCGCCATCAGCAGCTCATCCGCCTCGACTTCGAGGACGGTTTCCCGGCCGCCGAGGCGGAGCGGCTCATGGCACGCTTCCAGCGGGAAGTGATGAATACGGACGTGGTGGTGCTTTCCGACTACGGCAAGGGCACGCTGCGGCACGTGACGAAGCTCATCGCCATCGCCCGCGCGGCCGGCAAGCCCGTGCTCATCGATCCCAAGGGCAAGGACTTCGCCAAGTACGCGGGCGCGACCCTCATCACGCCCAACATGCTCGAGTTCGAGGCGGTGGCGGGGCCGTGCCCCGACGAGGCCGAACTGGAGGCCCGTGCGGAGGAATTGCGGCAGCGGCACGCCCTCGATGCACTGCTGATCACGCGCAGCGAAAAAGGCATGAGCCTGTTCCGGCCGGACCATGCTCCGGTGCACCTGCCGACCCACGCGCGCGAGGTCTACGACGTCACCGGCGCCGGCGACACGGTGATTTCCACCCTTGCGACCGCACTCGCCGCAGGTGAAGACCTGCACGCGGCCATGACGCTGTCCAATGTCGCCGCAGGTGTGGTGGTGGGCAAGCTGGGCACGGCGACGGTGAGTGTGACGGAGCTGCGCCAGGCCCTGCGCCAGCAGCAGCTCATTGCGCGCGGCGTGGTGGATGAGGACCGGCTGGTGGCCCTGGTTCAGGAAGCGCGTGCCAACGGTGAGCGCGTGGTCATGACCAATGGCTGTTTCGACATCCTGCACGCAGGACACGTGACCTATCTGGCGCAGGCCGCGGAGCTGGGCGACCGTCTCATCGTCGCCGTCAACGACGATGCCTCGGTGGCGCGCCTGAAGGGCCCCGAACGGCCCATCAATCCGGTCGATCAGCGCATGACCGTGCTCGCGGCCCTGCAAAGCGTGGACTGGGTGGTGCCGTTCTCCGAAGATACCCCCGAGCGACTCATCTGCAAGGTATTGCCCGATATTCTGGTAAAGGGCGGCGACTACAAGCCCGAGCAGATTGCGGGTGGGACGTGTGTGACCGACGCGGGCGGCGAGATCGTCGTGCTCGGTTTCGTGGAAGGCTGTTCCACCTCGCGCATCGTCGAGGTGATCCGCAGCAAGCCATCGAATTGAGAGAGAGGATTCCGTAGGTCACGTTGCCGCGCAGCGGCTACGTGACAAACACGGCATCGGACACAAGACATCGTCGCTTCGCAACGCGACCGACGAATCACAGCGGTAACAAAGGACGCGAACCATGATCATCGTAACCGGTGGTGCCGGCTTCATCGGCAGCAACATCGCCAAGGCCCTCAACGAGCGCGGCCGCACCGACATCCTGGTGGTTGACGACCTCACGGATGGCACCAAGCTCAAGAACATCGCGGACTGTGAAATCCAGGATTACCTGGACAAGGACGAATTCCTCGCACGCGTGAAGAAGGGCGACGGGTTCGGCAAGGTGGAGGCCGTCTTCCATGAAGGTGCCTGCTCCTCGACCACCGAGTGGGACGGTCGCTTCGTCATGGACGTGAACTACGAATACTCCAAGGCCCTGCTGCACTGGTGTCTGGAAAAAGGCGCGTCCTACCTGTATGCCTCCTCCGCCTCCGTGTACGGCGGCGGCAGCGTCTTCAAGGAAGAGCGCGAGTACGAACAGCCGCTGAACATGTACGGCTACTCCAAATTCCTGTTCGACCAGTACGTACGCCGCGTGTTGCCCACCGCGCACAGCCAGATCGCCGGCTTCCGCTACTTCAACGTGTACGGCCCGCGCGAGCAGCACAAGGGCTCCATGGCGAGCGTCGCCTTTCATCACAACAACCAGATCAAGGAATCCGGCAAGGTACGCCTGTTCGAAGGTTGCGATGGCTACGACAACGGCGAGCAGCGCCGCGACTTCATCTATGTGGGTGACGTGGTGGCAGTGAACCTGTGGTTCATGGACCACCGCGAAAAATCCGGCATTTTCAATCTGGGCACCGGCCGCTCGCAGAGCTTCAACGACGTAGCGCGCGCGGTGATCGCCCACCACGGCAAGGGCGAGATCGAATACATCCCCTTCCCCGAGCATTTGAAGGGTCGCTACCAGAGCTTCACCGAGGCGGACATGGGCAAGCTGCGGGCCGCCGGCTACGATGCGCCCTTCAAGACCGTGGAAGAGGGCGTCGGCCTTTACATGCAGTGGCTGAACGGCCGCTGATACCCGCGTGACGCAGCCACATCGCGTGCTTGTCGCCGGTCCCGCATGGGTCGGCGACATGGTCATGGCCCAGAGCCTGTTCAAGGTGCTGCACGCGCGCACGCCCGACACGGTGGTGGATGTGCTCGCGCCCGCCTGGTCCCTGCCGCTGCTTTCACGCATGGACGAGGTCCGCCGTGGCATCGCCCTTCCCACTGGCCATGGTGAACTGGCGCTCCCGGCGCGCCGCGAACTGGGACGTGCGCTGCGTGCGGAAGGCTACGACCAGGCCATCGTACTGCCGCGCTCGTTGAAGGCGGCGCTGGTGCCGTTCTTCGCACGCATTCCCCGCCGTACCGGCTATCGCGGTGAATGGCGTTACGGCCTCATCAATGACATGCGTCCGCTGGACAAGCGCGTGCTGCACCAGACGGTGCAGCGTTTCGCCGCGCTGGGCTTGCCGCCCGAGTCACCGCTGCCGCCGCCTATTCCCAGACCGCAACTGCGCGTCGACCATGAGAATCAGGCGCGCCTGGTGCGCGAGCTTGGGCTCGACCTGTCCCGCCCGGCCGTAGCCTTCATGCCGGGCGCGGAATACGGTCCGGCCAAGCGCTGGCCCGCCATCTACTACGGCGATGTTGGCGCGCGTCTGGTGGAACAGGGCTACCAGGTGTGGCTGCTGGGCTCCGCCAAGGACCGTGAGGCCGTGGACTGGGTCATGCGCTCGACGCGCACTGAATTCGTCGATCTGTGCGGCCGCACGCGTCTCGAAGATGCCATCGACCTGCTCGGACTCGCCAGCGCCGCCCTGACCAACGATTCGGGCCTGATGCACGTCGCCGCCGCCGTGGGTACGCCACTGGTGGCGATCTATGGCTCATCCACGCCGGACTACACGCCGCCGCTTACCGAGCGCGCCATCGTTCTCTACGACCGCTTGTCCTGCAGCCCGTGTTTCAAGCGCACCTGCCCCAGGCGCAACACCCAGTGCCTCACCCATATCGGTCCCGATCGTGTCTGGGATGTGCTGTCCAGCCTGATTTCCAACGAGCAGGTCGCATGATTACCGGCACCATCATCACCCTCAATGAGGAGGCGAACATCGCCGATTGCATCGCCTCGCTGCGGCGCGTGTGCGACGAAATCATCGTGGTGGATTCGGAAAGCACCGATCGGACCGTGGAGATCGCCAGGGAGCTGGGGGCGAAGGTGGTCGTGCAGAAATACCTGGGCGACGGCCCGCAAAAGGCCTTCGGCGTACAGTTTGCGAGCAACGACTGGATTTTCAGCCTCGATGCCGACGAGCGCCTGGACGACGATGCCGTGGCGGCCGTGAAGGCACTCGATCTGGCCTCCACCGACAAGGACGCCTTCGCGTTCCGCCGCAAGAATTTCGCGGGCAGCCATTGGGTGAGAGCGGCGGGTTTCTATCCCGACTGGGTGACGCGCCTCTATCACAAGTCCCGTGCCGGCTATCTGCCCAAACGCGCCCATTCCAGCGTCAAGGCCGAGCGTATCCACAGGCTCGACGCCCACCTGGTGCACTTCACCTACGAGAACTACGCCCACTGGGTACAGCGCATCAACCAGCTTTCATCCCGCGATGCCTGGGCCATGTACGAACGCGGCGTGAAACCGTCCCGCTTCGCACCCGGCCTGCATGCGTTTTCGGCCTTCGTGCGCAAGTACATCCTCAAGGGCGGTTGCCTCCAGGGGCTGGACGGTGTCACGGTCACCATCACCACGGTGTTCCATGCCTACATGAAATACCTGAAGCTCATCGAATTGCACGAGCAGATGGGGACGCCGGAGAAGAAACCGTGAAGATCCTGGAACTCTGCCTCTCGACCGATCTGGGCGGTCTGGAACTGTACATGCTGCGCTGCGTCCAGAAGCTCGCTGAGACGGATTCCGTGCTCGCCGTCGTCGCCCCGGGTGGCAAACCTGCGGAATACCTCACCAGGGCGGGCACCGGTTTCCTCGCGCTGAAGCCACGCATGCGTGCCCTGCCGTTGGGCACGGCCCGGCAACTGGCACGTATCATCGACCGCGAGCGGATCGACGTCCTGCACATGCACTGGGGCAAGGACCTGCCGCTGGCCGCCTTGGCCAAGGCCTTGTCCCGGCGTAAACCCGCGCTGGTGTACACGCGCCAGATGCAGATGACCCGCCCCAAGCAGGACTTCTACCACCGCTTTCTGTATCGCCAGGTGGATCGCCTCACCGGCATCACCCGCGTACTGGCGGAGGACATGCGGCGCTTCATCCCCGCGATCGCCCATCGCATCGACTACCTCTACTACGGGGTGGCCGCCCCGACGACCACGCTGACAGCGGAGCAACGCAGGGCGCGGCGGCGGGAGCTGGGGGTGCCCGAAGACGTGTTCCTGGTGGGCCTGTTCGGACGCATCAAGCGCTACAAGGGCCAGCATCTGCTGGTGGAGGCGCTGGCGCGCGCCCAGGCGGAACACATCCCCATGCACGGCCTCATTGTGGGCCGCGCCATGGAGCAGGATTATCTGGATGACCTGAAGGCGCGCAGCGCCCGCGAGCACCTGCCCGTCACGTTCAAGGATTTCGTGGAAGGCCCCCAGGCGCTGATGCAGGCCTGCGACTGCGTGATCCTCACAACGGTGGAGGAGACCTTCGGCCTGGTGCTGGTGGAGGCCATGCGCGTCGGCGTGCCGGTGATCGGCAGCGACCGCGGCGGCGTGCCGGAGATCATCGAACATGGAGAGACCGGTTTGCTGTTCCGCTCCGGCGACGGCGACGATCTCTACGCCCAGTTGCTGCGCCTGCAGCAGGATGCGGTGCTTCGCCAGCGGCTGGGCGCGCAGGGCAAGGCCAAGGCCGACAGTCAGTTCGCCGACGACGCCCACTTCCCCGAACTGCGTCGCCGCCTGCAGGCCCTGGTCAGCGCAGGAAACGCCGGCTGATTTCCGCCGCGGCCGCGGCGATGTCGATTGCGCCCATGTCGTGCTCCTCGGCGCTTTCAGGCGGCGAGAACGCGAGCCGCCGCTCGGGCGAATTGAGGGTCTGCCAGCGCAGCGCCGTGGCGGAGCGGCGGCGCGGATAGAATGCCGCCGTGTGCACATCCAGTGCCCCCGCAATGTGCAATGGTCCGGTAGAGCCGCTGATGAACAGATCGGCAACGGCAATGTGCCGCGCGAAGTCGGTCAAACTGCCCTCGGAGGCATGGACGACGGCGTGCATGCCGATCAGCAGGCGTGCCAATTCTTCAGCCCGCGCGCCTTCCCCGGGTCCGGCGGAGATGACGAAGGCCAGTGGCGAGGTGGCGGAAAGCGCAC
>JBAYQE010000023.1:0-33630 GCA_041677345.1 Thiohalomonadaceae bacterium
CGGCGCAGCGCGCGAGCCCTTTCCGCAACGGGGGTGGCGGACCATGCGGACGCGCCGGCGGCGGCACTGTCGAGGGCTTGGCGCACGCTCGCCTCGTCGGCTTCAGCCACCTGTCCAATCCTGCAGCGCCGGTCGTGGGGACTGGTGAGTGGACGAGTGCGGCCGCTCATGGCATGCCCCGCAATCAGGGGGGCGGCGTGCCAGTCGTGGTGCAATTGAGCCCGAACCGCATCGTAGAGCGAGTTCTCGTCCCTGCAGTTATCGAGTGCGACGCCGCGACTGTTGTGTCGTTCGGTGCCATACATGGCCCTGGGCAGAGGTATGGAAGGATTGGCACTCACCCCGCGGCTGCGTATGCGCTGCACGGGATCGGCCGCGAGTCTTTCGATGGGCACGTCAGGATCGGCGATGCGATGCACGAATGAGGTATTGGCGCCGTTTTCCAGCAAACGGCGCACCAGATAAGGCAGCAACTCACGGTGGTCACCCACCGGTGCGTAGACGCGGCAAGCGGCCGTACCGTCGCGCACGAGGGTGTCGTAGAGCGCCTCACCCATGCCGTGGAGGCGCTGGAACTCGAAGGGGCGATCGCCCGCCAGCTGCAGCACCGCAGCCACCGTGTGAGCATTGTGGGTGGCGAATTGCGGATAAAGCCGGTCATGCGCGAACAGGTGCCGTATGGCGGCGAGATAGGCCACGTCGGTGTGGGCCTTGCGGGTGAAAACCGGATAGCCCCCAAGGCCGAGTTGCTGCGCGCGCTTGATCTCGTAATCCCAGTAGGCGCCCTTTACCAGACGCACGGGGATGCGGCGGTGTTGTGTTTCGGCCACTTCGGCCAGCCAGTCCAGCACGGCGCGGGCACGCTTTTGATAAGCCTGCACGGCCAGGCCGAGGCCGTCCCAATCGTTCAGACGTGGCGCGCCAAGCGCGTGGTGAAAGACCTCAAGGGTGAGTTCCAGCCGATGAGATTCTTCGGCATCCACGCTGAGGGGCACGTCATAGTCGCGGGCGAGCGCCGCCAGGTCGGACAATATGCCCGCAAGTTCCGGCAAAGCCCGTTTGCGTTGGTTGTATTCGAAGCGTGGGTGCAGTGCCGACAACTTCACCGATACCCCGGGGCGGGCAGGTAACCCGTGCTGCGCCGAGCGGCCGATTGTGACGATGGCATCGGCATAGGTATCGCGGTAGCGGGCGGCGTCGGCGCGCGTGAGCGCCGCCTCGCCCAGCATGTCGAATGACCAGCGGTAATGAGCGGCGTTGCCTGTACGGGTACGCCGCAGCGCTGCGGCAATATCGGGTGCTGCCACGAAATGCTCCGCAAGCAGATGCATGGCGGCGTGCAGTGCACGGCGGATCACCGGCTCGCTGCCGCGCGTGAGCAGTCGTGCCAGGAGCCCGCTCGGACCGGTTGCCGCCGCATCGGGCACTGACACCAGACGCCCGGAGAGCAGCAGGCCCCAGGTGGAGGCGTTGACGAGCAAGGATGGGCTGTGGCCCAGGTGGGTATCCCATTGCGCGGGCGTGAGTTTATCGCGCACAAGCAGATCGGCCGTCGCCGCATCCGGGATGCGCAACAGACCCTCGGCAAGACTCATCAGCAGCACGCCTTCCTGGCTGTCGAGCCCGTATTCGTTCAGGAAGGCGTCGAGGGGCAGGTGTGGCCCATGCCCGCCACGCACCGCGCGCACCAAAGCCGCCGCGCGCGCGCCGATGGCGTCACTGAGCTCGGTGGAAAAGGCGGCTGCGTCGAGCAGTCGTTTGACACAGCGTGCTTCGTCCGCCAGGTGCGCGGCGGCCAGCGTGTCGGGAAGGAGACAAGGGTGGCTTGCATCGTCCATGGTGGATCACGCCTGGGCGTACCGACAGCGCAGGTACTGTCCGCCGGAAAAACCATGCCAGCCCTTTACCTGCGAGGGTTTGCCCTGTGGATGAAAGCGGCGGTTCGGGGCGCCTTGCCCTGTATGCAGCATCAGGCGCCGACGCGTACCTCCGGGGTGCCTGCTTCCAGGTGGCCCACTACGGCCGCTGAGGTGAAGCCCGCTGCGTGGAATGTATCGAGCACCGCGCCAACGCTGTCTTGCGCACAGGCGGCGAGCAGACCGCCGCTGGTCTGGGGATCGCACAGCAGGCGTTGCGCCCAGGCGGGCAGGTCGGAGGCAATCTGCACTTCGGTACCATAGCTCGCCCAATTGCGTTCGATGGCGCCGGGCCCGATGCCTTGCGGCGCGAGCACAGCAGCGGTGGGCAACAGCGGCACGTGCGCGAAATTCACCTGCGCGGCGAGTCCTGAGGCGCGACAGATCTCCAGAAGGTGACCGAGCAGGCCGAAGCCGGTCACGTCGGTGAGCGCGTGCACACCGGGCAGCTCGGCCAAGTCGGGCCCCACGCTGTTCAGACGCGTGGTGGAGGCCAGCATTTCCGCGTAGCCGTTGGCGTCGAGCCTGCCTTTCTTCAGTGCCGTGGCGAGCACGCCAACTCCCAGCGGCTTGCTCAAAACCAACACATCACCCGGGCGCGCGGCATCGTTGCGCATCACCTTTTGCGGATGCACCGTGCCCATCACGGCGAGCCCATAGATCGGTTCCGGGGTGTCGATGGAATGGCCACCGGCCAGGGCCACGCCCGCCGTGCGGCATACCTCCGCACCACCTTCCAGGATGCGGCGGATGGCGGTGATGGACAGCTTGTCCAAGGGCATCCCGACGATGGCCAGGGCCATGCACGGCCGGCCACCCATGGCATACACATCGGAAAGCGCATTGGTAGCGGCGATGCGGCCGAAGTCGAACGGATCATCCACGATGGGCATGAAAAAATCCGTGGTGGCGATGAGTGCCTGCTCGTCGTTGAGACGCATCACTGCTGCGTCGTCGCTGGTCTCGCTACCGACCATGAGTGCCGGATGGGCAAAACCCATGGCCATGCCTTCCAGCGCGCTGCGCAGCACGCCCGGTGCGATCTTGCAGCCGCAGCCGCCGCCGTGGGAAAGCGCGGTGAGACGGACCGGAGGAAGAATCGATGCGGCGGTGTTGGTCATGGCGACTCCTGTGCACGAGCGTTGGAAAGACACGGAGATGAAGCACGATGTATGCGCGAGGGATCGGCAGCATGCACGTAGGGGATGTAAACGCTGCGGAAGAATGGCGGAAGAGAGTGGGAGTCGAACCCACCAGGGACCGCCTGGCGACCCCTGCCGGTTTTGAAGACCGGCCGCCCCACCGGGGAACGATCTCTTCCAGGACTGATCATGGGAGCACCCATTGGCGTTCTGCGCCGGGCTGGCGCAACAAGTGCTCGTCGCGGACGCGTCGGGTGTATCCGACCCGATCGAAGAATTCGAGGATGTGGACGGCTACCTTGCGGCCGCCACCGATCACGTTGCGCAGCGATGCGGCGCGGGCGCCGCCCTCTTGCGCACAAAGCGCGCTCACCTCCTGTGCGAGCCAGGCCACGGACTCTGCGCTGAAGTAATGATCGTGTGCCACTGGATAGGCGAGACCGACACGCGCCACGCGCTTCATGAATGCCCGCACGGCAGCCTCGGGAAGATGGGTGGCACGTGCGATGTCACGTACGCGTGGCGGGTTGTTGGGCGTCTCCTCGATGAGCGGCTTCAGCGTGCGCCACAGTTCTGCATCCTCCGCCGCCAGGCTGGCGCGATGCCCCGGCAGGTGCAGCCAGCCACCGGTCTGAGCCAGGCGGCCGCTCGCCAGCAACTCGTCGCTCAGGCGATCGAAGGCGGCGCGCCACAGCGTGGGCAGCGTCAGGCGCCGCAATCGGTCTCGCTCCACCCCGATCATGTCCGGCGCACGCTCGTGTTCAGCACCCGCTGCCGCCAGTAGTCGCTCTCCAAGCTGTCGCCAGCCGTCGGGCGCGAACCCGATGCAGCTGTCACCCACGGGTACCGTGACCAATTGCATCCCGGCCCACAACACGTTCGCCTCTGCTGGGGCGAGATTGCGGTTGAGCGCGAAACGTGCGAGATCGACGCCCGCGCTCTGGTGTGCGAGTGCGTGTTGCAGTGAGGGACGTGGATCGTCGTTACGCAGCAGGTGCAGGTACGTGAGATGCGGTACAGCACGCTTGTGGCGCGTGGGTGGGAAGATGTCGAGTACGCGGCCTCCGGCGATGGTTTGGCTCGCCGATTGATCGCGCAGCACGAACCGATCGCGGGCCAGCGCACCCAGCGGCCTGTCGAGCAGGAATTCGGCAAGTCCGGTGGCTCCCGGCGCCAATGTCTCACCCTCGAGCAGCGCGATCCGGGCCATCACATCCGCGGCACCCAGATGCAGGTGTACCGGTTGCCAGTGGCGCAAGGCCGTCAGGGCGCGGACCTCGGCGTGAAAACGTTGCAGCGGCTGGTGCAGGCTCGGTGCCACCAGCCAATCACCGCGACCCAAATCGGATTTTTCCACATCCCCTGCCAGGTTGATGGCGATGCGCTCGCCTGCCTTTCCCATTTCGGCGGGACGGTCGTGCACGCGCAGGCCGCGTACGCGCACCCGGCGCCCGAGCGGTGTCAGCGTGAGCGTGTCGCCCACTGCCACGGTCCCCGAAAACGCGGTCCCCGTCACCACCAGGCCGATGCCCTGCAAGATGAAGACGCGATCGACGGCCAGACGGAAACCGCCCGTGCTGTGGGGTACTTCATGGGCCGCGGCGGCGTTGAGCAAGTGCTCGCGCAAGGCATCGACACCCGTTCCCGTGATCGATGACACGGGGAATACTGGCGCTGTGCCGAATGGCGAGCCGGCGAGCAGTGCGGTGATTTCCTGTTGTACCGCGGCGAGCCGCTCCGGCGGGACGGCATCAATCTTGGTGATCGTCACGGCGCCGGCGTCGAGGCCGAGCAGCGTGGCGATGGCGAAGTGCTCGCGGGTCTGCGGCATGGGGCCGTCATCTGCAGCAACCACCAGGAGCAGATAATCGATGCCGGTGGCCCCGGCCAGCATGTTGCGCACCAGCCGCTCATGGCCCGGCACGTCCACGAAGCCTAGCCGGCTGCCGCCGGCGTAGGCGTAGCCCAGGTCAAGTGTGATCCCGCGTGCCTTTTCCTCTTGCAGGCGGTCGCACTCCACACCGGTGAGTGCCCGCACCAGCGAGGTCTTGCCGTGATCGATGTGGCCTGCCGTTCCGACAATCACGGACAAGGCCCCAGGTGTGCAAGCTGTGTGAGCAGGCCATGCTCATCTTCGAGGCAACGCAGATCCAGACGTACGGCGCCGGTTTCGATGCGGCCTATTACCGGTATGGGCAGGGCGCGCAGTTCCTCTTCCAGACGTTGCAGTGCGCGGCCTTGGCCCTTGCCGCGCACCTGCGGACGCAACACCAGTGCGACGCTCGGCAGTCGCTCGACCGGCAGGGCGCCCGAACCGATCTGACTCTGACAGGGTTCGAGGCTTACCTCGGCACGCTGGCTGAGGAGCGTGCGCGCCGCAGGCAGCAGGCGCTGGGCGCAGGCGAGGATGTCGGCCTCACTGCGTGTAAGCTGGCGCAGGGTGGGTAACCGCTCGCACAGGCGCTGCGGATCGCGGTAGAGCCGAAGCACCGCCTCCATTGCCGACAGGGTCATCTTGTCGCAGCGCAGCGCGCGCTTCAGCGGATTTTTCTTGATGCGGGCCACGAGGTCGCGTCGGCCGACGATGATGCCCGCCTGCGGACCGCCCAGCAGCTTGTCTCCGCTGAAGGTGACCAGATCGGCGCCTGCGGCCAAGGCCTCCTGCACCGTTGGCTCGTGCGGCAGTCCAAAGCGCTCGAGTTCGATGAACGTGCCACTGCCCAGATCGACGGCAAAGGGCAAACCGGCCTCGTGGGCCATGGCGGCAAGCTGTGTCTCGGGCACATTGTGGGTGAAGCCGTGGATGGCGTAGTTGCTGGCGTGCACCTTGAGCAGCAGGGCGGTACGGGATGAAATGGCCTGTTGAAAATCCTGTCCATGGGTGCGGTTGGTGGTACCGACTTCGCGCAGCTTTGCACCCGCGCGACCCATGATATCGGGCACGCGAAAGGCCCCGCCGATCTCCACCAGTTCACCGCGTGAAACCACGACTTCCTTGCGGAGCGCGAGCGTGTTCAGCATGAGCAGCACGGCCGCCGCGTTGTTGTTCACGACGGTAGCGGCTTCTGCACCGGTGAGCTCGCGGAACAGATCGGCGATCAGGTCGTCGCGGTCACCGCGGCGACCCTTGGCAAGATCGTACTCCAGGTTGGATGCGCCGCGTGCCGCCGCCGCCATCGCGCTGATGGCCTCCTCGGGGAGTAACGCACGGCCAAGATTCGTGTGTAATACCGTACCGGTGAGATTGAACACCGGACGCAGGCAGGGGCGCGCGCGTTCCTTCAGCCTCCGGCCAAGGCGTACCAGCAGGACATCAATTCCAAAGACTTCAGCGCGTGCACCCTGGACACGCTCGTGTCGCGCCTCGTCCAACAGCGCGCGTAGCGTCGCGGTTACAAAAGTGCGGCCGAACTGCTCTATGTACGGCGCAACCTCCGGCATGGACAGCAGACGGTCCACGGAAGGTGGGCGTGCGGGTGGACAGGAAGTCTGCGCGTTCTGGTTTTTCATTTGTGCGCGGGCAGGACCTGCCACGCCTCATGCATCCGTAAGAAAACATCCGTTGTTCGTAGTGGACCCGTTCTGCGGGTCAACTCGGAGCGGGAAGCAGTGACCGGGACGGGCGGCCCCGGCTATCACTTCACGCTACCTTGAATGTTGTAGACCACGCGTCGAGGATTCGCCTGCCCGGGACAGGGTCGCATGACAGTTCATGCACGGCGGACCGGCTGGCTGGGCGGGCGTGCTGCGGTGGTAAGAAATTGGCCAGGCGAGGACGCGGTGATTTGGAGCGGGCTGTGCCGTGGGGTGGGGGGAATTGCCGGGAACCGGCCCTTATGACTTGGCGGATGCCGGCTTGACGCGGTAGACCACGCCTTGTGGCGTACGCACGATCTCGAAGGCGTCAGTGTAGCTGGTGGGCGATTCGGAACCTCCCAGAAACAGGTAGCCGCCGGGATTGAGCACTTGGGCGATACGCTCCAGGATGTTGCGTTTTACCGCACTTGAGAAGTAAATGAGCACGTTGCGGCAGAACACCACCTCGAACTTGCCGAGACTGGCATAGCTCTGCAGCAGGTTGAGTTCCCGGAAGGTCACACGGCCGCGGATTTCCGGTTTCACCTCCCAGCGATCACCCTTCTGGGTAAACCAGCGCATGCGTTCGGGTGCCAGGCCGCGGTCGAGTGCCATGCGGTCGTAGCTGGCGCTGTTGGCCTCGCGCAGCATGGAGGGGGAGATGTCGGTACCTATCACCTGCAGCAGCGGCGGCAGTGCCCCCGGTCGCGTCAGCAGGAATTCCTGCAGCGTGATGCTGATGGAGTAGGCTTCCTGGCCCGAGGAGCTGGCGGCCGACCAGATGCGCAGTTGCTTCGGACGCTTCTGGGCGAATTCCGGGAGGATGAACCGGGACAGCACCTCGAAAGGATAACCGTCACGAAACCACTGCGTTTCATTGGTGGTCATGGCGTCGATGACGCTCTCGCGCAGCTTGCCGCCAGGCTGCGCCCTCATGCGTCCCATGAGCTCACCGAGATCCGTGATGCCGAAGTCGCGCATCACCCGGCTCAAGCGGCTGGTGACCAGGTAATGCTTGTTGTCGCCGAGCATGATACCGCAGGCTTCTTCGAGGAAGGTGCGGAAGGCAGCGTATTCTTGTTGAGAGATCTGCACGGTCCGAGACGTCGTTGAAGTGGCGGGAATATAGCACGGCGTGGAATCGTACAGGCGGTTCATGAGGCGCGGAACTGTATCACGTAGGCACGCAGTTCCTCCGCCAGTTCGGACACCTTCGCGCCGGTGGCGGACAGCCCGTCGGCACTGGTCACCGAGACGGCGGCACTCTCGCGCATGTCCTGTACGGCGCGGTTCACCTCGGCAGCGAAGGAGACCTGCTCGGTGGCGAGGCCCGCGATATTGTTGTTCATCGCATGGATGCTGTTCACCGCGGAGGCAATGGCCTCCAGTGCCTGTGCGGCTCCGGCCGCTTCGCGGCTCTCGTCGCGGGCCCGGTTGCGGTGGGCTTCCAGCGCCGCCATCGCTTCCCGGCTGCTGTGTTGCAGGCGCTCTGTGACGGTCTGGATTTCAGTCACGCAGGTTTGTGTGCGCGAGGCGAGGGCCCGAACTTCGTCGGCCACCACAGCGAACCCGCGGCCCTGTTCGCCCGCCCGCGCCGCCTCGATAGCGGCATTGAGCGCGAGAAGGTTGGTCTGCTCGGCAATACCTTTGATGACCGATAGCACAGTACCGATATTGTCACTGTCGTTGGCCAATGTGGCCATCGCTTCCGCGGCACGTTCGGCGTCGCTCGCCAGTTCGTTAACGCCCGTGATCGTCCTCGAAACGACCTGACGCCCTGTGTCCGCATTTTCGTCGGCCAGTTGTGCTGCCGTTGCTGCCTCTCCCGCGGCGACCGTCACGTCTGTGATGCGCCTTGCCATCTCGTGCATGGAGCCGGCCGCATCCTCCGTATCGCGCTGCTGGCGACGTACCTGCTCGTTGGCGCCTTCGACCGCCCGGGCGAGGACGTTGGCCTCACGCGAGAGGGTGGCCACGGTAGCGTTGATACGCGCAACCATGGCGCGCAGGGTTTCCGCCATGGCATTGAAGCTGTCCACGATCTCGCCTATCACGTCGGCGCTTTCAAGGGTGCAGCGGTGTGATACATCCTTGTTGCTGATGGCGTTCGTCACCGTGGAAATGCGGCGTAGCTTGCGCAGCAGAATGATGTTCACCAACCAGTAATTGGCGATGCCCATGGTGAGACCAGCCATGATGCATCCCACCACGAACCACAGCCGGAGTCCCGGTTTCCAGTCCACGAAGAACTGCGCATACAGTGGGAACAGCAGGCCCATGCTGAGCCCGAAGCCCAGGAAGGCCAGCATCATGTTACGCAATATGCTGGGTCGCACGCTCAGGCCGCCCCTGTCCCGGACCGGGTCAATTCAGTGACGGCGCGGGCGAGTTCGTCCGGGTCGAACTTGGGGATGAACCGGTTGGCGCCAACCTTGTCGATCAATGCCTGATTGAAGACCCCGCTCAGGGAGGTATGCAGAATCACGTACAGGTCACGCAACGTCGGGTCGTTACGGATCTCCGTGGTGAAGGTATAACCGTCCATCCCGGGCATCTCGATGTCGGAGATGACCAGTTGCACGCGTTCAGTGACGGGTTTTCCATCCGCAGCCAGGTTACGCAGGTGATCGAGCGCCTGCCGACCATCGTTCACCACGGTGCTGGTGACGCCGAGCTGTTCCAACGTATGCCTGATCTGCTTGCGCGCCACGCTGGAATCGTCTGCCACCAAGACGTGGAATGTGTCGGGGCTGGCTGCCTGCACGGCCCGCAATTCCTCCGAGACCGTCTCGTTGATGCGCATTACGTCGGCCAGGATCTTTTCCACATCGATGATCTCCACCAAGGCATCGTCCAGGCGGGTGACCGCGGTCATGTAATGGCTGCCGCTCGCCTTGGGTGGAGGCAAGATATCCTGCCAACGCACATTGATGATGCGATCCACGCCGCTCACCAGGAAGCCCTGCACGGAACGGTTGTACTCGGTGACGATCACGTAGGCATTCTTGAGATCGTTGATGGCGGGCCGGCCGACGGCGCGGGCCAGGTCGATGATCATGAGGGAACGGCCGCGCATGTTGGCAATGCCGCGTACCACGGGCTTGGCATGCGGAACCTGCGTGAGCAGGGGACATTGCACCACTTCCTGCACCTTGAACACGTTGATGCCGAACCACTGCCTGTCGCCCAGCCTGAACAGCAGTAGTTCCAGCCGGTTCTGTCCGGCCAGTTGGGTCCGTCTGTCGACCCCATCGAGTACGCCCGTCATGCTGAGTTCCTGTGTCGGCCCGCTATCCTGGATCGGCACACCGGTGTGGATTCTTTAGTGGGAAGTTGGCCCGTGCATTGCTTGTTATTGTCGACGGGCGTCGTGGTTCCGCCACGGCGGTGGTTTACCACATGCAAAACAGATGCTTGCCATTAAAGGCCTTGGGGCCGACGAGTGCAAGCGGTGGAGAGACGCCAAGAATCCGGCACTGTCATGCGACGTTTCATACTCATCTTGATTTTCATCACCGGTTGGCTGTCGGCAGGAACGCTGGCGGCCTCTCCTGGGATCCAGCCGCTGGATACCATCAGGGCCGCTGCTGCGGCCTTCCTCGAAACCGAGACCGCGCGGAACGGCGTACCCGCACGCATTGAATTGAGCCAACTCGATCCGCGCTTGCGCCTCGGGCGGTGCGACCTGCCGCTGGAGGCCTTCTTCCCGGCGGGCGCCCGCACCCAGGGGAACGTCACCGTGGGTGTGCGCTGCACGGGTGCATCGCCCTGGTCCATCTACGTGCCCGCCAGGGTGCAGGTGTATGATCAGGTGGTCGTTGCGGCCCGGCCCATGTCACGCGGCGCCTTGCTGGGTGCCGGGGATATCGAGGTCAGGGAAATGGATGTCACGGCACTGGCCGGCGGCTATCTTTCCAGCCCCGAGCAGGCGGTAGGCAGGATGCTGCGCCGGAACGTCCAGCTTGGCGCGGCCATCGGTCCGGGTATGGTGGAATTGCCCAGAATCATCCGCCGGGGTGAACGGGTACAGATCCTGGCCCGGAGCGGGGGCATGGAGGTTCGCATGGAAGGGGAAGCCCTGGAAGATGGTGCGAAAGGCGAGGTCATCCGGGTGCGTAACCGATCCTCCAGGCGCAGCGTGGAAGGTCTGGTGGCGGGCCCTGGCACGGTCGAGGTCAGACTTTGAGCGGATTCCCTAAAGTTTGCCGGCCTTTGACCGATAATAGGCGCGAGTAGAGGAGATCTGCCATGCCGATCAACAACATCACCGGCCTGCCCGGCAACCCGGCCCAGCCCCGGACCGAATCCAACCAGGTCCAGGTGGGGCGCAAGGAGCCAAGCACGGCGCAGCAGGCCACCGGACGTCCTTCCAGCGTGGACACCGTGAGCCTCACCGATACCGCTGCGCGCCTGCGGGATATGGAGAACACCTTGGCCAATCTGCCGGTCGTGGACAACCAGCGCGTCGAGGCCGTCCGCCGCGCCCTCGCCGAGGGCACCTTCGAGGTGGATGCCGAGCGCATCGCCCGCAAGATGCTGGCCTTCGAGCAGGCGCTGGAACGCTGATGAACTCGTCTCGGGCCTTGCATGACCTGATGCTCCGCGAGCAGGACAGGCTCGAACGCCTGGGCTCACTGTTGGATGCAGAGCACGCCGCCCTCGCTGCCCGGGATACTGCCGCCCTCGAACAACTGACCGCCGGCAAGCTGGCACTGCTGGAGGAACTGGAGCAATTGGGCAAGGCCCGCCAGGAGCTGCTCACACAGGCCGGGCTGAGTGCCGATCGCGTCGGCTTCGAAACCCTGCTGGAGCGCTTCCCAGGGACTGTCGGGCACGACTTGGCCACCCGCTGGCATGCCGTACAGGAACAATTGCGCCGCTGCCAGGAACAGAACCGCATCAATGGCATGGTGCTCGACGCCAGCCAGCGTGCCACCCAGCAGGCCCTTGCCATCCTGCTCGGTCAGACTCGTGACGCCGACACCTACGATGCCCAAGGCACCGTCCGTGGCGCCAGTGCAAGCCGCGGTTTCGTGAAGGCTTGAAGGCGTTGCGGTGCTGGAAGTGCGCTGCGGCCGATGGTAGACTTCCGGCCTCATTGGGGCGGTAGCTCAGCTGGGAGAGCGTCGCGTTCGCAATGCGAAGGTCGGGAGTTCGATCCTCCTCCGCTCCACAAACCCAAAGGCCGGCCCGTCCGGCCTTTTTCACATTTGTGGGCCGGAGGCAACACGCGTTGCAGCAGCCCACACGGGGGCGAGTCATCACCCTTGCGCGCCGGCTCCTGTGATCCCGACATGTAATCCTTCGCAGCTTATCAGGCGAGCAAAGCCGCAAGCGCGAGGAAGCGGGACGACGCGCTTGTGTTGCGTGCGCTTTTCTTCCGCTGCGCGGCGGCTGCGTTATACTATCGCGCCGCCGGCAAACGCTCCTGCCGGTATTTCTCTGCCCCGGTAGCTCAGCTGGATAGAGCATCCCCCTCCTAAGGGGAAGGTCGGACGTTCGAATCGTCTCCGGGGTGCCAAACCATCTTCGATGCGGTGTGGACAGACCATTCCGCGCATAAAAAAACCGGCCCATTGCAGGGCCGGTTTTTTTTGCGGGCCGAGTTACTCGAACGGCGTCGGTGCCGGCGTCTTGTCCGTGGACGGCGGCAGGATTGGCATGAGGAAGGAGGGCTGGTCGCCGGTCAACGTCTTCAGGAAGGCGACGATCTGGCGGTTCTCCTTATCCGGGAAACGCTTGCCCAGTTGCAGCCGGCCCATGATATCCACGGCTTCGGTCAAGGTCTCTGCCTCACCATCGTGGAAGTACGGATAGGTCATTTCCACGTTGCGGAGCGTGGGGACCTTGAACATGAAGCGATCCGCATCCTTGCCGGTGACGGCCACGCGGCCCTCGGCCGGGCTCTTGGCCTTGTACGGCTGCACCACGCCCATCTTCTGGAAGGAATTGCCACCGACCGCGGGGCCGTTATGGCAGGCGACGCAACCGCTGTTCTTGAACAGCTGATAGCCGGCCAGTTCATCCGCGTTCAGCGCGGCCTTGTCGCCCAGCAGCCAGCGGTCGAAACGGGAATTGGGCGTGACCAGGGTTTTCTCGAATTCGGCGATGGCCGTGGTCACCATGTCGATATCGATCTTGTCCTTGCCGTAGACCTGCTTGAACTCGCGGACATAGCCGGGGATGGACTGCAGCACGTCCACCGCGAGCGTGTGCGTGAAGGCCATCTCGCCGGGATTCGCGATGGGGCCGCCGGCCTGCTCCTTCAGGTCCGCCGCACGGCCGTCCCAGAACTGGACGAAGTTCAGGCTGGAGTTGAGCACCGTGGGAGCATTGATGGGTCCCTGGTTCCACTTGTGGCCGATGGAGGTCTTGAGGTTATCGGTGCCGCCCATGCTCAGGTTGTGGCAGGAGTTGCATGAGATGAAACCGGATTTCGAGAGCCGGGGATCGAAATACAGCTTCTTGCCCAATTCCACCTGAGCCAGGTTGATGTTCTGGACCGGAAGAATGGGTTGGATGGGTTCCTGCGCGTAGGCCTGGGTGGAAAGCACGGCTACACACATCACCGCACCGCTGCACAACAGTTTGATTCTCATGTTGCCTCCAAAAATGTCCACTCGTCGGAGTGCTTGGTTCCGATTCACGAAAAGCATGGTTAGAATCCGTCTAGAACAACCCAAAGATCAATCGGGTTATTTCCTATCTGCACCCACATCCTTCGCCACAGGAAGATTCCCTTCAATTGAAGGGGTTTTCTTTGACTACAGTCACGCCAGTGGAATTTTTGGGCCGGTCGTGGGTGGCCTGCCGGGGAATGGAATCGTCCGGAACCCTGTCAGGCTTTTGACACGCAGCACGGTTTTCTCCGGCAACACCGTGCCTGAAGGCAATTCTTTGCCGCCATCGATTGCCGCCCCGGTTGGGGTAGCGCTAACAAGTCGTTGATTCTTCATGAAAGTCCGTGATGGCACAGGCATTGCTTTGTCGATGCCGAGGTCATCCGGAGATCCGCCATGCCGTCCAAGCTCGACAACGCCCTGGGCATCCACGAAGCCGCCTTGCGCTTGCGGGCCCAGCGTGCGGAATTGCTGGCGAGCAATCTCGCCAACGCCGACACGCCCAACTACAAGGCGCGCGATATCGATTTCAAGTCGGTGCTCGCCGCTGCGCAATCGGCGCAGGGCGGGGGCGGGCTGCAGACCACCCATGCGCGCCACCTGAGCGAGACCGGTACGGCGGCGTCGCCGGAAGTCCTTTACCGCATTCCCGTGCAGCCCTCCATCGACGGCAACACCGTGGATGCGCAACGGGAAAAGTCCGAATACATGCAGAACGCGATCCAGTATCAGGCCAGCCTGCACTTCATCGACGGCCAGCTGAAGATCCTGCGCACTGCGATTCGAGGTGACTAAGCATGTTCAAGGTATTCGACATCGCCGGTTCGGCGCTCAGCGCACAGACGCTGCGCCTCAACACCACTGCAAGCAACCTGGCCAATGCGGACAGCGCCAGTTCGAGCACGGAACAGACCTACCGCTCGCGTCAGCCCGTGTTCGCCGCGGCCCTGAGCGAGGCGCGCGAGGCCGTGGGCGTGGAGGTGCGGGGCATCGTGGAGAGCCAGGCGCCCCTGCGCCAGGAATACCGGCCCGATCACCCCATGGCCAACGAGCAGGGCTATGTTTTCCTGCCCAACGTGAACGTGGTGGAGGAGATGGCCAACATGATCTCCGCCTCCCGTGCCTACCAGAGCAACGTGGAGGTCATCAACACCGCCAAGCAACTGGCGTTGAAGACCCTCACGCTGGGTCAGTGACAGGGAGCTGAACCATGACCGGCGGCGTCAACGAAACCCAATCCCTGCTCGACAGCCTCGGCCTGTCGCGCAAACCGGAGAACAAGCAGAACAACAACGAACTGGGCGCCGATGCGTTCATGAAGCTGATGCTCACGCAGATGCAGAACCAGGACCCGCTGAGCCCCATGGAAAATGGCGAGTTCCTGGCGCAGATCTCGCAGTTCAGCACGGTCTCGGGCATCAAGGAACTGAACGGATCCTTTGCGCAGCTTTCCACGGCCATGCAATCCAATCAGGCGCTACAGGCGTCCACGTTGGTCGGCCGCACGGTGCTGGTGCCGAGCGAACACGTGGTGCACGCGGCAGGCGCCGACGTGAGCGGGACCATCTTCATGCCGGTCACCTCGCCCAACCTCAAACTGAGCGTGTTGGACGGTACGGGCCAGTTGGTGAAGACCATCAGCCTCGGCGAGCAGCCGGCGGGCGACATCGATTTCAGCTGGGACGGCACCAACGACGAAGGCGCGGCCATGCCTGCGGGCACCTACACCATCAAGGCCGAGGCCACGTTCGACGGCGAGCCCCAGGCGCTGGAAACCTATGTGTACGACCAGGTGCAGAGCGTGGACCTGGGTTACGGCAGAGGCATCCGTGTCAATCTCGCGGGCCTCGGCACCACCAATTTCGGCGACGTCATACAGATCAAATAATCCCGCGCGGGAACAGGAGGAAACATGTCATTCCAAACGGCCTTGAGTGGTTTGAATGCGGCGTCGGGCAACCTGAACGTCACCGGCCACAACATCGCGAACGCCAGCACCACAGGCTTCAAGTATTCGCGTGCGGAGTTTGCAGATGTGTACGCGGTGAGCTTTGGCGGCGTGGCCAAGACCGCTACCGGCTCAGGTGTACGTCTCGCCAACGTGGCACAGCAGTTCACGCAGGGCAACGTCGACTTCACCGACAACAACCTTGATTTGGCGGTCAGCGGTGAAGGCTTTTTCATGCTGAGTGACAACGGCTCGCGAGTGTACAGCCGTGCGGGCAACTTCAGTGTGGATCGCGACGGGTATGTAGTGAATGCAAACGGCCATCGCCTCCAGGCCTATGACGTCGATCCCGCGACCGGCGCTGTATCGAACTTCACACCCAATGACCTGCGGCTCAACCTGGGTGCGAATCCGGCCAAAATGACCGAGGAGATCGGCATCAATCTCAATCTTGACGCCGCGGCGACGCTTGCCTCGGTGCAGCCCATGGATGTACATGACCCCGACAGTTACAACTTTTCGACCACGACCACCATTTATGATTCGCTGGGTGTGACCCACGATGCAACGCTGTATTTTCAGAAGGCGAGTGCGACGACTCAATTAAATCTGACCGGTTCTCTGTTCGATAACGGCGGCACGCCCGGCTCTCCCGAAAGCATCCCCGTATTTCAGGTGTATGACTCCCTTGGTAATGCGTATGCCGCAGATATTTCCTTTACCCAGACCGGGCCCGACAGCTACACCGCGGCGGTCACCCTGGGTAGTGTCACGAGAGACATCACACTCGACTTCACCTCGGGAGTTGCTCAAGTCGTCCCGTCGGGCGATAACGTGTTCAGCAATTTGGATCTTGACAGTACCGGCTCCGGACAACCATCGCATCTGACCATTGATTTCTCGGCGCTCACAAGAACGACTGATGCCTCGACAGGCACGACCGCCGAGATCGGTTCACGTTCGGATAACGGACCGCAGGGCGTTTGGAACGTGAGGATGGTGATCGATGGTCAGGAATTTGACAATGAAACCATCGCTTTTAATAAAGACGGCAGCCTCGGTAACAATCCGCCCTACATGAGTTTCAACACCTCAGGCGCATTCGTGCCGGGCAACAATGCTTTGGATATGGATGTCGTCGTGAACTTTACCGGGAGCACCCAATTCGGTGCGGCCTCCGCCGTGAACAATCTGATTCAGGACGGCTGGACTACGGGACGCCTTAGTGGTGTTAGTGTCGATGCAGGTGGCGTTGTCTATGCGCGATACACCAATGGCCAGTCGGAAGTCTTGGGTGCAGTGGCAATGGCCCGCTTTTCCAACCCCAATGGTTTGCAGCAGATGGGTGATACCAATTGGGCCGAGAGCTTTGAATCCGGTGGTGCCCAACTCGGTCAAGCCGGCACCGGCACATTCGGACAAATCCAGTCAGGTGCGCTGGAGGCCTCCAATGTGGACATCTCCAAGCAACTGGTGAACATGATCATCGCACAGCGCGACTTCCAGGCGAACGCAAAGATGATCAGTACCGAAGACACGGTTACACAAACCATCATCAACATCCGTTAGAGATGATGCCTGGCGCGTTGGACGAGCGGTCCGCCCAACGCGCTGCTTCACCATGCTCTCCAGTGTGAACGGAGCTAATCCATGGACAAGATGCTCTACATCGCCATGTCCGGGGCCAAACAGACCACCCTGGCCCAGGCTGTCAACACCAACAACCTGGCCAATGTGTCGACCACCGGTTTCAAGGCGGACCTGGCGCAGTTTCGTGCCATGCCCGTGTTCGGTGCCGGTATGCCGACGCGCGTCTATGCCATGGCGGAACGGCCGGGGGTGGACACGTCCGTGGGCCCGCTCACCACCACGGGCAATGAACTGGATGTGGCCGTGCGTGGCGAGGGCTGGATCGCGGTGCAGGCACCGGACGGCAGCGAAGCCTACACGCGCGCCGGCAATCTGCGTCTCGACAGCGCCGGCATGCTGGTGACCGGCGCAGGATATCCGGTGCTCGGCAACGGCGGGCCCGTCGCGTTGCCGCCGTTCGAGAAAGTGGAGATCGGTGCAGATGGCACCATCACCATTCGACCCACCGGCCAGGCTCCCAACGTGCTCGCCGAAGTGGATCGCATCAAGTTGGTTAATCCGCCGGCGGGTGAATTGAGCAAAGGTCAGGACGGGCTCATGCGACGGTTCGACGGCGCGCCTGCGATGGCGGATGCAAACGTGCAACTGGTGTCGGGTGCGTTGGAAGGATCAAACGTCAGTGCGGTGGAGGCCATGGTGAACATGATCACCCTGGCGCGCCAGTACGAGACGCAACTGAAGATGATGGAAACCGCCAAGGAAAACGACGCGGCCGGCGATCAATTGCTGCGTATGGCATAGCGGTTGCTTGAATGATGACAGCGTCAAGAAATCTGTCCGCGAGGTAAACGACCATGAATCCGGCACTCTGGATCGCTAAGACGGGCCTCGAGGCCCAACAGACCCGCATGGGCGTGGTCTCCAACAACCTGGCCAACGTCAACACCACCGGGTTCAAGCGTGACCGCGCGGTCTTCGAAGACCTGCTGTACCAGACCGTGCGCCAGCCCGGCGCCCAATCGAGCCAGGACACCACGCTGCCTTCGGGCCTCATGCGCGGCACCGGGGTGCGCACCGTGGCTACCGAGAAGTTGCACACCCAGGGCAATGTGACCCAGACCGACAATTCGCTTGATATCGCCATCCAGGGGCGCGGTTTTCTGCAGATCCTGCGCCCGGACGGCACGCTCGCCTACACCCGCGACGGGAGCATGAAGCTGGATGCGCAGGGGCAATTGGTCACCTCCAACGGTTACCTGGTGCAGCCCGGCATCACCGTTCCCGACAACGCGCAGAGCATCACCATCGGTGTGGACGGCACGGTCTCCGTGGTGGTTCCCGGTCAGGCGGCACCCACCGAGATCGGCACGCTGCAACTGGCCGATTTCGTCAACCCCGCCGGGCTGCAACCCATGGGTGAAAACCTCTATCTCGAAACCGCTTCCAGCGGTGCGCCGCAGGTGGGCAATCCGGGTCTTTCCGGCCTGGGTACCCTCATCCAGGGTGCGTTGGAAAGTTCCAATGTCAACGTGGTGGAGGAGATGGTGAACATGATCGAAACCCAGCGCGCCTACGAGATCAACTCCAAGGCTGTGGCCACTTCCGATCAGATGCTCCAGTACCTCAACCAGACACTCTGATGTCAGGAGGCCGGTCGTGAAACGCGTCGCCATCCTTGTTCCGCTGCTGTTGCTGGGCGGTTGCGCCGCCAATCCGCCGCTGCACGACCCAGCGTTCGCGGCCACATCGCCGTCTGTGGTTTCGCCGCCGCCACCCACGCCCGGCGCCATTTACCGCGAAGGCTATGCCATCACCCTGTATCAGGACGTGAAGGCGCGGCACGTGGGCGACATTCTCACCATCGAGTTGGTGGAACAGACCCAGTCGAGCAAAGAGGCGAGCACCACCACCGGCAAGGAGCAATCCATTGAGATGAGTGCGGGGACGTTGCTTGGCGGCCCGGTGCTGCACAACGATCGCGCCATCCTGCAGAACTCCATCAGTGCATCGCGTGACTTCGACGGCACCGGTTCGAGCAGCCAGAGGAACAGCCTGAGCGGCAACATAACGGTCACGGTGTCCGAAGTGCTGCCCAACGGCAACCTCGTGGTGCGCGGCGAGAAATCGCTCACCCTGAACCAGGGCGATGAATTCATCCGCATCAGTGGCATCGTGCGCCCGGTGGACATCCGGACCGACAATTCCGTGCTGTCCACGCGCGTGGCCGATGCCAGAATCATTTACGGTGGCCGCGGTGCGCTGGCCGACGCCAACCAGCAGGGCTGGCTGGCGCGCTTCTTCAACAGTCCGTTGTGGCCGTTTTGAAATGAACACCTCAACGCAAAGACGCAGAGAACGCGAAGGACGCAAAGCTTCGCTGGCTTCTCTGCTTCTCTGGGTTCCTGCTGTGCACGGTTCGCTTGAGCAACGCGGTGGTGAAGGAGAAGGGACATGAACATGCGTGCACTCGCCGTGCTCTCGCTGGTGGCTGCGCTCGCGGCAGCGTTGCCCGTGCAGGCGGAACGTTTGAAAGACCTCGCCGTGGTGGCCGGTGTGCGCAGCAACCAACTCGTGGGCTACGGACTGGTGGTCGGCCTGGACGGTTCAGGTGACCAGACCACGCAGACACCATTCACCGTGCAGAGCCTGAAGAGCATGATGGCGCAGTTGGGCATCAGCCTGCCGGCCAACATCAATCCGCAGCTCAAGAATGTGGCGGCAGTGATGCTCACTGCCGAGTTGCCTCCCTTCGCCAAGCCTGGGCAGACCATTGACGTGACGGTGTCTTCCATCGGCAATGCCAAAAGCCTGCGCGGTGGTACCTTGCTGTTTTCGCAGCTCAAGGGCGGTGATGGCCAAGTGTACGCCGTGGCGCAGGGCAATCTGGTGGTCGGTGGTTTTGGCGCCCAGGCGGATGGCTCGCGCATCACCGTGAATGTGCCGAGCGTGGGGCGTATCCCCAGCGGTGCCACCGTGGAACGTTCCGTGCCCACCGGATTCAATCTGGGCGATGCCATCGACTTCAACCTGCACACACCGGATTTCACCACGGCCACGCGTCTGGCCATGGCCATCAACGAGTCCATTGGCCCCGGCACGGCACAGCCGCTGGATGCCTCCACCGTGCGCGTGAACGCGCCGCGCGACGCCGGCCAACGCGTCACTTATCTTTCCATGCTCGAGAACATCAACGTGAGCCCCGGCGAGGCGCCGGCGCGCATTATCGTGAATTCACGTACGGGCACGGTGGTGATCGGTAGTCATGTGCGCGTCATGCCCGCTGCCGTATCCCATGGCAGTCTGACGGTGACCATCACCTCCGAACCCACCGTAAGTCAGCCGCCGCCGCTATCCGGTGGCCAGACCGTGGTCGTACCCAATTCGAGCATCCAGATCAGCGAGGAAAACGACCGCATGTTCCTGTTCGAACCGGGGGTGACCCTGGACGAGATCGTCCGGGCAGTAAACCAGGTGGGTGCCGCCCCTGGCGACCTGGTAGCCATCCTCGAGGCCCTCAAGGCCGCCGGCGCCCTGCGTGCGGAGCTCATGATCATCTAGTCAACACATGTGGTGGCCGCCGTCTGCGATTGGCGACGCAACCACCGCGGTTTCTGCAACAACTACATGGACACAAACACGCGTGCTTGGCACGTCATTTGAATACATCAAGGCATCACGTCAGGAATACGTCAGAGATACACCCATGTCCGCTCACGGCATCAACGACGCAAGCGTCTACACGGACCTCACGGGTCTGACGCGCCTGCGTGCCGATGCGCGGCAGAATTCACCCGCGGCCCTCAAGGCCGCAGCGCAACAGTTCGAGGCGTTGTTCCTGCAGATGATGCTGAAAAGCATGCGCGATGCCGGCGATGTCACGGGCAACGCACTCTTCGGCAGTGACCAGGAACAGCTCTATCGAGACATGCACGACAAGCAGCTTGCGCTGGAAATGGCCAACGGCAAGGGGCTAGGGCTGGCTGACATGCTGATCCGCCAGTTACAGGGTGCAGTGGAGCATAGCGTCCCGATGGCACAGCGCGGCGAGCGGCAAGCCAGTGCCATCCCGGAGCGGCAAGCTTTCACCGCCGTCGATCCGGCGTCCACTGTTCCGCCAACCACCCCTGCCGTGTCGTCGCAAACCGATCCGGTGCATTTCGAACACCCGGACGACTTCGTGCGCCACCTCTGGCCCCATGCGCGCATGGCCGCGCAAAAACTCGGCGTGGATCCCAAGGCCCTGCTGGCACAAGCCGCCCTGGAGACCGGCTGGGGGAGGGCGGTGATCCGCCGGCCGGATGGCAGCAGCAGTCACAACCTGTTCAACATCAAGGCCGATGTGCGCTGGGACGGCGGGCGTGTCTTCAAGGATACGGTGGAGTACCGCGACGGCATCGCCAGCCACGAGCGGGCAGCTTTCCGCGCCTACGGCTCCTATGCGGAAAGCTTCGAGGACTACGTGAACTTCCTGCAGTCGAGCCCGCGCTACCAGCGCGCCCTCGAGCTGGCGGCCGACCCCGAGGCCTACGTGCGTGAGCTGCAGGAGGCGGGCTACGCCACTGATCCGGCCTACGCAGACAAGATCCACCGCATCATGGGGCGCGATCTCCTGGCCGACGCCGGCCTAAAGAATGGGCCCGACGAGACGATATCCTGAGTGGGCTATGCGCGCCCTTCAGGGATGAGGATGGCCCGGAAAGGGCTGGGAGTAGACGATGGCTGATTTCCTCAGCTCAGGCATTTCCGGATTGCTGGCCGCGCAGACGGCGCTGGCCACCACCGGACACAACATCTCCAACGTCAACACGCCGGGGTTCAGTCGCCAGCGTGCCGACCTGGTCACGCGCATCCCCCAGTCCACGGGTGCAGGCTTCATCGGCAGCGGTGTGAACGTGGCCAGCGTGCGCCGCATGTACGACCAGTTCAGCGTGGACCTGGTACGCACCCACACCAGTCAGCACAGCCGTCTGGCGACTTACCACCACATGGCCAGCCAGGTGGACAACCTGCTGGCCGACCCGGATGCCGGCCTGGCCCCCGTGCTCCAGAACTTCTTCAATGCACTGCAAGGCGTGGCGGACAATCCCGCCTCCGTGCCTGCGCGCCAGGTGCTGATCAGCGAGTCGGAATCACTGGTGGCTCGCTTCCATTCCATTTCCGACCGCCTTACCAGCCTGAGCGACTCGGTGAACGACCAGCTCAGCAGCCTCACCGGAAGGATCAACAGCCTGTCAGAGTCCATCGCCAAGGTGAATTACGACATCACCATTGCGTGGGGCAAGTCCGGCGGCCAACCGCCCAACGACCTGCTGGACCAGCGCGATGAATTGCTGCGCCAGTTGGCCGAGTACATCCCAGTGACCACTGTGGAGCAGGACAACGGTGCCATCAACGTCTTCGTCGGCAACGGCCAGATCCTGGTGCTGGGCGCCGATGCGCGCGGTATCAGCACCACACGCAATGCGCAGGACCCCTCGAAGCTGGAAATCGTCGCAGGCAGCGATGGCAAGGGGCCCATCATTTCCCATTTCATCAACGGCGGTGAACTGGGCGGTGTGCTCGACTTTCGCCGTGACGTGCTGGAAACCACCCAGAACTCCCTGGGACGCATCGCCGTCGGCTTGGCCATGGCGGTGAACGAGCAGCACCGGCAGGGCCTGGACACCTACGGTGATCCCGGCGGTAAGTTCTTTGGTCTGGAGGGTTTGCTGGGCAATCCCGCCACGGCGCTGCCGGCGACCACCAACGCCAATTCAAACGACCCTGCTGTGGTGAAGTTCGAATTCACCGACGCGTCGAGCCTCACCACCAGCGATTACCAGATGAAATACGACGGCGCCAACTGGGTACTCACGCGCCTGAGTGACAATCAGGTCATCACTGACGGCGGCGTGGATGCGGACGGCTTCATCACCTTCCCCAGCGAAGGTTTCCGGCTGCAATTGAGCGGCACGCCCGCGGCCGGCGACAGCTTCCTGATCGCGCCCACCCGTACCGCCTCCGCCGGGCTGTCCATGGCCATCGACAACGCGAATCTCATCGCGGCGGCAGCGCCGCTGCGCAGCGCAATTTCCGATCAGAATCTCGGTACTGGCAAGATTTCCACGCCGGGCGTCACCTCCGACACGGATCTTGCGGGCATTCAACCGGTGAATATTGCGCTGACTTACGACGCGATCGCCGGGGCCTTTGATGTATCGATAGGCGGTGCATCAGTCGATACGATTGCTTACCAGCCCGGACAGGAAATCGATCTCGGACTCGAATTGGGGAATTCTGATTACATCGGTCTGACTTTCACCATTTCCGGCGCCCCCGCCGATGGCGATGTGTTCACGATCGAGAAAAACAGCGGTGCAGTCAGCGACAACGGCAACGCCTTGGCTCTGGTGGGCCTGCAGACCCAGGCCATCCTGGACAAGACCACCAACCTGCAAACAGGCTACGGCCAGATGGTCTCGGGCGTGGGCGCCCGCACCCACCAACTGGAGATCAACAGCAAGGCCCAGAAGACCATCCTCGATCAGGCCATCCAGAACCGTGAAGCGGTGTCCGGCGTGAACCTGGACGAGGAGGCCGCCAATCTGGTGCGTTTTCAGCAGCACTACCAGGCCTCGGCCCAGCTCATCGTGGCGGCCAACACCCTGTTCCAAAGCCTGCTCGACGCAGTGAGGCGCTGATCATGCGTATCTCCACACGACAGATTCAGCAGCTCGGTATTGATTCCATCCTGGCCCAGCAGGAAAAGCTCAGCCGCACCCAGCAGCAGGTGGCCACGGGCAAGCGTGTGCTCCTCCCCTCGGACGACCCGGTTGCCACCACGCAGTTGCTGCAATTGCGGCAGTCCATCGAGACCACCGAGCAGTACCAGGCCAATGCGGATGCCGCCATCAATCGGCTTCAACAGGAAGAGGGCGTACTGACCAGCATCACCGAGATCCTGCAAAGCGTCCGCGTGCTGGCGGTGCAGGGCAACAATGCGTCTCAGACCAATGAAACCCGGGGTTTCATGGCGGAAGAGATTCGGCAGCGCATCGAGGAATTGGTTGGCCTTGCCAATACCCGGGACGGAACCGGTGATTACCTGTTTGCCGGAACAATGGGCGCCACCACACCTTTCATCAAGGATTCGCAAGGCAAGTACGTCTACCAAGGGGATCAGAACCAGCGCTACCTTCAGGTGGGCAACGGCCGCAGAGTGGCCGATGGTGATGCCGGTTCAGCAGTGTTCCAGTTAGTGCGCAATGGCAACGGAACCTTTGTCGCAGCTCCCTCGGGTAATGCCACAGTACAAGCCGACGTCGCCAATTCGGGTACTGCATTGGTGGAGGGTGTCGTGGTGTCAGCGCAGTCCATTCTTGCTTTGGATGGCTACAGCATTGTCTTCGATGCGGTCACTCCAGGTAGTTATGAGGTCGTTGATGCAGCCGGCAGTTCTCTCACTCCACCGGTAACCGGAACCTATGTTTCACCTGGGCCCGAGGACATCGACATCAGTATCGGTGGTGATGTCGTGGCCACCGTCACAATGAGCGGTACGCCGGAACCCAACGACCGGTTCACCTTGGACTTGAGCGGCATGCCCCGGGGGACGGCAGTCATCGGCGAGGCCACGCTGGTGGACGGTACTTTCATACCATCGCTCCCTAACGGTTATACGCTGACCTTCTCACGTCCGATCCCGGACGGCTCAATCAGTTATCAGGTGACCGATTCCACGGGGGCGCAGGTGAAGTCGGGACCGTGGGTCGAGAATCAACCCATCGAGTTTAACGGGGCTCGGCTGGCCATCACCGGAACCCCGGCGGATGGTGACACCTTCACGGTTCGCTCCAGTGAATACCAGAACATCTTCCAGACCCTCGAAAACCTCGCCACCGCGCTGGACGCGCCAGTACATGGTCCGGCCGACCAAGCGCACCTCAACAACGCGGTGAACAGGGCACTCGGTGACATAGACCTGGCGATGGAAAACATTCTGCTCGTGCGGGCCGGCGTCGGCAGCCGGCTGAACGCCATCGAGAGTCAGGTTTATGTGAATGAAAGCTACCTGATTCAGGCCCAGGAGACGCTCTCGTCCGTCGAAGACCTGGACTATGCCGAGGCCATCAGCCGGCTGCATATGCAGATGGCGGGCCTCGAGGCCGCCCAGCAGACCTACCTCAAGGTCAATGGTCTCTCGATATTCAATTATCTAAGGTAATCAGTAGGGTGGGGTGATTTGTCGGCGCCTGGAACAGAGGCCTAAAGTTCCCCGGAGCGGGGACGATAACTAGTTCGGAAGCGGTAAGTGCGTCACACAAGGCACATCCGCTAATGACAACGAGTCCCGACAGGCCGAGCGGTGAGGGACGAGAAAGGAGTTAGGTGCCATGCCCCAGATCATCAACACCAATATCATGTCGCTGAATTCCCAGCGCAACTTGAACACCTCACAGACGGCACTGCAGACCTCGTTGCAGCGCCTGTCCTCCGGTCTGCGTATCAACAGTGCCAAGGATGATGCGGCGGGTCTTGCCATTTCCGAGCGCTTCACCACGCAGATTCGTGGCCTGAACCAGGCGATGCGCAACGCGAATGATGGTATTTCTCTTGCCCAGACCGCCGAAGGCGCGCTGTCCGAGGTAAACAACAACCTGCAGCGCATTCGCGAACTGGCTGTGCAGTCCGTGAATGCCACCAATTCGGCCTCGGACCGTGCCGCCCTGGATCAGGAAGTACAGCAGCGCATCGCCGAGATCGAGCGTATCGCTTCCCAGACCAACTTTAACGGCCAGAAGATCCTCGACGGCAGCTTTGGTACGGCGGCGTTCCAGGTCGGTGCAAACGTGGGTGAGACCATCACCCTGAACCTCACCACTGGCATGAAGTCCACCCAGATGGGGCAGATTGCCAGCGCCACCGGTACTGCGGTGACTAACGCGGTCTTGACGGATGGCGGGCTTACGGTGGCCGTGGGTACTGGCGCAGCCGTATCCGTCGGCGCCTCGGTGGCAGGTACTGAAGCAGGCCAGTCCAATTACAGCGCCTGGGCCAAGGCGAATGCCATCAACAACGCAGGTGTGTCGGGTCTGACCGCGACGGCCGCTAACAGCCATACCGGGGCGTTCTCCACCATCACGAACGCCGATGCCACCTCGACCTACGAGCTGACCATCAACGGCGTTGCCATCTTCAGCGGCGCGGACAACATTGCCGCAGGCGCTTCACTGACCGCCGCGGATGTGGCGGCCCAGGTGAACCTCTACGCGAGCCAAACCGGCGTATCGGCCTCGGTGAGCGGCACGGATCTGACCTTCACGACCGTTGACGGCCGTGACACCGTTATCGCCGAAACCATCACTCAGGGCGCAGGTGCGACCTTGGCGGGTACCGGTATCGCTGCAACGTCCGAGGGTGAAGTCCGCGGTACCGTGACGCTGTCCGCCTCGGACAACATCGTCATGACCGGCCAGTTTGCCGATATCGGCCATGCGGCCACCATCTCCAAGGACTCGGTCACGCTGAACAGCGTCGATGTGCTGAACGAAGACAACGCCAACGAAACCATCCAGCGTGTGGATTCGGCGCTGACGGCTGTCAGCTCTCTGCGCAGCACCTTCGGTGCCATCCAGAACCGCTTCGAGTCGACCATCGCGAACCTGAGCGCTACGACTGAAAACCTGACCGCCTCCCGCAGCCGTATCCAGGACACGGACTTCGCGGCCGAGACGGCGAACCTGACCCGCGCCCAGATCCTCCAGCAGGCGGGCGTGGCGATGCTGGCCCAGGCGAACCAGCTGCCGCAGAACGTGCTGTCCCTGCTGCGGTAAGGTTCAGGAGCAAGTAGCACTGGACGGGAGCGGTCGCAAGACCGCTCCCGTAGCGGCGTAAGGAGGTGAACCATGCCTACGGAGATTGGTAACACGATGCCGGTTGCGGCTCCGGTCCCGCTTGGCGCGAACTCACCGCAGCGCAAGCCTGCCGAGCAGCAGCCTGCTGCCGAGCAGCCGCAAGAGGACGTTAAGCCTGCGGTGAGTAGCGCAGAATTGCGCAAGGTCGTCGCCGAAGTGGCGCAATATGTGCGTCGCGATCTCAATTTCAGTCTGGACGAGGGCACTGGCCGCACGGTCGTGAAAGTGATCGACTCGGAAAGCAACGAAGTGGTCCGGCAGATCCCGTCCGAGGAAATGCTGGTGCTGGCCCGTTATCTGGCACAACTGGCAGAGGAAAACGCGATTTCCGGGGAACAGGCGAAGGGCCTTTTGCTGACCGCACGGGTATAATGCGGCAGCGTAGTGACACCGGAGGGAAGAGATGGCTATCACCTCGATGGGAATCGGCTCGGGCATCGACATCAAGAGCCTGGTGGACCAACTCGTCGCCGCCGAAGCCCAACCTGCAGCCAATCGTCTGGCGCGCCAGGAATCGAAATTTCAGGGCCAGCTCTCGGCACTCGGTTCACTGAAGGGTGCGCTCTCCAGCTTCAAGTCATCGCTTTCGGGCTTGACCGCGCTCTCGGGTTTCAATCAACGCTCCGCAACGTCGACGAACGAAGAACTCTTTACGGTCACTGCGAACGGCAGTGCCGTTCCCGGTAACTACCAGGTCGAAGTGCTTCAGCTTGCCAAGGCGCAGTCCCTGCGCTCGAAGGTCGGCTTCGATTCCAGCACCGCAAGCGTAGGCACCGGTACCCTCACGTTTCAGTTCGGGGATGCCTCCAAGCCCGCGCAAACCATCACCATCGATGCTGCCAATGATTCATTGGAAGGGATCCGTGATGCGGTGAACGCGGCCAAGATCGGCGTTCAGGCATCCATCGTGAAGGGAGACAAGCATTATCTCGTCTTCAGTAGTGAAGGTACCGGTGAAGACAACAGTTTGAAGATCTCGGTGGAGGAAGATGCCGGCGCGCCCGGATTGGCCACCTTCGCCTATGCCCCCGGCGTCGAGGGCGACATGGAAGCGAGCTCGCAGGCCCAGAATGCCCAGTTGAAGATCAATGGCGTTTTGGTGAGCCGCGCCACCAACACCATCGATGATGCCATCGAGGGCCTGACAATCACGCTGAAGAAGGAGTCGGAACCGGGTGTCACTGCGGGGTTGTCAGTTGCGCTGGACAAGGGAGCGGCCACGAAAGCGGTGGAAGGCTTCGTCACTGCCTACAACAGCCTGATGGGGACGGTGAAATCCCTCTCCGGATACGACGCGCAGACCCAGAAAGGCGGCGTGCTGATTGGGGACTCGTCAGTGCGCAGCATCACCAATCAGATCCGCAATATTCTGGGTAACACCGTTGCCGGACTCACGGGCAGCTACCGTTCCTTGGCAGATATCGGCATCAAGACAAAAACCGACGGCACACTGGAACTCGACAAGACCAAGCTGGACAAGGCGCTCACTGACAACTTCGACGACATCGGTCGCCTGTTTGCCGCCGCGGGCAAACCGAACGACGCTCAGGTGCGCTTCGACAGCGCCACGGCCAACACCAAGGAAGGCGGGTATGACGTCGTTGTCACCCGACTCGCAAGTTCGGGCATGTACACCGATCCGGATGTTGCGCTTGGCGCATGGCCGGTCATCGTCGACGACAGCAACGACACGTTCACCATCAAGGTCGATGGCGTCACCTCCGGCATCCTGTCGCTCGGCCAGCGCGCCTATGCCGACGGAGAGGAATTGGCAGCGGAACTGCAGAGTCGTATCAATGGCGATAGTGCCCTGCAGGAAGCTGGAGTTTCTGTGGGCGTGGCATTCGAGAATGGTCGTTTCGTATTCACGTCGGACAGGATCGGTGCAGGCTCCTCGGTAGAGATTCTTTCCGTGGAAGATGCCACGGCCAGCGCAGGCATCGGTTTGACCGTGAAAGCCGAGGCACGCATTGACGGCGAAGACGTGGCGGGCACGATCGGCGGCGTGGCTGCCTTGGGTAATGGCATCTATCTCACGGGCAAGGGTGACGCGGACGGTCTCAAGATCGCCATCGAGGGCGCGGCTACCGGAAACCGCGGCACGGTGGTTTTCTCCCGCGGCGTGGCCGACAAACTCAATTCGCTTTTCGACAAACTGCTCGACGGTGAAAGCTTCCTGAACCAGCGCACGGAATCGCTGAACGACAGCATCGAAGATATCGGCGATCAGCGTGAAGCGCTGGAGCGTCGCCTGGAATCGGTGCAGCAACGCTATATGGCGCAATTCACGGCCATGGATGCATTGATTGCACAGCTCAACAGCACCGGCAGTTTTCTGACCCAGCGACTCGCCTCACTCAACACGTCCAGTCAGTAACACACTATCGAGGTGACCGCCATGAACCCTCAGGACGCACTTCGGCAATATGCCAGTGCGGCGATTGAAGGACGCGTGGAAACGGCCACGCCGCACGCGCTCGTAGCCATGCTCATGGACGGTGCACTGGAAAAAATCGCCATCGCCCGAATGCACATGGAGAACGCACAGGTCGCCCAAAAGGGCGAGCATGTCAGCTGGGCCATCAGCATCATCGCCGGCCTGCGTGCCAGCCTCGAGCGCGAGCAGGGTGGCGAAATTGCCACAAATCTGGACGCACTCTACGACTACATGGAGCGGCGCCTGCTCGAAGGCAATCTCCGTAATGACACCGGCATGCTTGACGAAGTCAGCGGACTCCTGCGACGGATCAAGTCCGGCTGGGACGCCATTCCGGAGGAATTGCGCCGTGCCGGAGCGCCCACGCCATGAGTTCCATTACCGAGCGCCGCGCAACACTCACCGCCCTCGTGTCCCTTTCCGAGCAAATGCTCGAGTGTGCCCGCAAGGGTGAGTGGGACGCGGTACCGGTGCTGGAAACACAGCGCAGGGAGGGTCTGGAAGCATTCTTTTCCAACGCCACCTTGCCGGAAGAGGCGGCTTTCATCGAACCCGCCCTCGAAGGCATCCTCGAAATCGATCGCCAGCTCATCGAACTGGCTACCGAGTCGCGTGAAGTGGCGGCGGCGAAGCTGAAAGACCTCCAACAAGGCCGCCGCGCCCAAAGCGCCTACAACAGCAACCGCTGAAAACCCATCCCGTAGGAGCGGCCACCGGCCGCGAACAGGCGTCCAGAGCGGCGGAAATCGCGGCCGGTGGCCGCTCCTACAAGAGAATGGTTCGGTGGATCGACCGAGCCCGCAGCCGTCCATTACCCCCGTGCCTGCGTGACACCAGCCCGGCAGGTCGTACCCCCTTGTAGGAGCGGTCATCGGCCGCGAACTGGGCGTCCAGAGCGGCGCAAATCGCGGCCGGTGGCCGCTCCTGCACTGGGAGGGTTGGTGAATGCGGTTATTGTGGAAGCGGGGTCACCCACGGTAGGCCTCTGAATTCCCGGGCGCCAACAGCCGTGCCACGACTAAAGTTGCAGCCCTTTCGGCCGATTTAATGCACAAACCCAAGAACGCGGGGAGCCATGCGTTATGCCGACCAGCCATGCCTTGAATCAGTACCGTCAGGTCAAAGTACAAACCGCCGTGCCGACGGCGGATCCCCATCGCCTGGTCGCCATGCTGTTCGAGGGAGCGTTGGAGAAGATCCAGGGCGCCAAGCTGCGCATCGACCATCACGGCAGCATCGCCGAAAAGGGCGAGCTGATCAGTGGCGCCATATCCATTACCGACGCGTTGCGTGCGAGTCTGGACAAGACTCAAGGTGGCGAAATCGCCGAAAATCTTGACCAACTGTACGAGTACATGGGCCGTCGTCTGCTTGAGGCCAACCTCCACAATGACACCAAGGCCTTGGACGAAGTGGCCTTCCTGCTGCGCTCCATCGAAGAGGCCTGGAGCGCCATTGCCCCGCAGGAGACTGGACCGGTGGAGCCAACTGCGCGTATCTCTGTCGGTGCCTGAGGGCCGTGCCCATGCCTTTCGAGACCTGGTTTTTCTTGCGTCCACGCCCGTGTGATCGGTGGCACGTCCTAGCGACAATATTTTGACAATTTCACCGGAGCTGTTACGCTGGGTCGCCCGCGCAGATTGGGTGTAAATCCCTGTTTCATAAGAGAGGCTCCGGGTGAGCGGCGACACAATCCTGGTAGTGGATCGAGACGACCGGCGTCGCGATCGGCTCGTCGCGGTGCTGGAGTTTCTTGGCGAACGCAATCTGGCCTGCGCCCAGAGCGGCGCCGCGGGTGACCTGGCCGCGGAACGCATCAAGGCGGTGTTCTTCACCGAACGCGCCGATCTGGACGCGCTTCAGCGCTGGGCCCACTCCGTGCCGCTGTTCCTGGTCACCGACCGCAGCGATGTCCCACCCGGGGTCCTCGCCCGGCTCGACCTGCCGTTGCGCCAGTACCAGGTGGTCACAGCCCTGCACCGGGCCGGTGTCTTCTGCGAGCAGCGCCGCTCGTCGGCAAGCGAAAACCAGGCGCGCCTCGCGCGGGTATTCGTGGGTAACGACGGTGGCGTGCGCCAGGTACGCCGCCTCATCAACCAGGTCGCCGATTCCGAGGCCAACGTCATCATCCTGGGTGAATCCGGCACGGGCAAGGAGGTTATCGCCCGTAGCCTGCATTACCTGTCGTCGCGCCGCGAAAATCCCTTTGTGCCAGTGAACTGTGGCGCGATCCCGGGTGAACTCCTGGAAAGCGAACTGTTCGGCCACGAAAAGGGTGCATTCACCGGTGCCCTCACCACACGCCAGGGCCGCTTCGAAATGGCCGAGGGCGGGACGCTGTTCCTGGACGAAATCGGCGACATGCCGCTCAACATGCAGGTGAAGCTATTGCGCGTATTGCAGGAGCGCAGCTTCGAGCGCGTGGGCAGCAACCGCAGCATACCGGCCAATGTACGCGTCATTGCGGCCACCCACCGCGATCTGGAACAGGCCATCCTCGCTGGCCAGTTCCGCGAAGATTTGTATTACCGCCTCAACGTGTTTCCCATCGAAGTACCGCCCCTGCGCGAACGGCGCGGAGACATCCCGCTACTGGTCAACGAACTGGTGGCCCGTCTGGAGCGCGAAAACCGCGGCACGGTGCGCCTGACCCAGGCGGCGCTCACCTCGCTGTCGCGTTACCCCTGGCCGGGCAATGTGCGCGAGCTGTCCAACCTCATCGAGCGGCTGGCCATCATGCATCCGGGGGGCGTAGTGGACTACGGTGACCTGCCGGCCAAGTTCCAGCTGGATGACAGCCTGGGCGAGTGTGACATACCCCTGCCGGCCGTGCGCGAGCGCCCCATAGTCGAAGTCGCCCCCGTGGCCGCTGGCCCCGTGGCATTACCGGAGGAGGGGCTGGACCTGAAGGAATACCTGTCCGATCTGGAGCGGAAGCTCATCCTCCAGGCACTGGACGAGAGCGACGGCGTGGTCGCCCACGCGGCGCAGCGGCTCAAGATGCGACGCACCACCTTGGTGGAGAAGATGCGGAAGTACGGTATCTCGCGGGGGGAGTGAGCGAGGAATTCGTTTCGCTGCTGTTGCCGCTGTGCTCGGAGCCGTAGGTCACGTTGCGAAGCTACGTGACATCTTTCGCGATATTCACATCGTCGCGGTAATCCAAGGTTGCGCTTCGCGCGAAGCGCATCCTTCGGTAGCGAGTACCGCGAAAACGTCACGTAGCTTCGCAACGTGAGCTACTCGCACACACCCAAACGGAGTCACGAATTTGACTCCGCCGCGCCCCGCCAGTTCTAACCTGCGGTAAACAAAGGCAATTTCTTCCGGCACGCCCCTTGCTTGGCCTCAAGCGTTCATTGCGACGTGACAAGGCCATGGCAATAGACAACGCCATTAAAGGCGAAATACACCTGCGGGTTTCAGCCGCAGCGGAACCCTTCATTACCGAAAACGCCCGGCTCCAGGCCGAGCTGCGCGCGCTGACGTCTTCCGTGCCGGCGGCGCTGGTCGTGCTGAATGCTAATGGGCAGGTGCGCACGGCCAATGCGCGCGCCGAGGCGCTGCTCGGGACGCCGCTGCTCGGCGAGCCCTGGCGCGAGGTGGTGCAGCGCGCGTTCGCGGAGGGCACCATGGGCAGCGACCTGTGCCTGCGCGACGGCCGGCTTGTCACCCTCGCCACCGCCCCGCTGGGCGGGATCCCGGGACAGGTGTTGTGGCTGCAGGACGTGACTGCGGAACGCCAGTGGCACCGCCAGGCGGAACATACGCGCCGCCTGGCCGACATGGGCCGCATGGCCGCGACCCTGGCCCATCAGGTGCGCACGCCGCTGGCCTCGGCCTTGCTCTACGCCTCCCAGCTCACCGACCCGCGCCTCACGGAAACCCGTCGCGCGGGCTTTCACGAAAAACTCGTGGCCCGCCTGCGTGATCTGGAGCGCCTGGTGAACGACGTGCTCGGCCTGGCCCGCGGCGAGACCGGGCAGGGGGCCTTCGATGCAGCGGAACTCTTCGCCCAGGTGCAGGACGCCGCCCGCGAGGCCGCCACCCCGCGGCAGATCCGTGTGCAGGCACAAGATGATGCCGCCGGTATCCAGGCCTGCGGCAACCCCGTGCTCATCAAGAGCGCGCTGCTCAACCTCATCAACAATGCCCTCGAAGCCAGTCCGGCCGGCGCGGTGCTGGAACTCAGCTGCCGCCCGGCCAGGCCCGACGCGGTGGAATTCGTGGTGCGCGACCACGGCCGCGGTGTACCGGAAAACTTGCGCCCGAGCCTGTTCCAGCCCTTCGCCACCGGGCGACAGGACGGTGCGGGTCTCGGCCTGGCCGCGGTACGCGCGGTGGCGCGGGCCCACGGCGGCGAGGCGTGGTACGCGCCCGCCGAGGGCGGCGGCAGCCTGTTCGGGCTGCGCCTGCCGGCACAGTTGATGGTGGCCGAGCGCCTGGCAGTGAATGCGTGAAGGAAAGAGAACATGCAAACCGTACTCGTGGTTGAAGACGATCGGGGC
>JBAYQE010000024.1:0-33092 GCA_041677345.1 Thiohalomonadaceae bacterium
CAACGGGCGCACCGCGCCGGATACCCTGTCCGATGCCGGCGTGCCGTGGCTGCCGACCCAGCCGTACAACTCGCTGCCACGCACGCGCCCGGGCGAGACGGTGCTCATGCGCGTGGTGGCCGCAGGTCGCGAGATGCACCCCTTCCACACCCACGGCAACAACGCGCTGATCATCGCCCGCGACGGCAGGCCGCTCACCAACGTGCAGGGCAAGGACCTGTCCTACTCCGACTACACCATCCAGGCGGTGCCCGGCCAGACCTACGACGCGCTGTTCAGCTGGACCGGCAAGGGCCTCGGCTGGGACGTCTACGGCCATGTCGCGGGAGACGGGCATGCCTGCGTGGACGAGACGAACAACCACGGCGGCAGCGGCCCGGACGGTTACGACGACACAACCTGGGAATACTGCCCGGATCACAACAAGCCGTTTCCCGTGGTGTTGCCGGAAAAACAGGACCTGGTGTTCGGCGCCTGGTACAGCGGTTCACCGTTCCTCGGCGCCATGGGCAGCCTGCCCCCGGGTGAAGGCGGCCTGAACCTGAACAACGGGCTGTTCTACATGTGGCACTCCCACACCGAGAAGGAACTCACCAACTTCGACATCTTTCCGGGTGGAATGATAACCATGCTCATCGTCGAGCCGCCGGGCACGCCCATCCCGTGATGGCGCCGCACCCCCAAACAGCCTGGACAAGGAAGGGACTCAACATGAACCTGTTCAAACATCGCCTGTGCTGGGCCGCGGTCGCGGGCGCGCTCGCCGCGCCGGCAGCGGCCCAGGACGTCTATCTGGTCGCACGCCCGTTCACCAAGACCATGCCCGACGGCGTCACGGTCACGATGTGGGGCTACGCCGAGGACAGCAACGGTTTCGACACCGCCGGCGGCGAAGGGCCGACCACCTCGCCCGGGCCGCTCATCGTGGTGGCCGACGACGACCCGACGCTGACGATTCATTTGCGCAACGAACTGGCGGTCGCGACGTCACTCATGATCCCGGGCCAGATCACCGCCATGGCGCCGGTGTTCCAACCCGACAGCACGGGTCGTCAGCGCGTGCGTTCGTTCACCCATGTGACGGCGCCGGGCGAAACCGGTGAGTACACCTGGTCCAATCTGCGCCCCGGCACCTACGCCTACCAGAGCGCCACGCATCCGCAGGTACAGATCCAGATGGGCCTGTACGGCCCCGCCAAGAAAGACACGTCGTCCGGCGAGGCCTACCCGGGCGTCGCCTACGATGCGCAGGCCATCCTGTTCTACAGCGAGATCGATCCGGCCTTGCATGCGGCCGTGGCCAGCGGCGACTACGGTGGTCCGTCCTATCCGAGCACCCTCGACTACCGGCCGCGTTATTTCCTGGTCAACGGTGAGCCGCACACCGGCGCGCCGCCCCCCATCGCCGTGGGCGCCCGCGGCCAACGCACCCTGCTGCGTTTCATCAACATGGGACTGCGCACCCACGCGCCGGTGCTGTACGGTGGCGACCTGAGCCTGGTAGCCGAGGACGGCAATGCCTACCCCCATCCGCGCCAGCAGTACTCCGTGATGTTGCCCGCCGGCAAGACCCGCGACGCCATCTTCACGCCGAGCGCCGAGGGGATCTATCCCATCGACGACCGCATGCTCAGCCCGGGCATGCTTTCCTACCTCGCGGTGGGCTCCAGCACGGCGCCCCAGGCAAGCAGCGATCTCTATTCCGTGGTGGAAGACGGCGTGCTGGAGGTCGACGCCCCCGGCGTGCTCGGCAACGACAGTCCCGCGGGAGGTCTGACTGCCACCCTGGTCGACGGCGTGCGAAACGGCGCACTGAGCCTGAATGCCGACGGTTCCTTCCACTACACGCCGAACGCCGATTTCAGCGGCAATGACGGCTTCAGCTACCGGGCCGGTGACGGCACCGTGTCGAGCAACGTGGCCATCGTGACCATCAACGTCACGCCCGTGAACGATCCGCCACAGGGCACGGCCGATGTGGCAATGGCCACGGGCACCGCGCCGATCGTCATCGCCGTGCTCGCCAACGACACGGACCCCGACGGTGACGCACTGACCGTCGCATCGGTATCCACACCAAGCGGCGGCACCGCGGTCATCAACCAAGACAACACGGTGACCTACACGGCCAACGCCGGCACCACCAGCGATGCCTTCACGTACGTGCCTTTCGACGGTGAACTGAACGGTGCACCTGTCAACGTGAGCATCACGGTGCAAGCGGCCGTCAATCAGCCGCCCGTGGCCGTGGAAGACACTGCGCGGGCGGCCCGCAACGAAACCATCACCATCGCGGTACTTGCCAACGACACGGACGCGGACGGCAACATCGTTCCGGGTAGCGTGACCATCACCACCCCTCCGAACATGGGCGGCACGGCCACGGTCAACGGCGACGGTTCGATCACCTATACCCCGCGCACCAACTTCCGCGGCACCGATACCTTCGCGTACACGGTCGCCGATGACGCAGGTGCCGTCTCCAACGAGGCCAACGTGCGCGTGAACGTGCGCTGATGCATCGGGGGCAGCCCTCGCGGCTGCCCCCCAAGGAGCAAACAACATGAGATACCTGTCATTGTCCGTGCTGATCCTGGGGCTGTCGCTGGCCGCGGCGCCCGTCATGGCCTCCGCACCGGAAGCGCCGAAAACCCCGCAATCGATGTCGGCCAAGGAACTGAGCGAACGCTTCGGCATCGAGTTGCAGGGCATCCGCCGCGTGGCGGGTGGCTACATGCTCGACATGCGCTACACGGTACGCGACAGCACCAAGGCCGCGCGCCTGCTCGGTCACGACCTGATCCCCCAATTGATCGACGAACGACGCAACACGCACCTCATCACCCCCGCGCCGCCGAAGATCGGTCCCCTGCGTCAGACGGGCGCGTCGCTGCGCGACGGCCGCACCTATTTCGTTTTCTTCGCCAATCCCGGTAAGGGCGTGAAGGCGGGCGATCCGGTGTCGGTGATGCTGGGTGATATCCAGCTGGAAGGATTGACCATCCAGTAACCGACGATGAGTGACACGACAGCCACGGACTTTCTGCTATGAATCCGAGAACGAAGGCTTGCCTGTTGGCAGGCGGCATGGCATGCGCCTCGGGCGCAGCGGCCGGCGAGATCGCCCCCGACCTGGCCGAACGGCTGAGACGTGCCACGCCCGACGAACGGGTCCGCGTCATCGTCACGCTCAACGACCAGGTGAACGTGGAGGCCTACCGCGGCCGCCGTCGCGGCGATCTGATCAGTGCCCTGCGCCGCCACGCCGACATCACCCAGGCCTCGCTGCGCGCCACCATCGCGAGTGAAGGCGCGGCCGAGGTCACGCCGCTGTGGATCATCAACAGCATCGCGGCGGAGGTACCGGCGCGGCTCGTCAAGTCCCTGTCACGGCGCCCGGACGTGGCGCGGGTGCGCCTCGATGCGGAAGCCGTGTTGCCGCCCACCGAGACCTCGCAGGCACCTCCGACCTGGAATCTTGCCGCGATCCGCACCGATGCCATGTGGGCAGAGGGCCTTGCCGGCGCCGGCGCGGTGGTGGCCAGTCTCGATACGGGCGCGGACGTCAATCACCCGGATCTGGGCGGCCGCTGGCGCGGCGGCCACAACAGCTGGTACGACCCGTACCGTCAACATGCCGCGCCGCACGACGCCCATGGGCACGGCACCCAGACCCTCGGCATCATGGTGGGCGGCGACGCGAGCGGTGTTGCCATCGGCGTCGCGCCACAGGCCCAATGGATCGCCGCGCGCATTTTCAACGACGCCCACGTGGCGTATACCAGCGCCATCCACCGTGCCTTTCAGTGGGTTCTCGATCCGGATGGCAACCCCGCAACCGATGATGCGCCGCAGGTGGTCGTGGGTGCCTGGGGTTTGCTCAATACAAACACCTGCGTCCCCGAGTTCGAGCAGGATGTGCAGGTCCTCAAGGCCGCCAATATCGCGGTGGCCTTCTCCGCCGGCAACACCGGGCCTTCCGCCGGCACCAGCCTCAGCCCTGCCAACTATGCCGACAGCTACGCCATCGGCGCGGTGGACGAAAACCTCGACCTCGCCGGATTCAGCGCCCGCGGCCCGTCCGCCTGCACCGGTGGGCTGTATCCGCATGTGGTGGCTCCCGGTGTGAACATACGTACGGCCGATCTGTCGTTCGGCGGCGCGGCACCCGATCCGTACATCACGGTGAGCGGAACCTCGTTCTCGGCAGCGCACCTGGGCGGCGCCATCGCGCTGCTGCGTGCCGCCATGGCCAGTGCGGATGTGGCAACCATCGAAAACGCGTTGAACGCGAGCGCCGCGGACCTCGGCCAGCCGGGCGCAGACAACGCCTATGGCCACGGCCTGATCGACATTGCCGCGGCCTACCAGCGTTTGGTCGCGGCAGTACCTCCGCCCGAGGACGAGGACCCCCCGGCCGAAGAACCGCCCCCGGGCGACGATCCTCTGTCGGATGCGGATGCCGACGGCTACAGCGCCGCAGCCGGTGACTGCAATGACCAAGACGCCGGCATTCATCCGGGTGCCACGGAGGTAAAGTCCGACGGCATTGACCAGGACTGCAACGGCTACGACCTGACCATCGCCATCACCCGGGCGCTTTACACTGCCCGACGCGGCACCCTGGAGGTGATCGCCACCAGCCAATACGGCGCACAGGCGGCGTTGACGCTGCACGGCGTCGGCGCCATGAACTGGGATGCGGCGACCCAGACCTGGCAACTGGTCCTGAAGCCGGCGAGCCCTCCGGCTTCAGTAACCGTCACAGGGCCCGAAGGACAGGAAAGCACGGCAGTCATCCTGCGCTGACGACGCTTGCCGCGGGGAAATCGCGAGCAGAAGCTCGCTCCTACGAAAGAGGCAAACGGGCATGGGTAAGGCGCGAGACTAACGCGGCTTCAGACAACAAAGAGGGCGGCCATCGGCCGCCCTCCTCATCAACGTATCGCTCTTACAGTGTACCCTGGAAAATACTGGCCATATTGCCCGCGCCACCGCTCTGCATCACGTTGGCCGTATTGCCCACGTCACCCTGCACGACGTCGACCACGTTAGCGCTCGTTTCGAGGCCGGTCCCCAACTGTGTGACGGTGGCAACGTGGTCCGCACCGGTCTGGACGATGGTCGCTTCGTTGAAATCGGCCCAGGCAAAGCCGTCGCCCTGATTGATGTTGGCCGTCTGTCCGGTGCCGCTCTGGGTGATGCTCGCACTGGTCTCGAGGGCGTAATCCTGGATGATATCCGCCGTATTCCCGCTACCCGATTGGGAGATGCTTGCGAAGGTGTCATCGGACATGTTCAGCTGCGAGATGTTCGCCGTATTGCCGCTTTCCACCTGGCCGATGGTCGCGGACGAACGCCATGAGTCGTCCTGAATGATGGATGCATCATGGCCGTCGCCGTTCTGCGTGATCATGGCCATATCATTGATACCCTGCGACTGGCTGATCGACGCGGTGAGCAGATCACCCGTCTGGCTGATGGTCGCGGAAACTCCCTCGGACTGGTCGAGCTGGCTGATGGTGGCAACCGAGTCCGTGGCCATCATCTGCGAAATGCTGGCGGTACCGAGCAGAGCATCCTGGACGATGCTCGCCGACGAACCTTCGGATGTGCTTTGAATGATGGTCGCGGAGTTGTCGTCGCCGGTCGTATCCACCGTGGCCGACATGGCGGCGGCGGAGTTCGACTGGTTGACGATGGCAGCATTGCTGTTCCCCGTTTGTGAAATGGAGGCGCTCGCGTCCGTGGTCGCGTTCTGGGTCAGGCTGGCCGTGTTGGCATCGCCGTCCTGCGTCAGGGTGGCGGAGTTACCATCCGCGAACGCCGCACCGCTGAAGCCGAGGGCCAGGCCGATGGCCATGGAGAGATAAGTCCGTTTCATCTTCATGCTCCTTGTTTACTGTTGTACGACATGGGTTCTGTTGTCGATCCCGAACTGCCACACGCTTGCGCGTAGTTGGTTTCCGTACTGTTCCAGCACGGCGAGGTTGTTCACACCAGACTGAAACAGCATCGCGTCGTTGTCGGCGCCGGACTGCGTCACGTCGGCCAGATTCCTGTCACCGTACTGCTGCATCGATAACCGGTTATATTCCCCCGTTTGCCCGATGATGGCCACGTTCATGGAGCCATCCTGCCAAAGCTCCGCCCCGTTGCCGGTGCCCAGCTGTGTGACGTCGGTCCGATTTCCCACACCGGCCTGGTAGACCGACAGCTCGTTGGCAATCCCGTCCTGAAGCACGCTCGCGTCATTTCCACCGGACAGGATGAAAGGGATCACCGGGTCATTCCCCGGGTCTAGGTCAGGCGATTGCTCCGCCTGCGCGGCTCCGCACAGGACCCAAAGGCAAACACCCGCGATCGCTACGAGCTGTTTCATGCCATCGAGTGTGGTCGTGGGACGTGCCTTCGACCATCGGAAGAAGACCTGAATTTCCCGGCTTAATTTCTAATGCTGCGGTATGAACAGGCGGGGATTGCAGGGGCTAGTCGGCGGCGAGCAGTTCCTGATCGCGCAGGTAGGCATTGATCACGGGGGACTTCGTGTCTTCGGGGTTTTGCAACTGCCACAGGCCTTGCTTGATACCCTTGGCGATCAGATGCACCAACGCCGATTCGATGGCATCCCGCACACACAGCTGGGCCGGTTCGTTGCGGGAATAACCGGCTTCGAGCTCAAGCAGGCGCTTGAATCTCACGAAGCGGAACACCCCGGTGTCCAGCTGGTAGGAATAGATGGTCTTGCTGGTGGAAACGCTGTCGAGGATCTGACCGGTGCGGATATCGACGGCGCGCAGGTTCACGGTGACCTGATCCATGCGGTAGAGCTCGGAAGCCCCGATGCCGAAATAGCGCGCGCCGGCGCCACCGGTCTTCACGTTGGTCTCGTAGGCGACGATGCCGCCGGTCAGCAGGATGCTGGAGGCGTACAGGGGTGGCAGGTCGGTGGTGTTCTGGCGCTGCTCGCCGCTGGCCCGCGCGATCTTGCGCTCCGTAAGCAGGTCCTGCAGGTTCTCGCGCTCGACCGGGATGAACCACCCGGATTCCAGTGCCGCCTTCACCAGCATGGAGCCGGCGCCCTGGGTCACGGCGGTGGAAAACGAGCTCGCCGGCGCTGGGCGGTATTGCCCGGTCTGGTCGCGGAAACCGTACACGGCGACGGTAATGGGCCCCTTGGGCTTGGGCAGCGCATGGAGGTCACTCAGGGTCTCGCCGGCCGGCGTCAGTTCGGGCGGCTTGCGGGGCGGCACGGGCGATTCCCCCACGAACACCGCACAGCCCGCCTGCCCGAGCAGCACACACAACAGCCCGCCCAACCTCCAACCGCGCATCACCGCCCTGTTCTTCATGGCTACGGTCACATGCCGTTGGAGATCTGGAACGACGACGTGGCGCCGGTGTTCTTGTCGGTGGTGGTGACCTGCAGCACGCCGTCGCCCAGGTCGATGATGTCGATGATGAAGTCGCTGGTCTCCAGCCTGCCCGGCACCAGTTCTCCGTTGGCGTCGAACAGGCTGCTGCTCATGGTGGAGGCGATGCGGCTGAGGATGGAACGCTGCAGCAGGTCGTTGAACCGCTCAAGGTCCGACTGCGCCGACCGCGGGTCCTCGAGATCCGGGTCTTTCAGGTCGTCCTGCATCTGGGCGTTGTTGAGCAGGAACGCGCCGGTCAGCGGATTGCCGCCGAAATTGGGGTTCACCGGTTCATAGACCAGTTCGGTGGCATGCGCGCAAACGGCCAACAGCGCGGCCAGCAGGCAGCAGAGCAGCCTCATCATTCACTCTCCCACAGCTCGTTCACCGCCATGTCCGGATCCCGCGACATAAGCCGTTGCAGTCGCAGTTGCTCGATGACGGACGCCACCTGCACGGCGGCCCGCGCGCCCACCACGTCGGCATCCTTGCGGGCGGGGAAGAGGAAGGTCTTGAAGATCGTCTCGCCCCGGTACTCCACCCAAATGAGGCTGCCCCAGCGCGCCGAAGGACGCTCGTGAACGGTCAGGTTGACGGTGCCCACCTCCGGCGGTTCCTGCCAGGCGCGCACGAAACCCTGATAGAAGGCCCGGCCGATGAAGGTGATGGTCTGGTCGGTGACGATGCCGCCCACGTCATCACCCTCCAGCAGGTCCTCGGCCGCGCGCGTCGGCATCCCGAGCAACAGCCCCGCCATGAGGAAGATCACCGCGCAGGCGCCGGCCCGTGCCGGGTCGCACCGGCGCGCAAGCGCCAATCCATCCATGAGCATTCCTTCGTCCGACAGGGCCGCGACCGGTACAGGCCGGCGAGCCCGCACCTTGCACCCGGGTATGCACGCCCTCCCTTACTCCTGGGCAGGGCATTTGTTCCAACGGTAGGAAGAGGATAGTTCAGGGACTAACAGATTCAATCGCCCCCCTTGGTCGGCAAGAGAGGTTCCTCTATAATCTGCCCGCCCTTGCCGGGGTGGCGAAATTGGTAGACGCAGCAGACTCAAAATCTGCCGTGAGCAATCACATGTCGGTTCGAGTCCGACCCTCGGCACCATTCAAAAACAACAAGTTACATCCCTCCACTATCCGACCATCAGCCGCCAACAGCGCAAATCCGTATGCCGCTGTTTTTATTGCTGTTCTCTGTGGTGGATTGCCGCCGATTATCCTGCCCCCAGGTCTCGGGCCCAGCCCGCGATTTGCGCGGCGGAAAAGACCCTCACGGCCGGTGCCCGCTTCGGGCATAAAACCCTCCTGTAGCTGTACAGGTTTACGCGGCGGCCTCAGCGCATGGCAAACAGTTCCTGGTGGAAGTCATCTTCGGCGAGCCCGGCGGTGACCAGATCGTGCCGCAGGCTGTCGCCAAGGCCGGCCGGTCCGCAGAACCACACGTCGGCATCCTGCCAGTACGGTACGACAGCGCGGACGCGTGCACCGGTGAGCAAACCATCGCGTTCCGTCACCAGCACGTGCAGCCGCACACCGGCACCTTCGGTCAGTGAACGCAACCGAGCCAATACGTCCTCGTCGGCTACCCTGGTGCAGTAGAACAGGTCAATGGGACCGTCGTCGATGCGGCCCTGTAGTGCCTGCAGGCGTGCAATAAAAGGCGTCAGGCCGATACCACCCGCCACCCAGATCTGTCCCGGCTTGCGTCCATTGAAATCGAAGCAACCGTAAGGACCTTCCACGGTAACTGGGGCACCACACCGTAACAGTGCCGGCAGCTTGTTCGTATAATCGCCGAGGCCCTTGATATGGAATTGCAGCCTGCCGTCACCACGCCACGCCGAGGAGATGGTGAATGGATGCGGGCCTTCTGCCGCGTCGAAGGTGACGAAGGCGAACTGGCCCGGCGTATGGCCTAACCAGCGATCACGCAACTGCACACCCACGCTCAGCACATGCGGGATGTCGCGATACAAGAGCTCGGCCACGACGCCGACCGCACGGCGCGTGGCGCCGATCCGGCGAAAAAGCGACATGAATGCCGCGCTCGTACCGCCCACCATCAACGCGGCAATGAGCAGGCCCACGGGCTGGCTCCAGTACGCCCTGTCGAGCAGGATCACGGCATGGAATACCAGCACGAGATAGATGGCGGCAAGCAGTCGATGGGTCTTGAAAAAGTACCGATACGGAAACCACTTGGCCAAGGCGAGCAGGAGCAACACCGCAGCGCCGTAGAATGCCCATTCACCCAGGAACTCAGCCAGATGGCGTTGCGCACGGAAGAACTGCTCAATCGCACCGCCCGGTGGTTGCGCACCGCGCGCGGGCCGCGCCAACCAGCCCCACCCCACGGCCCACTTGGGCCCTTGTGCCCAGAGCCAATGCAGCACCCCTGTCACCAACGCGGTGATGCCCAGCCATTTGTGTAAGCGGTAGATCTTGTCGAGGCCGCCCAGCAGCGGTTCAAGCTGAGCGGGCCGGATGGCCAGCACCATGGCCACACTCATGACGCCCATGGTAATCACACCGGTCAGCTGCACCACGGCATTCCGCACCGGCATAAAGCCGCTGGACGTCCACAATGCATCCTCGGCCAGGAACCACAACACGGCCAGTGCCGTGAGAATCAGCAAGTAGGCAACCCGTATACGCTTCACGATGGCACCCGTCTGTTTCGTGTTTGCGTCTGATTCTATGGTGGGTGGTGCACAAGAAGTGCAAAGAAAGCTCGGGTTGCGCGAGATAACACCTGCACGTGCGAAAGTGCATCCAGGCGTTGCACGAGGGCACGGCTGCCGGTCGGGGCGTGAGCCCATCCCCGGGGTTGCGAATGGGATAAGCGTTGCTGACTAATCCGCGTCCTCGATGACGCCGATCTTGTGGCGGTACGCCAGTTCGCCCCCGGCCCATCCTGTCACCACCAGCAGCGCTGTCATGAGGCCGGCCAAGACCAGCCCGGTCCAGCGTACCGTCTCTTCCGGTGCATCCCAGGAGTACAGGGCACGCGTGAGCGCCAGGGTCAACACCAGCGCATTGCCGATGAAGTGGACCCAGGCGATACGATGGCGACGTACCTCTGGGAGGGTGACGAAGTCCGTGAAGCCCACCATCGCAGCAGCGACGCCTGTGACCAGGCCTGCAACGGCCAGATACACCGAGGATTGCGCCCAATAGCCGTTGCCGGTGAAGAGGTACAGGAGGTCGGTGGCGAGCACACCCACCAGAAAGGCGATGGGGAACGGCACCAGCATCGGGTGGACGGGGTGACCGGCGATGTTGACCCGGCTGCGCACGCCCTTGCGGGTGTCTTGCTGCATGTCTCTCCTCCATGCCGCCACGGGCCGGATGGCCCTTGGAGCAGCCTCAACTACACATATAGACCGCCCAATCTGGCCCGTGTACCCCCCCTTGGATTATCCTAACGGCCCCCCGAACCCGCCGTTCTGACTGCCGCAATGCTGACCGCCTTCGCCCTCCACGACCAGCGCCTCGTCCAGATCCCCGCTGCGGAGCGCAACGCCCGGCTCAACAACGCCGTGTGGGTGGATCTGGTGGATCCGGACGACCAGGAGCGCGCCCTGGTGGAGGCCCGCTACCGTCAGCATCTCCCCGAGCCCGACGAGGTAGAGGAGATCGAGGCCACAGCGCGCTTCTTCGAGGACCGCGACGGCCTGCATATCCACTCCCTGTTCCTGCATGACGTGCATGGTCGCCCGCGCAACTCCACGGTGGCCTTCACCCTGGGCAGCGAGCGCCTGGTGACCCTGCACGACCACGACATTCCCGTGTTCCGCCTGCTGCGCCTGCGCTGCCGGCGCGAGGCGGGCCTGGTGCGCGACCCGCTGTCCATCTTCCTCGCCCTGTTCGAAACCAAGGTGGAAGACCTGGCCGACGTACTGGAGCAGCTCTATCACGGCCTCGAGGAAGTGAGCCGCATGGTGCTGGAGGACCAGGAGGCGGACCTGGAACAGGTCATCGACCGCCTCGCCTATCACGAAGACGTGAACGGCAAGGTGCGCCTGTGCCTCATGGATACCCAGCGCGCACTCTCTTACCTGCTGCGCAAGGGTCGGCTCGATGCCGAGCAGGCCGATCACGTGCGCGAGATGCTGCGCGACGTGGAATCCCTGCTGCCCCATAGCGCCTTCCTGTTCGAGAAAGTGAACTTCCTGATGGACGCCACGCAGAACTTCACCGCTATCGAGCAGAACAAGATCATCAAGATCTTCTCTATCGCCGCCGTGGTATTCCTGCCGCCCACCCTGGTCGCGAGCCTGTATGGCATGAACTTCCACCACATGCCGGAACTGGAGTGGACCTTCGGCTACCCCCTCGCCATCGGCATGATGGTGCTGGCGGGCCTCGCCCCCTATTGGTATTTCAAGCGCAAGGGCTGGCTGTAATTCCGCGGGATCCTGAAAGGATCAAACTACGGAGGGCTATCGCGAAGCTGTGATAAGCGGAAACAGGTAGCGACGGCTACGCCATTGCTGCTCTCCGCAGCATCCGTGGGTCCTTCCCCCCGTTTGCGTGATCCCTTCTCCGTGGTTCCGTCTTCTTCATGTGTGCGGATCGGCCGCATAGGTTCTAGCCTTTGCGGAGAGCCCCCGATTCCGGGAAGGAGGCTGACGATGGCGGCAGCCGTGCAAAAGTGGGCGCCCGGGCTTCTGCTGTGGCTGACCCTGGTTGCCGGCGCACCGCTCGCACAGGGGCAACCGGATTTCACGGTGCTGGTGGAGCGCTACGGTGATGCCGTGGTGAGCGTGAATGCGGAGACGCCCGCGGGCGGCCTCGGCCAGATGCCCATCCCGGAAGACAGCCCATTCTTCGATTACTTTCGGCGCTTTTTCGAAATCCCGCCGCAGGGTCCGCAGATGCGCCCGGAAATATCCATGGGCTCGGGCTTCATCATTTCCGGTGACGGCTTCATCCTCACCAACGCTCACGTGCTCGAGGGGGCCAAGACCGTCTCCATCGGTCTCAAGGACCGGCGTGAATTGAAGGCGCGCGTGGTGGGCGTGGACCGGCCGACCGACATCGCGCTGCTCAAGGTGGACGCCAACGAACTGCCCGTGGTGCAGCTCGGCAATTCCAACCAGCTCAAGGTGGGTCAGTGGGTGCTCGCCATCGGCTCGCCGTTCGGGCTGGAACAGACCGCCACGCAAGGGATCATCAGCGCCCTCGGCCGCTCCCTACCCGGCGATTCCTACGTACCCTTCATCCAGACCGACGCCGCCGTGAACCCGGGTAACTCGGGAGGCCCGCTGTTCAACCTCGACGGGCGCGTCATCGGCGTGAACTCGCAGATCTACAGCAACAGTGGCGGCTACATGGGCGTGTCATTCGCCATTCCCATCAATGTCGCCATGGAGGTGGTGGAACAACTGAAAACCACCGGCAAGGTGTCGCGCGGCTGGCTCGGCGTACTGGTGCAGGACGTGACGCCCGAACTGGCCCGCTCCTTCGGCCTGGACAAGGCGCAGGGTGCACTGGTGAGCCGTGTGCTGCCGCAAGGCCCGGCCGGCAAGGCCGGGGTCGAGGTGGGCGACGTGATCACCGGCTATAACGGCAAGGCCATCGAACGGTCCAGTGATCTGCCACCCCTGGTGGCACGTACCCGCCCGGGCCAACGCGCCACACTGACCGTGGTGCGCGGCGGCAAGTCGCGGGAGGTCCCGATCACCATTGAGCAGTTGCCGGAGACACCCGAGTCCGAGCCCTCTCCACAGCCGCCACCGGGTCGGTTGGGAATCACCGTGGGCCCACTGCCACCGCAGATGGCGCAGGAGATGCGGGGCGTGCTTGTGCTGGGCGTGGGCGATGGCCCCGCAAGCGAGGCGGGTATCCGCGAGGGCGACGTGATCCAGCGTATCGACAACACCCGCGTGACCTCGCCCGAGGAATTCGAGCGCCTGGTGGAAAAACTGCCCGCCGGCAAGCCGATCCCCGTGCTCATCACCCGCGGCGGCGACAGTTTCTTCGTCACCCTGACCTTGCCGCCGACGCCTTGAGAGAAAAGCGTGAACACGGGGAAACAAGTATTTCCGTGGCGGCGTAGGTCACGTTGCGAAGCTACGTGACATTTCCGAACCGCGTTGTGTCACGTAGCCGCTGCGCGGCAACGTGACCTACGACAAAAAAGGCAAAAAGCATTAACCACAGGGGACACGGGGAAACAAGTATTTCTGTAGCGGCGTAGGTCACGTTGCGAAGCTACGTGACATTTCCGAACCGCGCTGTGTCACGTAGCCGCTACGCGGCAACGTGACCTACGACAAAAAAGGCAAAAAGCATTAACCACGGGGGACACGGGGAGGCAAACTTTCGGTGGTTGCTCTTGACGTGTATGAGTGGCCTCAGGCCGCGATTGTCGTAGAAGACTGTCACGGCCTGAGGCCTCTTCTACAGAAGAATTGACTTCCCCCGTGTCCCCCGTGGTTAACGCTTTTCGTCTTTAGAAACTCACCGCTGATCGAGGCGGCCGTAGATCTCGGCCATGCGGTGCAGGCGGGAAGCGAGATCGGGAGGCACCTGGTCCCAGGTGAAGCGCCACTGCCAGTTGCCGGTTTCGGTGCCCGGCGTGTTCATGCGGTGCTCGGCGCCGAGGGCGAGGATATCCTGCATCGGTACCACGACCAGGCAGGCCACGGACTGGTAGGCGGCGCGGATAAGCGGCCACGGCATGGGCTGGTCCGGATAGCCGAGGTATTCCAGCAGGTACTCGCGCTGCTCCTGGTTCAATTCCTCGTACCAGCCGAGGGTGGTGTTGTTGTCGTGGGTGCCCGTATACACCACGCAGTTGCTTTCGTGATGGTGGGGCAGATAAGGGTTGCCGGGGCCACCGTCGAAGGCGAATTGCAATACCTTCATACCGGGCAGGGCCCATTTCCTGCGCAGCGCGTCCACTTCCTCGGTGATAATGCCCAGGTCTTCCGCAACCACCGGCAGCGGGTCGAAGCGCCGGTGCAGCGCGTCGAACAGCGCATCACCCGGTACCTTCACCCAGCGCCCCTTGATGGCGGTCTGTTCCGAGGCGGGTACCTCCCAGTAGGACTCGAAACCACGGAAGTGATCCACGCGCACCAGATCGAATAATTCGATCTGGCTTTCCATGCGGTGCAGCCACCAGCCAAAGCCATCGGCCTCCATGGCCTCCCAGTCGTAATGGGGATTACCCCAGCGCTGGCCGGTGACGGAGAAATAATCGGGTGGCACACCGGCCACGACCGTGGGATGACCCTGGACATCGAGCCGGAAATACTCGCGCTGTGCCCACACGTCAGCGCTGTCGTGGGCGACGAAGATGGGCAGATCACCAAACAGGGTGATACCGTGCTGGTGGGCGTAGGCCTTGAGTGTGTGCCACTGGCGGTAGAACACGAATTGCTCGAAGCGCACGTCCTCCACGGCCATGCCATGCTCGCGGTGCGCCTTGGCAAGGGCGTCGGCATCGCGGTCGCGTAGCGGACCGGGCCATTCGGTCCACGCCGCCTGGTTGAAAACGGTCTTGAGCGTGGAATAAAGCGCGAAGTCGTCCAGCCAGGCGCTGTTGCTCTGCTTGAAGCGGGCGAACTCCATCACCTCGACAGAATCATTGCGCTTGCGGAACAGCGCGTGGGCACGTCGTACCAGGTCGAGGCGCGCGTCAGCACCGGGCTGGGGATCACACTCCAGCCAACCCCACTCCCGCAGCTTGTCGACGCTGATCAACTGGGGATTGCCGGCGTGCGCCGAGAAACACTGGTAGGGCGAACCGCCGTTGGTGGGCCCGAGCGGTAGCAATTGCCAGGTACTGAAACCGGCCGCCACCAGGAAGTTGATGAAGTTGTAGGCCTCGGCACCGAGGTCGCCATTGCCCCACTGACCCGGCAGCGAGGTGGGGTGTAGCAACAGACCCGCCTGTCGGCGCATCAGGGGGCTGTGTTCGCTGGCTCGCCGGCGTTCCAATCAGGACTCCTGTCCCCGACGCATCACGCCGCCCATCTGAGGCCGCCCACCACCCACCGATATGGGGCGGGTGAGCGAATCGGGAGACTCCCTCCCGAGCAGGCGATAGAGGTCGGCAAGATGCATGCGGTAGAGGCGTTCGAAGTCGCGCACGGATTCCGAAGGATTATAGTCACCGAACCACCAGAACCAGTCCGAGCCCTCACAAATGGCCAACTGCCGTTCGGCGCGCGCCAGGCGCTCGCCGGTGAGGCTGCCGGAGGTGACTGCCTCGTCGAAGGCGCGTTTGGCTTCGCCGAGCAGATCCCAGCCGTGGTTCTTGTCGGGATCGCCGATCCAGGTGGAAAACGTACCGTACACCCAGCTGCCTGCCACCAGCTTCGGGAGTTCGACCACGGCAGGCTGGCCGGCCAGAAAATCGCTGAAGGTGGTAAGCCTGATCTTCGGATGACTGGCGAGACGGCGGTACAGGGCGGTGAGGAAGTAGTAGCCGTTCTCCGGGTAATACTCCCAGGCATTCTCGCCGTCCAGGATGATGGACACCACGCGCCCCGGCCTGCCGGCGCAGGCACTTCCGATGTTTTCGATGTGGTGCACCAGGTTGTTCACCGCGTCGTCTGCGTGCCAGTCGGCATAGGTGAAGCCGATGAGGTCGGACAGACCGTCATCGCGGAAGAAGCACTCGATGCCCGTCCCGGCCACGCGATAGGCATGGTGAATGCATTGCTGCCCGTCCAGGCCCGATACACGCAGGCTGTTGTGCAGGACGCCACCCCCCGTGGCGGCCCAGCTGAAGCCGGCCTCTCCCAGCAGCTTCAGCGCCGGGGCGCTGACGCTGCCTTCCGCAGGCCAGCAACCCTTGGGCCGAAAACCGAAATGGCTCTCGAAGACTCGCAGCCCTTCCTCAACATGCCAACGCGCCCGCTCTGCACCGCCCGGATATTCGCTGATGAGCGGCAGTGTCACGTCGGGCATGGCATCGCGCGCCGAAGTGATATCCATGAGTAGCGGTAGGATGGGATGGGCGTAGGGCGTAACAGAAAGCTCGATCCTGCCTGCTTCGGCCAGGCGCCGGTAGCGCGGCAACACGCCCGCGAGCAGTTCGCCAATGACTTCGAGCAGCAGGCGCCGGTCGTGCTGGGTGTAGGCGTGTCCCTTGGCGACGAGGGTGTTGACCCGGGGATCGTCACGCCGCACCGTCTCACCGAGCCACGCCAAGTGATACCACACCAACAGGTCGACCAGAAACTGCTCGTCGAAATACGCCAAGCCCTGGGGGTGGTCGGCGATGCAGTCGGCGATGTTCGCCAGTGTCTGATAGCTTGGAAAACGCTCGATGAGCCGCTTGCGGTTCGCGCGCAGGCAGGCCTTCATGAGCGTGGCGCGGCGCTCCGGTTCGGTGGGCAATACGGGCGATACCAGCGAAGCCAGCATGAAATCCCGAATGACCGTCCCTTCGCTGAGGAATCCGCGTATCTGCTGCCCGTAATCGTCAATCTGCTCCAGCAGGATGGGCGCGAAATTGACCACGGCACGCGCATCGGGCACTTCCTCGATGATCGCGGCCATGTCCACGTAGTCTTTGATGGCGTGCAGGTACGTCCATGGCAACTGGTAATAACCACCTTCCCGATCCTGATAATAGGGTTGGTGCATGTGCCAGCACAGGACGACCGGCAGGCGATCATCGGACATGGTGTAGATCCTGGCCAAGCATTTCGGGGCACACCAGCACCACGCCGCTTTCGGTGACATGGAAGCGGCGCGCATCCTCTTGGGGATTTTCCCCGATGACCATACCGTCCGGGATGATGCAGCCCTTGTCGATCACGGCCTTGCGGATGCGGCAGCGCTGGCCGATGGTGACGTTGGGCAGCAGTACCGTGTCATAGACCTCCGAGAAGGAGTTGACGCACACATTCGAGAACAACAGCGAATGGCAAACGTAGGCGCCGGAGATGATGCAGCCACCGGAGACCATGGAATCCACCGCCATGCCGCGTCGGTCGTCATCGTCGAAGACAAACTTGGCAGGCGGGAGCTGTTCCTGGTAGGTCCAGATGGGCCAGTCGGTGTTGTAGAGGTTCAGTTCAGGCGTGACGCCGATGAGCTCCATGTTGGCCGCCCAATAGGCATCCACCGTCCCCACGTCACGCCAGTAGGCCTGCTCACCGGTATGTTGATCACGGAACGGGTAGGCCACGGCCTTGTAGCGCTCGATGACCCAGGGGATGACGTCCTTGCCGAAGTCGCGCGAGGAGCGGGCGTTGTCGGCATCCTCGATGAGGCGGTCGTAGAGAAATTCCGTGTTGAATACATAGATACCCATGGAGGCCAACGCCACGCCCGGCTTGCCCGGCAGGGATTCGGGGTTGGACGGCTTCTCAAGAAAGCCGGTGACATTCCATTGATCGTCCACCTTCATGACACCGAATGAGCGGGCGTCGGCCACCGGCACCTCCAGGCAGCCGATGGTGATGTCTGCATCACGCTCCACGTGGTAAGCCAGCATGGGGCCGTAGTCCATCTGATAAATGTGGTCGCCTGCAAGAATCAGTACGTATTCCGGGCTGTGGGAACGGATAATGTCCAGATTCTGGTAAATGGCATCGGCGGTGCCCGCATACCAGCAGGCGTCGATACGCTGCTGGGCCGGTAACAGCTCCACGAACTCACCCAGTTCCGCCCGCAGGAAGCTCCAGCCCTGCTGCACGTGCCGGATGAGGGAATGGGACTTGTACTGGGTGAGGATGCCGATGCGCCGGATCCCTGAATTGAGGCAGTTGGAGAGCGGGAAATCGATGATGCGGAACTTGCCCCCGAACTGCACGGCCGGCTTGGAGCGCCATTGGGTCAGTCCCTTGAGGCGGGTGCCACTGCCACCGGCGAGTATCAGGGCAAGGGTGTCGCGGGTAAGGCGACTGACGAAACGGGACGTCTTGGTCAAAGGCATAAATCTTCCCTTCTCCTCCTGGCGGGCATCACTGCGCACGGTAAGCCTCATCTTATCCGTACGCGGGATTTTTGACTAACGAGTTATAGATGGTATTTTTCGCGCAGACCAGTTAAGTGGTGTCACCATCACGGCGAGGCATAGTGAACGCGTTGATCTCATACGAACCCCTGCAACGGTTGCTCGAGGCCCGACACCACGACCCCTTCCAATACCTCGGGCGACACCCGAACGGCAACGGCGTGGTGGTACGCGCACTCGTTCCCGGTGCAGCATCGGTCCTGCTCCATGGCACCCGGGCACGGCTGCCCATGTATCGCCTGCACCACACCGATGTATTCGAATGGCAAGGCGCGGCCGAGGACGTTCCGTTGCGCTACCGGCTGGAGGCGCAGGATGGCCATGGCCACACCTGGGAATTCTTTGACGCCTATTGCTTCCCCCCGCAGATAGGCGACCTGGACCTTCACCTGTTCACCGAAGGGCAGCATCGCCACAGTTATCGCTTTCTGGGCGCGCGAACACTCAGTATAGACGGCGTGGACGGCGTGCTCTTCGCCACCTGGGCGCCCAACGCGGAACGGGTAAGTGTGGTGGGCGACTTCAATCGTTGGGACGGCCGTTGCCACGCCATGCGCTCCCGTGGCGGCAGCGGCGTGTGGGAGTTGTTCATCCCCGGGCTGACGCCGGGACAGCTCTACAAGTTCGAGTTGCGCCATCGCCACACCGGCGCGGTGGCGGTGAAGACCGACCCCTACGGACGCTGGTTCGAGCAGCGCCCGAGCACCGCAGCGCGCATTCCGCCCCCTCAGGGCTTCGAATGGCGGGACGAGGCCTGGCTGCGCGCACGTGCCGGACTGGACTGGCTGCACGCGCCCATGAGCATCTACGAGGTACACCTCGGTTCCTGGCAACGCGACAACCACGGCCAGTTCCTCGACTACCGCGAATTGGCCCATCGCCTGGTGGAATACGTGAAAACCCTGGAGTTCACGCACATCGAACTCCTGCCCGTCACCGAGCACCCCCTGGACGGCTCCTGGGGCTACCAGACCACCGGCTATTTCGCCCCCACCAGCCGCTTCGGGGATCCAGACGGGCTGCGTTACCTGGTGGACTACTGCCACCAGAACGGCATCGGCGTGCTACTCGACTGGGTGCCGGCCCATTTCCCGCGCGACGCCTTCGCCCTCGCCCGTTTCGACGGTACGCCGCTGTACGAACACGAGGACCCGCGTCGGGGCGAGCACCGCGACTGGGGCACGCTCATTTTCAACTATGGCCGCGCCGAGGTGTGCAGTTTCCTCATCTCCAGCGCGGTGCACTGGCTGGAGGAGTTCCATTTCGACGGCCTGCGCGTGGACGCGGTCGCCTCCATGCTGTACCTCGATTATTCCCGCGAGCACGGCGACTGGGTGCCCAATGTCCATGGCGGGCGGGAAAACCTGGAGGCCATCGCCTTTTTGCGCACGCTCAACACCGTGGTCCACGAGCGGTTTCCCGGCGCACTGGTCATCGCGGAGGAATCCACGGCCTGGCCGATGGTCTCGCACCCGGTGGACAGTGGCGGCCTGGGCTTTTCCATGAAGTGGAACATGGGTTGGATGAACGACACCCTGGAGTACATGCACCGGGAGCCGGTACATCGGAAATACCACCACAACCAGCTCACCTTCGGCCTGCTGTACGCCTTTTCCGAGAACTTCGTGATGCCCTTCTCACATGATGAAGTGGTACACATGAAGCGTTCCATGCTCGACAAGATGCCGGGTGACGACTGGCAACGCTTTGCCAACCTGCGGCTGCTGTACACCTACATGTATGCCATGCCCGGCAAGAAGCTGCTGTTCATGGGCAACGAATTCGCCCATGGACGGGAATGGAACCACGATACCGCACTCGAATGGCACCTGCTCGACTACCCGCGCCACCAGGGTGTGCAGGGCATGGTGCGCGACCTCAACCACCTGCACCGGCGGGTATCGGCCCTGCACCGCTTCGACTTCGCCCAGGAAGGCTTCACCTGGCTGCACTGTGACGACGCCGAGCACTCGTTACTCGCCTTCGCGCGCCGTGCGGGCGACGATCTGGCGGTCGTGGTACTGAACTTCACCCCGGTGCCGCGCAACGGCTACCGCGTAGGCGTGCCGCTGCCCGGCTCCTACGAAGTGGCGCTCAATTCCGACTCGGAATACTACGGCGGCAGCAATGCCGGTCCCGGCGGCCTACTCCACACCGACCCGGTGCCCTGGATGGGTCACGACCATTCCCTGGTGCTCAGCCTGCCGCCCCTGGCCGGTTTGATACTCCACCGCCGGCGGCTCGGCTGACCGTCACGGACGTGAAGTCCGCAAATGAACGCAAATGACGCAAACAAAGAGGCCGAGTCGTAGGTCACGTTGCCGCGCAGCGGCTACGTGACACAACGCGGTACAATAATGTCACGTAGCTTCGCAACGTGACCTACGGCGCTCCATCGCCGACGGCTCGGTGACCCGTTGGGGCATCCGCCGTGGCCACGCAGGCGGACTCCGGAGCCCACGGTGATCGGCTGTCGGCTACGATCACCTCGAAGCGGCGCACCAGGGACGGGCCACGGGTGGAAGAAGCATTCAGGGCAGTGATCGAAGTGCTCGTGATCGCGGTCGAGGCGATCGGGGTGGGCGTGATCGTGCTCGGCAGCGTTGCGGTGTCCGGTCGTTACCTGCATCAGCGGCGTGCGCCGGACGCTTACCAGACCTTCCGCGCCAATCTCGGCCGCGCCATCCTGCTGGGCCTCGAATTCCTCGTCGCCGCCGACATCATCCGCACCGTGGCCGTGGAACCGACCTTCACCAATCTCGGCATCCTCGCCGGCATCGTCGCCATCCGAACCTTCCTGAGCTTTTCCCTGGATCTGGAAATCAGCGGCCGCTGGCCCTGGCAGCACAGCGGTGAGGTCCGCAAATAGAACGGATATCACGTCGCAGGTCACGTTGCGCGCAGCGGCTACGTGACACGAGGCGGTACAAAGATGTCACGTAGCTTCGCAACGTGACCTACAGCGCTTCCACCGCCTACTCGCGTTCATTTGCGTTCATTCGCGGACTTTTCTCATCCCAAACGCACCCGCTTGTAGTGGTTGATGAGGCCGTTGGTGGAGGCGTCGTGTGACGAGACGGGCTCGTCGCCGGCCAGTTCGTCGAGGATGGTCTTGGCCAGTTGCTTGCCCAGTTCCACGCCCCACTGATCGAAGGAATTGACGTTCCACACGATGCCCTGCACGAAGATCTTGTGTTCGTAGAGGGCGATGAGCATGCCGAGGGTGCGCGGGGTGAGCTTGTCCAGCAGGATGGAGGTGCTCGGCTGGTTGCCGGGGAACACCTTGTGCGGCAGCAAACTTTGCAGCGCTTCGCCCGACAGGCCCGCCGCCTCCAGTTCCGCCTGCGCCTCGGCCTCGGTGCGCCCGCGCATGAGCGCCTCGGGCTGGGCGAAGAAATTGGACAGCAGGATGCGGTGATGATCGCCGACCGGATTGTGTGTCTCCACGGAGGCGATGAAATCCAGCGGTATGAGCTGCGTGCCCTGGTGGATGAGCTGGTAGAAGGCATGCTGGCCGTTGGTGCCGGGCTCGCCCCAGATCACCGGGCCGGTGGCGTAGTCCACCACGTTGCCGTCCCGATCCACGCGCTTGCCGTTGCTCTCCATGTCGCCCTGCTGGAAATAGGCAGGGAAACGATGCAGGTATTGGTCGTAAGGCAGGATGGCATGGCTGCGCGCACCGAAGAAGTTCATGTACCAGACGCCGAGCATGCCCAGGATCACGGGCAGGTTGCGCTCCAGCGGCGCCGTGCGGAAGTGGGTGTCCATGGCATAGGCGCCGCCGAGCAGTTCCTCGAAGGCGTCCATGCCGATGAACAAGGCGATGGGCAGGCCGATGGCGGACCAGAGCGAATAACGCCCGCCCACCCAGTCCCAGAAGCCGAACATGTTCGCGGTGTCGATGCCGAATTCACGCACCGCGGCCTCGTTGGTGGACACGGCCACGAAATGGCGCGCCACCGCGGCCTCGCTGCCCAGCGCGCCCACCAGCCATTGCCTTGCCGTGCGCGCGTTGGTGAGCGTCTCCTGGGTGGTGAAGGTCTTGGAGGCCACCACGAACAAGGTGGTTTGCGGATCGCAACGCTTGAGGGTCTCGGTGATCTGGGTGCCGTCCACGTTGGACACGAAGTGCATGGTGAGCCCGGGTTGACCGTAGAGATGCAGGGCCTCGCACACCATGTACGGCCCCAGGTCCGAACCACCGATGCCGATGTTCACCACCGAGGCGATGGGTTTGCCCGTGTGCCCCTTCCACTCGCCGCTGCGCACCGCCTCGCTGAAGCGGCGCATGCGCGCGAGCACGCCCAGCACCTCGGGCATGACGTCCTTGCCGTCCAGGTACACTGGCGCGCCGGAGCGGTTGCGCAGCGCCGTGTGCAGTACGGCGCGGTTTTCGGTCCAGTTGATGCGCTCGCCGCGGAACATGCGCTCGCGCCAGCCCTCCACGTCGGCCTGCCGCGCCAGATCGCACAGCAAACCGAAAGTCTCCTCACTGATGCGGTGCTTGGAGTAATCCACCAGCATGCCTTCCAGGGCCAGCGAGAATTTGTCGAAGCGCCGCGGATCGGCGGCGAACATGTCGCGCATGTGGCGCTCCGCCATTCCCTCGTGGTGCGCCAGGAGGGCCTGCCACGCGGGCGAGGCGGTCAGTCTCGACATGAAGGCTTCCTTTTTCATGACAGTTCCGTTTCGGTGAAATCCGGCAGGGGTCCGTGAGGCCGGAAAGTCCCTAACTATAATCGAGTTCGCACCGTTTGCACGGGTGCTCAGTGTTCTTCCGTCTCGCCGTTGTCCGGCTCCACGGAATGCCGCCACATCTGGTCTTCCTTGTCGAACAGCCGCAGCGATTCCGCAGGCCCCCAACTCCCCGCCGGGTAGGTGTGGATGAAGTCGCGCTCCATGGACCACACCTTGAGGATCGGGTCCACCACACGCCAGGCCCAGCGCACTTCGTCGTAGCGCAGGAACAACGAGTGATCGCCTTCGATGACATCCAGCAGCAGGGCCTCGTAGGCATCGAGCCGTTCGGCCGCCGGCGCGTCGATGCTCGCATCCAGCATGGCGGTACGGGTGCGCATTTCGAGCCCCGGAACCTTGACCTGGATTTCCGCGCGCAGGCATTCCTTGGGCTGGATGGCCAGGATGAGCCAGTTGGGTTTGAGCGCCTCAATGGGTGTCTTGCGGAACAACTGCTGCGGCGGATGCTTGAAACGGATGGCAATCATGGAGGCATCCGCGGCCAGGCGCTTGCCGGTGCGGATGTAGAACGGCACACCCCGCCAGCGCCAGTTGTCGATGTACAACTTGATCGCAGCATAGGTTTCCGTGGTGCTGTTGGGCGCCACGCCCGGCTCCTCCACATAGGCCGAGACCTTCTCGCCCTTGACGATGCCACGGCGGTACTGGGCGCGGAAGGCGTGCGCATGCACTGCGCTGGGTGGGATGGGCCGGATCGAGCGCAACACCTTCACCTTTTCATCGCGCAGCGACTCTGCGTCCAGCGAGGCCGGCGGCTCCATGGCCACCAGCGTGAGCAATTGCAGCAGGTGACTTTGCAGCATGTCGCGCAGCGCACCGGCACCGTCATAGTAATCGGCTCGGCGCTCGATGCCCTGCGTCTCCGAATGGGTGATCTGCACATGGTCGATGTAATTGCGGCTCCACAGCGGCTCCATGAGCAGGTTGGCGAAGCGGAACACCAGTACGTTCTGCACGGTACCCTTGCCCAGGTAGTGATCGATGCGGAACAACTGCTCCTCGGTGAAGTTGCGGTGCAGCCGCTCCTCCAGCATCTGGGCGCTCTCGAGGTCGTAGCCGAAGGGCTTTTCGATCACCAACCGGCGCCAGCCGCCGTTCTCGTAATTGAGGGCCGCGGCCGCAAGAAACTCACTCACGGTGGCGAATTCCGATGGCCGGATGGCCATGTAGAAGACCACGTTCTGGGGCAGGTCCGGCGCGTTCTCGATGAAATGCCGCAGACGACCGTAGGCCTCGAATTCATTGAGGTCGCCCGGGAAGAAGCGCAGCCGCGCCCGGAAACGCGCGAACAATTCCTGCTGCAGACCGCCGCGGGCCTTGGGGATGAGGGTCTTCTCCACGGCGTCGCGCCAGGCCTCGTCGTCCCAGTCGCGACGACCGAAACCTACGATGGTGAATCCGTCAGGCAGGCGCTTGGCCTCTTCCAGGTGATACAGCGCCGGCAACAGCTTGTTGGCTGCCAGGTTACCCGTGGCGCCAAAGATCACGAAGGTGCAGGATTCGATCATTCACTTCACATCCAAGAAGGGAACAGCATGCAGACACGGGCCGCACAGGCGCTTCCACGCCGTTGATCCATCATGCCTTGTGGCCCCCGAAGGCATTGCGCATCATGGACAGCAGCCGGCCCTGGTAACCCTCGGCATCCTGGCTGGCGAAGCGCATCTGCAATGCGAGGGTAATCACCGGCAGGGGCACGCCCTGCTCCACGCCCTCGATGGCAGTCCAACGGCCCTCGCCCGAATCCGAGACTACACGCGTCATTGTGGACAGCGCCTGATCGCGGGCCAGCCCTTCGGCGGTAAGGTCGAGCAGCCAACTGCGCACCACCGAGCCATGGCGCCACAGTTCGGCGATGCCGGCGAGATCCAGCCCGAATTCCTGCTTGGAGCGCAGCAGATCGAAACCTTCGGCAAAGGCCTGCATCATGCCGTATTCGATGCCGTTGTGGACCATCTTGGTGAAATGTCCCGCACCCACCGGCCCCACGTGGGCCCAGCCGCGATCGGGGGCGGGGGCCAGGGCACGCAGCACCGGCTCGATGACCGCAATGGCGTCGGCTTGGCCGCCCACCATAAGGCAATAGCCCTCCTCCAGCCCCCAGATCCCCCCCGAGGTACCGGCGTCCACAAAGCGGATGCCGGCGGCGGCGAGCAGTGCACCGCGACGTTGCGAGTCACGGTAATTGGTATTGCCGCCATCCACTACGACGTCATCCGGCGCCAGCCGATCGCGCAGATCGACCAACTGTTCCTCTGTGGCAGCACCCGCCGGGAGCATGAGCCACACTACACGGGGACTGGGCAATTGTGCGAGGGCCTCGGCCACCGAGGCAGCGGCAATCATGCCCTCTTCCTCGGCAATCAGCCGCGCGACCTCGAAGGTGCGGTTGTAGCCGACCACCTCAATACCCTTGCGGCACAGGCGCCGCGCCATGTTGCCACCCATTCTGCCGAGACCGATCATCGCAATCCGCATGGGGTCCACTCCGTCAGGACATCGAAGCATTGTAGTATGCAAGGCTTATTCTGCGACCTCGCTCCATATGAAGGTCTATGATTCTTGGCGGATACGGTTACGAGTAAATTTATGTCGAAGATTCTGTTTGTCAGTAGCGAGGCGCATCCCCTCATCAAGACCGGTGGCCTCGGTGACGTCAGTGGCAGCCTGCCCGCCGCCCTCAAGCGTCTGCACCATACGGTGCGCCTGGTGCTGCCCGCCTATCAAGAGGCAGTGGCCAAAGCGGGCAAACTGAAGACCATTGCCACGCTGCGCGTGGCCGACCGCCTTGAACCCGTGCGCATCCTCGAAGGCCTGATGCCGGGTACCCGTGTCAAGCTCTGGCTGGTGGACGCCCCCGGCTGCTTCGATCGCCCCGGCAATCCCTACCTGGGCGAGGATGGCCGCGACTGGCCCGACAACGCCCAGCGCTTTGCCACCTTCTGCCGCGCCGTGGTGGAACTGGCCATGGACCGTGCCGGCCTGCGTTGGCGCCCCGACGTGGTGCACTGCAATGACTGGCAGACCGGCCTGGTACCGGCACTGCTCGCGCGCGAGCAGCAGCGCCCGGGCACGGTGTTCACCATACACAATCTCGCCTACCAGGGCCTGTTCCCCTGGAACAGCTTCGCCGCACTGGGGCTACCCGCCGAACTGTGGCATATGCATGCGATGGAGTTCCATAACCAGTTTTCCTTCATCAAGGGTGGGCTGGTGTTCGCGGACTGGATCACCACCGTGAGCCCCACCTACGCACGCGAGATCTGCGGACCGGACCTGGGTTACGGCCTGGACGGACTGCTCAGACATCGCAGCGACCGGCTCACGGGCATTCTCAACGGTGCCGATTACGACATCTGGAATCCGCGCACCGACAAGCTCATCGCACACACTTACAGCCCTGCCACACTGCACCACAAGCGTGCCAACAAGGCCGCGCTGCAGGCGCAGTTCAACTTGCCGGTGGACAGTGACAGCCCGCTGCTGGGCCTGGTGGGGCGCATGGTGGAACAGAAGGGCATCGACCTGGTGCTGGGCGCCCTGCCCGTGCTGGTGAAGCAGGGGGTGCAGGTGGCGGTGCTGGGCACCGGTGATCTCGCTTACGAGAACGAGTTGTGTGCGCTCGCGAACCGTCATCCCGAGGCCATCGGCTATCACATCGGCTATGACGAGGCACGGGCACACCTGGTGGAGGCGGGTGCGGACATGTTCCTCATGCCCTCGCGCTTTGAACCCTGCGGCCTCAACCAGATCTACAGCCTGCACTATGGAACGCCGCCCATCGTACGCCGCACGGGTGGTCTCGCTGACACCGTGGTGGACGCCACCCCCGAAACCCTGGCCGACGGCAGCGCCACCGGCTTCGTGTTCGACGACGCCACACCCGAGGCCCTGGTGACCGCCGTGGAGCGCGCGCTGACGCTGTATCGCCAGCCCAAGGTCTGGAAGCGCCTCATGACGGCGGCCATGGACCAGGACTTCAGCTGGCAGGCCAGCGCACGGCGTTATCTCGAGATCTATACCCGCGCCCGCAACCACGCCCGCACCGTCTGAAGGAACTCGGATCCGCCCCTCCGCGGGCTGACAACATGCTGCAAGCCAGGGATGGCGCGGAGACGCTAGAGGAACGACGTGCATTCCCCGCGTACCTCCCGCCTTCCCTGGCTGCCTCATCATCCCCTCGGCCAGTACGGAATTGCACGGGGATACAGGTACTAGGATCAGCCACGCTTTCCATGGCCCCGCAGCGCGGCCTGGGGGCGTGGCTACCCGCCCCGCATAAGCAAAATCTTACAAAAGCGCTATAATGGCGCGCTTTTGTTCGCGCGGGTGCCATGCCCGCCCGTGCGTTCTCCCATCCTGGCACATCTCGAAAGCATAAAACCGTGAGCGACAAGAAGTTACGATCCCGGGTCAAGCTCTTCGGCAATCTGCTCGGAAACGTGCTGGACACCCAGGCCGGCCCCGACGTCCTCACCGCCGTGGAACGGCTCCGCAAGGGCTTCATCCGCCTGCGCAAGCGTCCCGAGGCGCGCGAGCGTGAGCGCCTGACGCGCTTCATCGAATCCCTGGACCCGCGCACGCTCATCCATGTGTTGCGAGCCTTCAGCACCTATTTCAGCCTGGCCAATATCGCCGAAGAGGCCTTTCAGCACCGTGAGCGCCGCAGCCAGGTGCGCATGGGGGGGCCGTTGTGGCGCGGCTCCTTCGACGACGCCCTGCGTGAGTTCAAGCGCGACGGCATGAGTATCGAGCAACTGCAGGCGCTGCTGAACCGGTTGCGCTTCATGCCCGTGTTCACAGCCCATCCCACCGAGTCCAAGCGGCGCACCGTGATGGAATGCCTGCGCCGGATCTTCGTCGCCGGCGAGAACCTCGACGACCCACGCATCGGTGCCGAGCAGCGGGCCGAAATCTTCCAGCAGATCGAGAGCGAGATTCAGATCCTGTGGAAGACCGACGAGGTACGGGCCGAGCGTCCACAGGTGCGTGACGAGATCAAGAACGGGTTGTTCTATTTCCGCGAGAGCCTGTTCAGCGCGGTACCGGAAACCTACCGCAATCTGGAGAAGGCGGTGCACCGCATCTATGGCGCGGACAGTGGCGTGGTCATTCCCTCTTGTCTGCGCTTCGGTTCGTGGATCGGCGGCGACCGTGACGGCAATCCCTTCGTGTCACCCGAGACCACCGCCATGGCCGTGCGCCTGCATCACCGCGAGGTGTTGCGCGTGTATTTGCGCTCCGTGACCGAACTGGGCCACATCCTCACCCATTCACGCCTCTGGTTCACGCCCTCCGCCGTGTTCGAAGCCAGCCTGGAGCGCGACCAATCGGCCTATCCGGATGCCTTCGTCGGTCACAAGAAGAAGCGTTTCTCCACCGAACCTTACCGCCGCAAGCTCTATTTCATGCGTCATCGGCTGCAGGCCAACCTGCGCACGGTGGAGGCCCGCCTGGAAGGCCGCGAACCGGACAGCAACGAGGGCTATCTGTCTGAGAAGGAATTCCTCAACGACCTGTACACCATCCGCGAATCGCTCATCAGCCACGGCGATGCCAAGGTAGCCGACGGCCAGCTGAAAGACCTCATCCGCCTGGCCGAGACCTTCGGCTTCTATCTCGTACACCTGGACGTGCGCCAGGAATCCGCACGCCACATCCAGGCGGTCACCGAGATCCTGGCGCAACTGGGCAAGGACTACGCGGCACAGGACGAGAACCGGCGCATCGCCATGCTGGCTGAGTTCATTGCCCGCGGCGAAGCGGTCGGAATCGACAAGTCCGCGCTCTCCGAGTCCACGCGCCAGACGCTGGAGGTCCTGGAAGTGATGGAGCGCATGCGCCGCGAGGTGAGCCCGCAGGCGTTCGGTACGTACGTGATTTCCATGACCCATGCAGCCAGCCACGTCATGGAGGTGCTTTTCCTGGCGCGCCTCGCCGGCCTGGCCGGTCGTCGAGGCGATACCTGGTTCTGCGACATCAGCATTTCGCCGCTGTTCGAGACCATCGAAGACCTTGAACACATCGAGCCGGTGATGCGCACCTTGCTCGCGAACCCGTGCTACGCCACTCTGCTCGAAGCCGCCGGCAACCGGCAGGAGGTCATGCTCGGCTATTCGGATTCCTGCAAGGACGGCGGCATCCTGGCATCGTCCTGGAACCTCTACAAGGCGCAGCAGAAGGTCGCCGTGCTCGCCAACGAGTTCGGCATCGACTTCCGTCTGTTCCACGGTCGTGGCGGCACCATCGGCCGCGGCGGCGGCCCGACCCATGAGGCCATCCTCGCCCAGCCCGAGGGCACCGTGCATGGTGAAATCAAGTTCACCGAGCAGGGCGAGGTGCTGTCCAATAAGTACAGCAATACCGAAACCGCCATCTACGAACTCACCATGGGGCTGAGTGGTTTGCTCAAGGCCAGCCGTTTCCTGGTGAGCAGCCCGCGTGCGGACAACCCCGAGTACGCCACGATCATGGAGGCACTGGCGGATGCGGGCGAGAATGCCTACCGCGATCTCACCGATCGCACCGAGGGCTTTCTCGACTACTTCTACGAAGCCACCCCGGTGAGCGAGATCGGCCTGCTCAACATCGGCTCACGTCCCTCACACCGCACCAAGGGTGATCGCTCCAAGGCTTCGGTGCGCGCCATCGCCTGGGTGTTCGGTTGGGGCCAGGCCCGCCACACCATACCGGCCTGGTACGGCATCGGCTCAGCACTGGCTGGCTGGAGCCGCGGTGAGGCCGAGCGCATTGCCAAGCTGCAGGCCATGTATGCCGACTGGCCCTTCTTCCGCGCCCTGCTGAGCAACTCACAGATGTCGCTGTTCAAGGCCGATATGGCCATCGCGGCGGAATATGCAGCGCTGTGTGCAGACCGGAACATGGCGCAAACCGTTTTTGGCCGTATTCGCGACGAGTACGAGACCACGGTGAAGCAGGTGCTCACCACCGCGCAGCACAATGCCCTGCTCGATGAAAATCCCACACTGGCACTCTCCCTCAGCCGCCGCAATCCTTATCTGGATCCCCTGAACCACATCCAGATCACACTGCTCAAGCGTTACCGCAACGAACAGCTCGACGAAGAACTGCGCCAGCTTTGGCTCGCTCCCCTGCTGCGTTCCATCAACGCCATCGCAGCGGGCATGCGCAACACGGGTTGAGAGCAGAAGACAAATCACGGAGGCCATGGACGGCACGGAGAAGAGGCATGGGAAGAGCATTCCCTACCTCGCGCATCACCCCGCGATACGGCGCCTGGCCGTAGGTCACGTTGGCGCGCAGCGCCTACGTGACAACGCACGGTGCGAACATGTCACGTAGTTTCGGTAACGTGATCATGCTCCGCTAGAAACTGCGGGTCTCCGGTCTATAGTTAGGCAGGTCCACGACACCGCCCAACCAAACACCGGAGAGCTGCCCATGAAAATCCCTGAAATCCGCGCCATCGCACGTAACCGCGGCTTGAAACTGGGGGTCGGAGGGAAGGCTGCCCTCATTCGCGCCATACAGCGCGACGAGGGCAATTTCGATTGCTTCGGCCGGGCCGACAGCAACTACTGCGATCAGGAGAACTGCCTATGGCGCGCGGACTGTCTGCCTGCGGCCAAGGCGATGAACAAGGCCTGATTCAGGCCGCCTGCACCGGGATGGCGTTAGCGCTACGTGCGACGCGATTCTGCTCATCCAGATAGATGAGCGTGGGCTTGTAGGTGGCCAGTTCCTGCTGGCTCAGGCCCACGAAAGCGGCGATGATCACGATGTCGCCGGGCGCCGCCTTGTGAGCCGCTGCGCCGTTCACGGAAATCACCCCCGAACCGTCCTCGGCACGGATGGCATAGGTCACGAAACGCTCGCCGTTGGTGACGTTGTAAATGTGGATCTGCTCGTACTCACGGATCCCGGACATCTCGAGCAGTTTGCCGTCGATGGCGCACGAGCCCTCGTACTCAAGCTCCGAGTGGGTCACCCGGGCACGGTGCAATTTGGCTTTGAGCATCATGGACTGCATTGGGGAAGGCCTCTCAGGTAACGGTAAACCGTCGCGTGGAACGCGATATTATGGGGCCTACCTGCCCATCATTTCAATGAAATGACCACGCCCGGATGTGGTTTTCTCCTGGTCTATGCGTGTGTAATCAACAGGTTGTCTATCAAACGCGTACGTCCCAGCCGGGCCGCCGCGAGCACCACCAGTTCCCTGTCCGGCGCCGCCGGCCGTGCCAGGTCCGCTGCGCGGCGGATGCTCACGTAATCCGGTTCGAAGCCCCGCCTGCGCAATTCATCCACCGCCTCCTGCTCCAGCTCGGTGAAATCCCTGCGGCCCGCCGCCAGTCCCGCAGCCACCTCCGTCAGCACCTGATACAGGCCCGGCGCTCGACCGCGCTCCTCCGTTGACAGATAGCCGTTGCGTGAACTCATGGCCAGCCCGTCGGCCTCGCGCGCGGTGGCGACGCCTTCGATGGTGACGGGGAAATCCAGGTCATGCACCATGCGCCGGATGACGGCCAGCTGCTGGAAATCCTTCTGCCCGAACACCGCCACGTCCGGCTGCACGATATGCAACAGCTTGCTCACCACCGTGGCTACGCCGCGGAAATGACCGGGCCGGGAGGCGCCGCACAGGATCTCGGACAGGCCCGGCACCTCCACCTGCGTGACACCCGCGCGGCCGTGCGGGTACATCTCCGTCTCGGCAGGCAGGAACAGCAGGTCCGCACCGGCCTCGGCGAGGCGCGCGGCATCCTGTTCCGGTGTCCGCGGATAGGCGGCCAGGTCCTCGCCGGGACCGAACTGCAAGGGGTTGACGAACACGCTTACCACCACACGCGCAGCAAGTTCGCGCGCGCGCGTCACCAGGGCGATATGCCCTGCATGCAGGTTGCCCATGGTGGGCACAAAGGCGATGCGCTCACCGGCGGCACGCCAGGCACGCACCTGTTCACGCGCGGCGGCAATGGTGGTCACGTTGTACATGGGAGAATCATCCTGCAAGCGGATTTGCCACAGAGGCCTGGAACAGCGAACGCTCACTCGGACAGCAGGTGGCGGGCAACATCAGCCGAGTATGGCACCACAAAGCCCATTTCCGTCCTGCGCCCCCGGTGCGCGCTGAATCCTGCTCTCATTCGAAGCTGTGTTCGGCGGCGGGAAAACTGCCGTCCTTGACCGCCGCGGCGTAGGCCGCGAGTGCGGCAGGGATGCTGCCGGCCTCGGTAAGGAAATCCTTGGAAAATTTCGGACGCTTGCCCGGGGTGATGCCGAGCATGTCATAGCACACCAGTACCTGCCCGTCGCAGTCGGGCCCCGCGCCGATTCCGATCACCGGAATGCGCAGGCAAGCCGTGATGCTGGCGGCGAGACCGCGCGGAACGCTTTCCAGCAGCAGCACGTCGGCACCGGCCTGCTCGAACGCGACCGCGTTGCGCACCATGGCCTCCGCCTCTTCCTGGACGCGCCCCTGCACCTTGTAGCCTCCCAGCTTGTACACCGTCTGCGGCAGCAGGCCCAGGTGTGCACAAACCGGAACGCCGTGGCGTGCGAGGTGGGCGACGATGGCTACGTCTTCGGCCACGCACTCCAGCTTGACCATGTGCGCGCCGCCTTCCTGCATCAGCCTGCCCGCATTGTGCAGGGCCTGTTCGGCCGTGGCATAGCTGAGGAACGGCATATCGGCCATCACCAGGGCGCGCTGGGCACCACGGCGCACCATGCGGGTGTGATAGACCATCTGATCCATGCTCACCCGCACGGTGGATTCCTGGCCCTGCACCACCATGCCCAGGGAATCGCCGACCAGCACCACCTCGATACCCGCTTCGTCCATGAGCCTGGCAAAACTGGCGTCGTAGGCGGTCAGCGCGGCAAACCGCTGGCCCTGTTCCTTGAACTTGCGAAGTTGGGTGACGGTGATGCTCATGCTCATGCTCA